>CAZBDE010000054.1:5061-14439 GCA_964490415.1 uncultured Pseudoxanthomonas sp. | reverse complement strand
TGCTCGGCGCGGCCGGCGGCATCGAGGCGATCTTCTCGGTGCTGGCGATCCACCAGGGCATCGTCCCGCCGACCATCAACCTGGAGAACCCGGGCGAGGGCTGCGACCTGGACTACGTGCCGAACGTGGCGCGCCAGGCCCGGGTCGACGTGGCCATGTCCAACGGTTTCGGTTTCGGCGGCACCAACGGCACGCTGGTGTTCAAGCGGATCTGACGCCGAAGGCCGCACCGGCCATGCTCCGTTCCCATCCGCTCCCCGCCGGCACCGACCTGCTCGCGCTGCACCGGTCCGCGCCGTCGCGCTATCCGCTGCTGCTGGAGTCGGCGGCCTCGGGCACCGTGCAGGGGCGCTGGGACCTGCTGCTGGCCGCCGACGGCGGCGGGCTCCGGCTGGATGCCGACGGCGTCACCCGCGACCTGGACGGCGCGGCGCAGGCGGGGACCTTCCTCGAAGCACTGGACGCACGCTGGCGCCAGGCGCGCGTTCCCGCCGAAGAACCGCGCTGGCCGTTCCGGGGCGGCTGGGCGCTGCTGCTGGACTACGAACTGGCGATGCAGGTCGAACCGGTGCTGCGGCTGCCCGTGCGCGGCGGCGGCCACGACGGCGCACGACCGCAGGCACTGGCGCTGCGCTGCCCGGCGGCGGTGCTGCGCGACTGCGCCAGCGGCGAATGCGTGGCCCTGGCCGAGGAGGCGCATGCCGGTGCGCTGCAGGCGATCCTGGACGACCTGGCCGCGGCGCGCGCGCTGCCGCCGCTGCCGGCGTGGCAGCCGCCACGGGCGATCGAAGAGGGCGCGCCGCAGCATTTCCTCGACGGTGTGGAGCGGATCCTCGACTACCTGCGCGCCGGCGACGTGTTCCAAGTCAACCTCTCGCGCGGCTGGCGCGCGCGCTTCGACGCGCCGCTGGACCCGGCCGCGCTGTATGCGCGCCTGCGCCAGGCCAACCCGGCGCCGTTCGCCGGCCTGTTCGCCGGCGACGGCTGGGCGGTGGCCAGTTCTTCGCCGGAGCGGCTGGTCTCGGTGCGCGGCCGAGTGGCCGAAACCCGCCCGATCGCCGGCACCCGCCCGCGCTTCGAGGGCGACGACGACGCGGCGCGGATCCGCGAACTGGTCGGCCACCCCAAGGAGCGCGCCGAGCACGTGATGCTGATCGACCTCGAGCGCAACGACCTGGGCCGGGTCTGCGTGCCCGGCAGCGTGCAGGTCGACGAGCTGATGACGGTGGAAAGCTATGCCCATGTCCACCACATCGTCAGCAACGTGCGCGGGATCCTGCGCGCGGACGCCACGCCGGGGCAGGTGATCGCCGCGGTGTACCCCGGCGGGACCATCACCGGCTGCCCGAAGGTGCGCTGCATGCAGATCATCGCCGAGCTGGAAGGCGTGCCGCGCGGCGCCTACACCGGCGCGATCGGCTGGCTCAACCGCGATGGCGACCTGGACCTGAACATCCTGATCCGCAGCGCCGAAGTGCAGGGCGACGAGGCGGTGTTCCGCACCGGTGCGGGGATCGTCGCCGACTCGGTGCCCGAGCGCGAACTGGACGAGACCCGGGCCAAGGCGCGCGGGCTGCTGCGGGCGCTGGAGCGGCCGGCCTGAATCCGGTTCTCTCCCGACCGGAGGGCATTCGCCCCCGGCGCCCGGACGCGGACGGTGGCGTTCCGCCTTGTAGGAGCTCCCTTCAGGGGCGACCCGAGGAGGGAGGGGCGCTGCTGCGTTCAACGTCACCGATCCGGAGGCTGCGCGTTGAATGCGGCGCCTTCCAACGGAATCGGGTCGCCCCTGAAGGGAGCTCCTACAAGGGCACTGGCGATCGGACAGCTTCGGCGTGGTTGCGGGTCGCGGATCCCGCCATTCCGGCACGGTATGCTGGGCGGTACCGTATTCGAAGAGGTGGCCGTGGCTGCAGGACGTAAGGGCGCGCTGCGCCGGGTGCTGGTGTTGCTGTGCCTGCTGCTGCTCGCCGCGGCCGCGCTGGCGGGCTGGGGCTGGACCCACTACCAGCGCTTCGCCGATGCGCCGGCGGCCAGCGGCACCACCGCCGACAGCGTGCGGATCGAGCGTGGCGACGGCTTCGCCGGCGTACTCGGCCGCCTGCGCGCGGCGGGCGTCGATGCCGGGCATGACCTGGAGTGGCGCCTGCTGGCGCGGCAGATGGACGCCGCCGGCCGGCTCAAGGTCGGCGAGTACGCACTGTCGCCGCAGCTGACCCCGCGCGAACTGCTGCAGCGCATGCGCGACGGCCGCGTGGTCCATTACCGGGTCACCCTGGTCGAAGGCTGGAACATCCGCCAGCTGCGCGCCGCGCTGGCCGCGGCCGAGCCGCTGCTCGACGAGACCGGCGACATGGACGACGCGGCGCTGATGGCCGCGCTCGGCCACCCGGACCAGCACCCGGAAGGCCGCTTCCTGCCCGAGACCTACCTGTACCAGCGCGGCGACAGCGACCTGGACATCCTGCGCCGCGCCCACGCGGCGATGGAGCAGGCGCTGGCCCAGGCCTGGGAGGCGCGTGCCGCCGACGTGCCGCTGAAGTCGCCCGAGGAAGCGCTGGTCCTGGCCTCGATCGTGGAGAAGGAAACCGGGCAGGCGCACGAGCGCCCGCAGATCGCCGGCGTGTTCGCCCGCCGCCTGCGCAAGGGCATGCTGCTGCAGACCGACCCGACCGTGATCTATGGCATGGGCAGCGCCTACGACGGCAACATCCGCCGCCGCGACCTGACCACCGACACGCCATACAACACCTACACCCGCGCCGGCCTGCCGCCCACGCCGATCGCCATGCCCGGCCGCGCCGCGCTGCGGGCGGCGGTGGACCCGGCGCAAGGCGACGCGCTGTATTTCGTCTCGCGCAACGACGGGAGCCACGTGTTCTCGGCGACCTATGCCGAGCACAACGCCGCGGTCGACTGCTACCAGCGCCGGCGCAACTGCACGCCCGCGATGCAGGCGCAATCCCCGGCGCCGCGGCGCGACGGCGAAGCGGAGGCGCCGCGATGAGCGCCGCGCTCCTGACCCACCCGCGCTTCATCAGCCTGGAGGGCGGCGAAGGCGCGGGCAAGAGCACCGCGATCGCCTCGCTGCGCGACACCCTGCAGCGGCGCGGCCACGAGGTGGTGCTGACCCGCGAGCCCGGCGGCACGCCGCTGGCCGAGAAGATCCGCGCGCTGATCCTCGACAACCGCCAGAGCCTGCGCGGCGAGGGCGACGAGGACGAGCCGCTGTCGGCCGAGGCCGAACTGCTGCTGGTGTTCGCCGCCCGCGCCCAGCACGTGCGCGAGGTGGTGCGCCCGGCGCTGCAGCGCGGCGCGTTCGTGGTCAGCGACCGCTTCACCGATTCGAGCTACGCCTACCAGGGCGACGGCCGCGGCCTGGACCCGGCCTGGATCGCCGAACTGGAACGGCGCGCGGTCGGCCTGCGCCCGGGCCTGACCCTGCTGCTGGACCTGGACGTGCGCGAAGGCCGCGCCCGCACCACGGGCCGCGACCTGTGGCCGGACCGGATCGAGAGCGAGCAGGACGATTTCTTCGAACGCGTGCGCGCCGGTTTCCGCCGCCGCGCCGCCGCCGAACCGGCGCGTTTCCGCGTGATCGACGCCGCGCGCCCGCCGGGCGAGGTGGGTGCGGCCGTGGCTGCCGCGCTCGATGCCTGGCTGGATGGCGGTGGGCAGGAGCCCCCGCGGTGAGCGAAGCACTGGCACCCTGGCAGCAGCGGGTCTTCGACCAGGCGGTGGCGGCGCTGGATTCCGGGCGCATGGGCCATGCGCTGCTGTTCTGCGGCCCGGCCGGGCTGGGCAAGCGCGCGGTCGCCGAGGCGCTCGCCGGCTACGTCCTGTGCCAGGCGCCCGCCGCGCCGGGCCAGCCCTGCGGCCGCTGCCGCAGTTGCCAGCTGTTCGCCGCGCGTTCCCAGCGCGACCCGCTGGAAACGCGGCCGGACGGTTCCCCGGCCCAGCCCCGCGGCCACAGCGCGCATCCGGACCTGTTGCTGGTCGGCTACGAATGGCGGCTCAAGCCGGGTCCGCCGCGGATGCGCACCGAGATCGTGATCGACCAGATCCGCGAGCTGTCCGAGCGGCTGGAGATGTCGGCCGAGTTCGGCACGCGCGTGGCCCTGGTCGAGCCGGCCGATGCGGTGAACAACGCCGCCTGGAACGCGATCCTCAAGACCCTGGAAGAGCCGCTGCCGGGCCGCTACCTGTGGCTGGTGGCCTCGCAGCCGGCACGCCTGCCGGCGACCATCCGCAGCCGCTGCCAGCGGCTGGGGTTCCACCTGCCGCCGCGCGACGAGGCGCTGGCCTGGCTGCAGGCGCGGGGGCACGCCGGCGCCGCCGCGGCCGAGGCGCTGGACGCGGCCCGCGGCAACCCGGGGCTGGCCGACGAATGGCTGCGGGGCGACGGCCTGGCCCTGCGCCGCCAGGTCGCCACCGACCTGGGGGCGCTGGAATCCGGGCGCGGCGACCCGCTGGAAGTGGCGCTGCGCTGGGCCGGCGACGAGCACGCCGGCGAGCGCCTGCGCCACGCCGCCGAGCATGCGATCGCGCGTGCGCGGGACCAGGCCGGCGCGGCCGGCTTGACCGATCCGGAGCGATTGCACAAGCTGGCGGCCTGGTTCGACGCCGCCAACCGTGCCCGCGAGCTGTTGCGCAGCACGGTGCGCGCCGACCTGGTGGTGACGGACCTCCTGCTGGCCTGGCGCGACGACGCGCGGGCGCAGGCGGCTGGCAAAGGGGAGAACCGATGAGTGCTGCGAGCGGACGCCAGGGCATCCTGTCACTGGCGGTGAAGGACAAGGCTGCGCTGTACAACGCGTACATGCCGTACATCCGCCACGGCGGCATCTTCGTGCCGACGCCCAAGCGCTATTTCCTCGGCGACGAGGTGTTCCTGCTGCTCACGCTGCCCGATTCCAGCGACCGCCTGCCGATCGCCGGCAAGGTGGTGTGGGTGACCCCGGCCGGCGCGCAGGGCAACCGCAACGCCGGCATCGGCGTGCAGTTCCCCGAAGGCACCGAGGGCGAGACGGTCAGGAACCGGATCGAGACCCTGCTGGCCGGCACACTCAACGCCGACAAGCCGACCCAGACCATGTAGCGGAGGCAGGCCGGCGTCTCCGGGCAGCCGCTCGCCTCCTCCTCCCCGGTCGGATTTCCCCGCGCCGCCGTGTCCGGTCGCGTGCGTGCGCAGCGTTCGCAGGCTTGTCCCTGTCTCCACGGAGATCGTCATGAGCGTTCGAGGTTCCATCGCCTTGTCGTGCAGTGCGGCCTTGCTGGCGCTTGCCTGCGCCGGTTGCAGGCGGGAAGCGCCCGCGGTCGCGGAACCGGCCGTATCGCCGCCCGAGATGGCGATGATCGGCGCCCACCTGCTCGAGGGCCTGGGCGACTACGGCTTCCCGGTGACGACGAAGCACCCCGAGGTGCAGCGCTGGTTCGACCAGGGAATGATGCTGGCCTACGGGTTCAACCACGACGCCGCGGAGCGCTCGTTCCTGAAGGCCGCCGAGCTCGATCCGGAATGCGCGATGTGCTGGTGGGGCGCGTCGCTGGTGCTGGGGCCGCACGTGAACGCGACGATGGACCCGGCCGACAACGCCGACGCGTGGCAGCGCCTGCAGCGCGCGCGCGAACTCGCGCCGGGCGCGGGCGAACGCGAGCAGGCGTTCATCGAGGCCTTGTCCGCCCGCTACGCGGAGCACCCCCCCGAGGACCGCGGCGCACTGGACGAGGCGTACGCCGCCGCCACCCGCGAGCTGGCCCGCAAGCGGCCCGACGACCTCGATGCGGCCGTGTTCCACGCCGAGGCATTGATGGACCTGCAGCCCTGGGACTACTACGACGCGCAACTGCGCCCGAAAGGGCACACCGCCGAAGTGGTCGAGACCCTGGAATCGGTGATGGCGCGCGATCCCGACCATGCCGGCGCGCTGCACCTGTACGTCCACGCGGTCGAGGCCTCGGCCGATCCGCAGCGCGGCGCGGCGGCGGCCGATCGCCTGCGCGAGCTGGTTCCCGGGTCGGGCCACCTCGTGCACATGCCCGCGCACATCTACGCGCGCGTCGGCCGCTGGCACGACGCGGTCATCGCCAACCAGCGCGCGATCGAGGCCGACGACGCCTACCTCGCGCTGTGCCGCGGCAACACCCAGGGCGTGTATCCGCTCGGCTACGTGCCGCACAACCACCACTTCCTGTGGTTCGCCGCCAGCATGGAAGGCAACGGCGCGGTGGCGCGGGATTCGGCATCGGCCACCGCCGAACGCACCAGCCTGCAGGAGCTGATGCGCGAGCCCGGATACGCCGGACTGCAGCACTACTGGCTGACGCCGTGGTTCGACCGCGTCCGTTTCGGGCGCTGGGACGAGATCGCCGCCGCACCGAACCCGGCCGGAGATCTGCCCTACGCCACCGCGATCTGGCACTACGCGCAGGGCATGGCGGCGGTGCGGCAGGCCCGGCTCGACGACGCCGAACGCCACCTCGCCGCACTGGGCCCGATCGCCGCCGACCCGGCGCTGGACGCGCTGACGGTGTGGGACCGCTATCCGCTGAGCTACGCGGCCAGGATCGCCGAACGCACCGTCACCGCGGAACTGGCCGCGGCCCGCGGCGACCCCGATGCGGCGGTGGCGGCGCTGCGCGAAGCGGTCGCGATCGAGGACGGCATTCCCTACGACGAACCGCCGGGCTGGCATGCGCCGGTGCGGCAGACGCTGGGCGCGGTCCTGCTCGAGGCCGGGCGCGCGTCCGATGCCGAAGCGGTCTATCGCGAGGAACTGCGGCGCAATCCCGGCAACGGCTGGTCGCTGTTCGGCCTGGCGCAAAGCCTCCAGGCGCAGGGCAAGCCGGAAGCCGCGCAGGTGCACCGGCAGTTCGCCGACGCCTGGCGCAACGCCGACGTCGAACTGGCGTCGTCGCGGTTCTAGCGGTGCTCCCGGCAGAGGGGATTCGCCGGCATGCGGACGCCTGCGAACCCCCGTCCCGGCCGTGGTGCGAACCCGGTCGCCGCCGGCGTGGCAGACTCGCTCCCCGGGAGAAGCGGGGAGGGATGCGATGCGAACGTTGACCGTGCTGTCCGGCCTGCTGGCCGCGGCCCTTGCCTGCGCCGGTACCGCCGCCGCAGCACCCGCCGGCGCGCCTTCGACGGTGCGGCTGGAAAGCCCGAAGCTGCAGCTGGAGGTCTCGCCGCGCCTGGGCGGGCGCGTGCTGCACTTCTCGCTGCCCGGCGCGCCCAACCTGCTGCGCACCGGCGAGGCGGTGCAGTCGCAGCCGGAGCCGAAGGTGGAAGCCGCCGGCGAGAACATCGGCTACATGGGCCACGAGGTCTGGGTCGGCCCGCAATCGGCGTGGTGGCTGGAGCAGACGCTGAACCCGGCGCGGCGCAAGGCCGCCGCGCAGTGGCCGCCGGATCCGTGGCTGGCGCATGCACCGGCGAAGGTGCTCGAACACGAAGGCAACCGGCTGCTGCTGCAGGGCGCGGCCAGCCCGGTCAGCGGCGTGCAGTTGACCCAGTCGTTCGCGATCGCGCCCGACCGTCCCGACACCGCCGAACTGGCGGTGGACATGCGCAACATCCGCAAGCGGCCGGTGTCGCACGACCTCTGGTTCAATACCCGGGTCGCGCCGGAGACGCGCGTGTACGTGCCGGTGGCGGCCGACGGCAGCGGCGTGCGCGTGCGTTCGGACACCGGCGACGGTTTCGGCGGGCTGGTCAGCAGCACCGCCGACGGCCTGTTCTCGCTGGAGCCGCTGCCGCCGGGCGCAGGCATGCAGGGCCGCCGCGGCAAGGTCTTCATCCAGCCGCGCGCCGGCTGGATCGCCGGCTTCGCCGCCGGGCAGGCGTTCCTGATCCACTTCGAACACCAGGCGCCGGAGCGGATCCATCCGGAGCAGGGGCAGGTGGAGCTGTACCTGGCCTGGCGCCCGGGCGATGCGGACACCGGGGTGCTCGAACTGGAAGTGCATGCGCCTTACGTGACGTTGGCACCGGGCGAGTCGACCAGTGCGCACGAATGGTGGGTGGTGCGCCGCTACGACGGCCCGGACCGGCGCGATGCCCAGGTGGCGTTCCTGCGGCGGATGCTGGCGGAGGCGGGTGTCGAGTAATTACTGAGCCCCTCTCCCCCCGGGAGAGGGGTGGGGGAGAGGGCAGGGGCGCCTGCGATAATTCTGGCGCCCGTCGCCCCACCGTACCCTCATCCGCCCTTCGGGCACCTTCTCCCGGAGGGAGAAGGGAAAAAGCGCGGGCTATTCCGGCGGCTGGCGCAGCAGCGGGTCATCCCAGCCCGGGCGCGGGGCGAAGCGGTCGCCGTGGCGGGCCTGCAATGCCTTCAGGCGCTCCAGCAGCGCGTCGGCGCCGGTGGCGCGGATGTGCTGGATCGGGCCGCCGCGGAACGGGGCGAAGCCGGTGCCGAAGATCACCCCGGCATCGAGCAGGTCGGCATCGGCCACCACCCTGTCGTGCAGGCAGGCCACCGCCTCGTTGAGCAGCGGCAGGATGAGGCGGTCCTCCAGGTCCGACGGCGCCTGGTAGCCCGCCGGCGCCTCCGGCTTCACCGGCCTGCTGCCCTTTTCGCCCTGTTCCCACGTGTACAGGCCCTGGCCGTCCTTCTTGCCGCGCTTGCCGGGCTCGACCGAGGCCAGCGCCGCCGGCACCTGCAGGCCGAGGAACGGCGACAGTTCGGTGCCCACGCCCTGGGCCACGTCCAGGCCGACGGTGTCGATCAGCTCGATCGGGCCCATCGGCATGCCGAACTTCACCGCGGCCTTGTCGATCACCACGCCCGGCACGCCTTCGGCGTAGAGGGTGGCCGCCTCGAGCATGTACGGGAACAGCACGCGGTTGACCAGGAAGCCGGGGGTGCCGGCCACCGGCACCGGGAACTTGTCCAGCGCCTTGCAGAACGCGGCCAGGCGCCGCACGTTCTCCGCATCGAGGCGGTCGTGCTGGACGATCTCGACCAGCGGCATCTGCGCCACCGGGTTGAAGTAGTGCAGGCCGGCGAAACGCCCCGGGCGGGCGATGTGCTCGCGCAGTTCGTCCAGCGGGATCGAGGAGGTGTTGCTGGTGAGCAGCGCGTCGTCCTTCATCCGCGGCTCGACCAGGTGGTACAGGTCGCGCTTGGCTTCGGGGTTCTCGATGATCGCCTCGATCACCAGGTCGGCCGCGGCCACGCCAGCGCCGGACAGGTCGCCCTTCAGCCGCGCGGCCACCGCGGGGCGCTTGGCCTCGTCCTTCACCTTCTTCGCGAACAGCGCCTGGGCGCGGCCCAGCGCGCCGTCGATGAAGCGCTGCTCGCGGTCCTGCAGGGTGACCTCGAAGCCCTTGTAGGCCGACCAGGCGGCGATGTCGCCACCCATCACGCCGGCGCCGACCACGTG
>CAZBDE010000054.1:0-5051 GCA_964490415.1 uncultured Pseudoxanthomonas sp. | reverse complement strand
CGTGCCGCCCCCGTCCTTGCCGCCCAGGCCCTTGAGCCGCTCGGTGAGGAAGAAGATCCGGATCAGGTTGCGCGCGGTCGGGGTGCCGGCGAGCTCGACCACCGCGCGGCGTTCGGCGTCCAGCCGTGCCTGGATGCCGCCGCCGCCGGCGCGTTCCCAGGTGGAGATCAGCGCGTACGGGGCGGGGTAGTGGTCCTTCTTCGCCTTGCGCGCGACCTGCCTGGCCATCTGCGGGGCGAGGATCCTGCGCGCCAGCCAGCTGTTGGTCGCCCAGCCCATGAAGCGCTGCTTGAACGGCCGCTGCGTGCCCTTCAACGCCAGTGCCGCCGCCGAATCCTCCAGCAGCGCCGGCTCGACCACCTTGTCGACCAGGCCCATGCCGCGCGCGGCCGAGGCCGACAGCGTGCGCCCGGTCAGCATCATGTCCATTGCCGCCGGCGCGCCGACCAGGCGCGGCAGGCGCGCGCTGCCGCCCCAGCCGGGGAAGATGCCCAGCTTCACTTCGGGCAGGCCGATCCGGGTCGAAGGATCGTTCGAGGCCACGCGCCAGTCGCAGGCCAGCGACAGCTCGGTGCCGCCGCCCATGCAGAAGCCGTGGATCGCGGACACGGTCGGGCAGGGCAGTTCGGCGACCTTCTGGAACACCGCCTGGCCGCGGCGGATCGCGTCGTTGACCGTACCCTTGCGGTCGAATTCCTGGAATTCCTTCAGGTCGGCGCCGGCGATGAAACCGGTGGCCTTGGCCGAGCGGAACACCACGCCCTTGGGCGGGTCGATCGCCAGCCGCTCGACGATGTCGCCCAGCTCGATCAGCACGTCCCGGGAGAGTGCGTTGACCGGCGCGCCCTGGCGGTCCAGCGCCAGCACCACCACGCCGTCCCCGCGCTGCGCGGCTTGCCAGTGGCTGAATCGCAGTCCGTCGAACCCTGGGAGCATGGCCTGACCATCCGGTTGTGTATGGAGGGACCGCTATCATCCCGAGGTTGTTTCCACGCCGTCAAATCCCATACAGGACTCATGGCGGTCGCGGATGGCGGCTGGGCCGACGATACTGCGCAGGCGTTAAGGTCCTGCATGGCGGCCGGCGCGGCCCGCGATGCACACCGGACAGCGGCGTTCCGCCCGCCGCTGAACTTTCGCCGGCAACGGCGGTCAACAGGTCCCGGAAACGCCGGGCCTACCAGGAGCAGGGCCCGGCATGGCCGAAGGAACGCCGAAGGATCCGACCCAGGAGCTGGACCTCGAACTGGTCCGTCGCGTGCAGCGTGGCGACAGTGCGGCCTTCGACCTGCTGGTGCGCAAGTACCAGCACCGGATCACCGCGCTGATCGGGCGCTACGTCGCCGACTGGAGCGAGTGCCAGGACGTGGCGCAGGAGACGTTCCTGCGCGCGTACCGTGCCTTGGGCAATTTCCGCGGCGACGCCCAGTTCTATACCTGGTTGCACCGGATCGCCGTGAACACCGCCAAGAACCACCTGGTCGCGCACAACCGCCGTCCGCCCACGGACGACATCGACGCCAGCGACGCCGAGCAGTACGACGTCGGCACGCGCCTGCGCGACACCGACACGCCCGAGCGCGAGGCCATGCGCGAGGAACTGGAGCGCACGGTGATGAAGGCGGTGGACGCGCTGCCGGAGGAACTGCGGACCGCCATCACCCTGCGCGAGGTGGACGGCCTGAGCTACGAGGAGATCGCGCAGAAGATGGATTGCCCGATCGGAACGGTGCGCTCGCGCATCTTCCGTGCCCGCGAAGCCATCGATGCGGAACTCCGTCCGCTGCTCGATGTCCAAAGTGCGACCCGCGAAAGAAACCGTCCATGAGCCACGATCCCCGCCCACCCGTGAATCCGTCCTCCGGCGACCCCGCCGGCGACAAGTTCGAGCAGCACCACCGGCAGCAGCTGTCGGCGCTGATCGATGGCGAACTGTCGCCCGACGAGGCGCGCTTCCTGCTGCGCCGCCTGGAGCACGACGGCGAGCTGGCCGACCGGCTCGAGCGCTGGCAGCTGAGCGGCGACGTGCTGCGCGGCCAGGTCCGGCGCGCGGTCGATCCCGGTTTCGGCGCCCGCGTGGCCGCGGCGATCGCCGCCGCGCCCGCCCATGAATTGCAGCCGAAGGTCGCCAACGGCGGCCGCGGCGGGTCCTGGATGCGCTGGGGCGGCGGTGGCGCCGCGCTGGCCGCATCGGTGGCGGTGGTGGCGATGCTGGTCGGCCGCCAGGACGTGGACGTGCCCGGTCCGGCCGCGGCCGCGGCACTCGCGCAACAGCAGACCCTGCCGGCCACCGAGGCCGTGCTGGCTGCGGCGCCGGCCGTCGAAGCGTCTTCCCCGATCACCACTGCCCCGGTCGCTCCGCAGCCGGCCCGGGCGCAGCGCCAGCCGCCGCGCGAGGTCGCCGTGGCGGCCGCCACCCGCGCCGTGCGGGCCCCGGTCCGCCGCGCCGCGGCCCAGCCCTCCCCGGACATGATGGCCGGCCTGGCCCCGGCCCCGGCCACGGCGCTGGCCGATGCCGGCGACGTGGCGCTTCCGGCCGCCGCCGATCCGTTCGCCTCCTCCGCCCCGCTGCAGGCGCGGCCCTGGCCGCGCGCAGCGCTGCCGCAGGGAGCGGGCAACGGCTACGTCGCCAGCTTCGGCGGCGCACCGGGGCAGGATCCGGCACCCGCGTTCTATCCGTTCGAGCCGCGCCTGCCCGCGCAGGCGACCGCACCCGACGGCAACCGCCTGCCGGCACTGCCGGACGGGGACTGACCGTCGTCGCCGGCCGGGGCGCACGCGCCCCTCCGGATCCCGGGTTACCGCCCCGCACTCCGTGTTCCACGGCCCGGTCGACCGTGGCCGCTTCTCCACTGCTCCTGAAAGGCATGCAACCGATGAATCCCCGTGTCCGTCCCAGTCTCCTCGCCGCCCTGGTGCTGACCGCACCGCTGATGGCCTGCGCGCGCTCGCCCGAGGCCGCGGCCCCGGTCGCCACCCAGGCGGCACCCGCCGTCGCCGCGCCGTCGGCCCCGCTCGTTACCGGCCTGCCCGATTTCACCCGCCTGGTCGAACAGGTCGGTCCGGGCGTGGTCAACATCGAAGCGCGCATCGGCCAGCGCCCGTCCGGCGCGCGCGCCCGTGGCGGCATGCCCGACCAGGACCAGATCCCGGAGATCTTCCGCCGCTTCTTCGGCCCGGACTTCCCGGGCATGCCCGGCCAGCCGGGCGGCCCCGACCAGGACGGGCCGTCCGGCCGTTCGCTGGGTTCGGGCTTCATCATCTCCCCCGATGGCTACATCCTGACCAACCACCACGTGGTCAACGGCGCCGACAGCATCACCGTGCGCCTGTCCGACCGCCGCGAGCTGAGCGCGAAGCTGGTCGGCAGCGACGAGACCTACGACGTGGCGCTGCTGAAGGTCGAAGGCGGCAACCTGCCGACCCTGCGCCAGGGTGCCTCGTCCTCGATCAAGCCCGGCCAGTGGGTGGTGGCGATCGGTTCGCCGCTGGGCCTGGACCAGTCGGTCACCGCCGGCATCGTCAGCGCGGTCGGCCGCACCGGCGGCCCGGGCCAGCAGTACGTGCCCTTCATCCAGACCGACGTGGCGATCAACCGCGGCAACTCCGGCGGCCCGCTGCTCAACACCTCCGGCGAGGTGGTCGGGATCAACTCGCAGATCCTGAGCAATTCCGGCGGCTACATGGGCGTGAGCTTCGCCATCCCGATGGACCTGGCGATGCGCGCGGTGGACCAGATCAAGAAGAGCGGCAAGGTCAGCCGCGGCATGCTGGGCGTGCAGATCCAGGGGATCGACGCGACCCGGGCACGGGCGATGGGCCTGCCGGACAGCAATGGCGCGCTGGTCAACAGCATCGAACCGGGCAGCGCCGCCGAGCGCGGCGGCATCGAGATCGGCGACGTGATCGTCTCGGTCAACGGCCAGGCCGTGGCCACCAGCGCCGACCTGCCGCCGATGGTGGGCATGCTGCCGCCCGGCACCAAGGCGAAGATCGGCGTGATCCGCGACGGCAAGCCGCGCGACATCAACGTGACCCTGGGCGAGCTGGCCAGCGACGCGCAGCGCGCCGCGGCCGGCCCGGACGATGGCGGCACGGCACCTGCGCCGGCCTCCTCGTCCGCGGCCAAGCTGGGCCTGCGCGTGGCCGAACTGGACGCGGCCGCGCGCAGCCGGCTCGGTCTCAAGGCGGGCGAGGGCGTGGCCATCGCCGGCATCGACAGCCCTGAAGCGCGTGAAGCCGGCCTGCAGCCGGGCATGGCGATCCTGCGCGTGGGCCGTACGCCCGTCGGCAGCGTGGCCGACGTGGAGCGCCAGCTGCGCGGCGTCGACGACGGCGACGCGGTCATGATGCTGGTGCGCAGCCCGGGCGGCGGCACCAGTTTCGTCGCCCTGACCGCCGGTCCGCAGGACTGAGCGGGCCGGTCGCGCGCGGCGCCCCCGGTGGGCGCCGCGGCGGCCGATCGCGGCGGAATGCAGGGGCGAACGGGGTCCGGGCAGGACCCGGCCGCCGGTCGGGCCAGTGATCCGCGGGGTGTGGCCCCCTCCCGGCGTGCGATAATCCGCCGTTGTCCGACGACGGCCCGACCGCCGCCCCCACATGTCCCCAGATTCCATGCGGTTCATCCGCAACTTCTCCATCATCGCCCACGTCGACCACGGCAAGTCGACCCTGGCCGACCGCATCATCCAATTGTGCGGCGGGCTTGAAGCGCGCGAGATGGAAGCGCAGGTGCTCGACTCCAACCCGATCGAGCGCGAGCGCGGCATCACCATCAAGGCGCAGTCCGTCTCGCTGCCGTACAAGGCGAAGGACGGCAACACCTACCAGCTCAATTTCATCGACACCCCCGGCCACGTCGACTTCTCCTACGAGGTCAGCCGCTCGCTGGCCGCCTGCGAAGGCGCGCTGCTGGTGGTGGACGCCGCCCAGGGCGTGGAGGCGCAGTCGGTCGCCAACTGCTACACCGCGGTGGAGCAGGGCCTGGAAGTGGTGCCGGTGCTGAACAAGATCGACCTGCCCACCGCCGACATCGAGCGCGCCAAGACCGA
>CAZBDE010000053.1:3335-14524 GCA_964490415.1 uncultured Pseudoxanthomonas sp. | reverse complement strand
TACTTCCACGCCGGCATCGACACGCTGCGCTCCAAGTCGATGGACCGCAACAGCTACGACTCCGGCGACTGGTTCAACCGGCTCGACTGGAGCTACCGCGACACCTTCTTCGGCACCGGCCTGCCGCCGGCCAGCGGCAACGAAGGCAACTGGCCGTGGATCGCGCCGCGGCTGGCGGATGCGTCGATCCGGCCGGCGCCGGAGGACATCGCCTTCGCCCGCGACGCGCTGCGCGACCTGCTGCGGATCCGCGCCGGTTCGGCCCTGTTCCGCCTGCGCACGGCCGACGAGGTCGCCACGCGCCTGCGCTTCCCCGATACCGGGCCGCGGCAGAACCCGCTGGTGATCGCAGGCCACCTGGACGGCGCCGGCCTGGACGATGCCGGCTTCGGCGAGATCCTGTACCTGCTCAATACCTCGCCGCAGGCGCAGGTCCTGGAGCTGCCTTCCGAACGCGGCAAGCGTTACACCCTGCACCCAGTGCACCTGGCGCCGGACGCGGCCGATCCGCGGCCGCGCGAGCAGGCCCGCTTCGACCGCGCCCGCGGACGTTTCACCGTGCCCCCGCGCACTGCCCTGGTCTATGTCCTGGAATGAGAGGAACCCGATGCATCGCATGATCCCTGCCGCCCACGCCGTGCCCCGGCGCATTCCGGGCGCCCTGCTCGCCCTGCTCGCGGCGCTGGTCCTGCCGGCGCAGGCCACGGACCTGGCGCGCGTGGCGTCGCCGGACGGTGCGCTGGTCGTGCACCTGGAATCGCAGCATGAAGGCCGCCTCGCCTACCGCGTCGAGCGCAGGGGCGAGCCGGTGCTGGCGCCATCGCGGCTGGGCTTCCTGCTCGGCGACGGCCGCCTGGAGCGCAACCTGGAACTGGTCGGCCAGTCCAGCCGCAGCTTCGACCAGACCTGGGAGCAACCCTGGGGCGAGCGCCGCCTGGTGCGCGACCACTACAACGAGCTGCGCGCCAGTTTCGCCGAGAAGGCGGCCGGCGGCAGGAAGGAAGGACGCCGCTTCGACGTGGTGTTCCGCGTCCATGACGACGGCGTCGGCTTCCGCTACGAGTTCCCGCGCCAGCCGGCGATGGACGAGGTCCGCATCCGCCAGGAGCTGACCGAGTTCGCGGTCGCGCGCCCGGCCACGGCCTGGTGGATCCCGGCGTTCGAGTGGAACCGCGAGGAATACCTGTATTCGCGCACGCCGCTGGCGGAAGTGGGCACCGCGCAGACCCCGATCACCCTGCGCACCGACCGCGGCCTGCACCTGGCGTTCCACGAAGCGGCGCTGGTCGACTACGCCGGCATGAACCTGGCCAGGGGCGAGAACGACGTGCTGCGCGCCGCGCTCACCCCCGGCGACGACCGCGGGACCGCGGTGGTGCGCGCCACGCCATTCGCCACGCCATGGCGCACGATCCAGGTCGGCGAGCGCGCCGGCGACCTGGCCGAATCGAACCTCATCCTCAACCTCAACGAGCCCAACCGCATCGGCGACGTCGGCTGGTTCGAGCCGGCCAAGTACGTCGGGGTGTGGTGGTCGCTGCACCTGGAGCTGGAGACCTGGGGCACCGGCCCGCGCCACGGCGCGACCACGGCCAACACGAAGAAGTACATCGACTTCGCCGCCGCCAACGGCTTCCGCGGCGTGCTGGTGGAAGGCTGGAACCCGGGCTGGGACGGCGACTGGTTCGCCAATGGCTGGGGCTTCGACTTCACCCGGCCCACCGCCGACTTCGACCTGGAAGGCCTGGCCGCCTACGGCGCCGCGAAAGGCGTGCACCTGATCGGCCACCACGAGACCGCCTGCGCGGTCAGCCACTACGAACGCCAGCTGCCGGCCGCGCTGGACCTGTACGCGCGCAACGGCGTGGACGTGGTCAAGACCGGCTACGTCTGCGACGCCGGCGACATCCAGCGCCAGGATCGCGCCGGCGGCCCGGTGGTGCGCGAATGGCACGAGGGCCAGTGGATGAGCCGCCACCACCTGCACGTGGTCGAGGAAGCGGCGAAGCGGCGCATCGCGATCAATGCGCACGAACCGATCAAGGACACCGGCCTGCGCCGCACGTATCCGAACTGGGTGTCGCGGGAAGGCGCGCGCGGCATGGAGTTCAACGCCTGGGGCCAGCCGCCGAACCCGCCCGAGCACGAGGCCAACCTGGTGTTCACCCGCATGCTGGGCGGGCCGATGGACTTCACCCCCGGCATCGTCAGCCTCGAGGGACGCGGCGGCCAGCGGATCGAGAGCACCCTGGCCAAGCAGCTGGCGCTGTACGTGGTGATCTACAGCCCGATCCAGATGGTCGCCGACCTGCCCGAGCACTACGCCGAGCATCCCGACGCGTTCCAGTTCATCAAGGACGTGGCGGTGGACTGGGAAGAGAGCCGCGTGCTCAACGGCGAGGTGGGCGACTACGTCACCTTCGCCCGCAAGGCGCGCGGCGGCGAGGAATGGTTCCTCGGCAGTGTCACCGACGAGCACGCGCGCGACCTGCAGGTGCCCCTGGCGTTCCTCGGCCCGGGCCGGCGCTACCGCGCCGAGATCTACCGCGACGGCGACCGCGCCGACTGGAAGACCGCGCCGTTCGACTTCGTCCGCGAGACCCGCGAGGTGCGCAGCACCGACACGCTGCGGCTGCACCTCGGTGCCGGCGGCGGCCAGGCGATCCGGTTCGTGCCGCTGTAAGGCTCAGGGCAGCACGATGCGCAGGTCGTCCATCACCTTGGGATCGCCTGCGCCGCCGCCGCCGAAGATGTGCCCGCCCGCTTCGGCCGCCAGCGCCCGGTAGCCGCCGTCATAGTCCCAGGTGGTGACATACAGTTCCGCGCCGGACAGGGACTCCGGGTAGCCGATCGCCGCGGCGGGCAGCAGGAAGGTCAGTGTGCCGCGTCCGCGGTCCACGTCCACCTGCGCGGCCACCGGCGACGGCGTGCCCTCCACCTGCGCCGAGGCGCCCTCGCTGGAGAACAGCGCGTTGCTCCAGCCGCCGGCGCGCAGGCGGTAGTGCCAGCGCATGCCGGCAGGCAGCGCCGCGTCCTGCATCGACATCCGCGTGGCGCCGCCGTCGCGGCCGGGCAACTGCAGGTAGGCGGTGACCAGCAGGTGGTCGAAGCCGTTGGGCGGATTCCAGTCGGCGACCAGGTCGCGCAGGCGCAGTTCGACCTTCAGCGCGCCGCCGGCGGTGGAGACCTCGGCGCCGAGGATGTCCAGCGTGCGGCGGTCGCGCCAGCTGGCATCGGTCGGATAGCGGTAGCGGCCCTGCGGACCCTGGTCGTCGCCCGCCGGGTCCTGCGCCTGCACCAGCGTGCGCCAGTCCTTGCGGACCCGGAACTTCCGCGCCGCCGAGGCGCGCTGCGGCGACGGCGACCAGGCCACCAGGCTGTGCTCCACCTGCGGATCGAACATGCCATCGGTACGGGCCGTGGCACGCCAGCGTCCCGCGGCATCGACCGTGGCATCGACCGCGGCGTCCAGGTCTCCGTCGAGCACCAGCCGCACGCGCGAACGCCCGGGCGCGCTGCCGGCCACCACCAGGTCGCCGTCGACCCTGGCCGGCACCGGATCGACGGTGATCCCCTCGCCCGCTCCGGGAACGGCCCCGCTGCGGCCGCGCTTCCACACCCATCCGGCGCGCGGCGGCAGCACCACGTCCACGCGCCCGTGCGCGTCCACCACCAACCGTGGCGCCTGCCCGTCGATGGCGAACAGCGGCTCCAGCACCGTGCCGGCCGGCAGGCCGGTCTCCAGCCCCGCAAGCAGGGTGCGCCCCTCCGCGGAGTTGAACGCGACCAGCGCGCTGCGGCCCTCGTGTTCCATGCGCCAGGCCAGCGCGCCGGGCGCCGCCGGATTGCCGGCCAGGACCACCGGCGTTCCGCGCGAGAACAGCAGGTCGCCGCGACGCAGGGCGATCGCCCGCTGCAGGTAGCGGTACAGCGGCGAACCGGCATCGAAACGATCGCGCCCACCGCTGCCGTGGCCGCCGGCGAACATGGCCTCGCGCTGAGCGGCGAAGCCCTGCTCGGTGCCGTAGTAGACCGTCGGGATGCCTGGCAGGGTCATGATCGCCAGCAGCGCCTGCTTCAGCCCCGCCTCGCCGCCGCCGGCCAGGAAGCGGTCGACGTCGTGGTTGTCGACGAAGGTCGGCATCAGGTGCGGGCGCGCGTGCACCTGCATCATGTTGCCGATCCGCCAGGCCAGCTCGGCGGGGGGCCGGCCACGCGCGAACACGTCGCCGAGCGTGCCGTACAGCGGGAAGTTGATCATCCCCGGCAGCAGCGGGCGCCCCTGCGGGTCGGTCGCATAGCGCTCGACCTTGCGCGCGCCGGCGTCGTCGTAGGCGCGGTCGATGGCGAAGCCTTCGCCGAACACGTGGAAGCCCGGCCGTCCCGCGCGCCGCGCCGCCTCCAGGATCCCGGGCGCCTGCGCGTCGTCCGCGTACAGGAAGTCGCGGAAGTATTCCTCAGGCACGTAGAACGCCGTGTCGATGCGGAACGCGTCCACGCCGACGCGCGCGATCCAGTCGCCATGCACGCGGCGCAGCGCGCGGCGCACTTCCGGGTTCTCGGTGTCGAGGTCGTCCAGCCCGGCCAGCTGGAAATCCGTTTCCTGCCGCCGTTCGCCGAAATCGGCGATGTCCGGCGTCCAGTGGTAGATCGACGCCTCGCGGTCGCCGCGCTCGCCCGCGTCGTTGCGGTCGAAGGGCGGCTGGCTGGGCGCAAGGCGCCCGCGGTCGTCGGGATGGCGCTGGAAGCCGCGCGCGGGATCGTGCCCGTTCCACTGGCCTTCCGCGTAGCCGAAGTAGTCCCCGGTGTGGTTCACCACCACGTCCTGGACCAGGTACATGCCGCAGGCGTGCAGCGCGTCGGCCAGGGCGCGGTAGTCGGCGAGTTGGCCGTAATGCGCGTCCACCGCCGAGAAATCCTCGGCCCAGTAGCCGTGGTAGCCGCCGTAGCGGGCACGCGGGTTCCACCACTGTTGCGCCACCGGCGGGGTGATCCACAGCGCGGTGGCGCCCAGCCCGTGGATGTAGTCCAGCCGCCGCTGCAAGCCGCGCAGGTCGCCGCCGCTCCAGCGCGCGTTGTCGGCCGGATCGTACTCGCCGGCGCCCTGGTCGTTGTTGCCGGGATCGCCGTCGTCGAAGCGGTCGATCATGGCGAAGTAGATCACCTGGTCGCGCCAGTCCGGCGCCGCCACGCCCGCGGCGCCGGCGTCGACGCATGCCGGCGCCGCGGTGGCCATGCACGACAGCGCGATGCAGCATGCGGCGCGCGCGCGCCATCCGGTCCTGCGCATCCGTTTCCTCCCTTCGCCGTCCGTTCCGGAGCCTGCGATCCCGGCGCGAGTATTCCATCCGCGCACGTGCGCACGCGTCCGCGCAATGCGGGAATCGCCATGAATACGTATGCAGGAAGCTTCCGCCGACGCGACGCGCCTCTACCATAGCCACGCACCGTAAAGCCGCCGCATGCGCAACAGCGGACACGACAAACGGCACGGCGGCGCACCACAACCCGAGAATTTTTCCGACATTGCCTGGGAGGGGAAAATGTTGAACATGCAGCGCAACCTGCTGAGTACGGCGCTCGCGTCGGCGATCCTGCTGACCGCCACCGCCGCGCAGGCCCAGAACACGGACACCGTCCAGAACCCGGACCCGACCGCCACCGACCTCGATACCGTCGTGGTCACCGGCATCCGCGCCGGCATCGAGGGCGCGATCTCGACCAAGCGCGATTCCACCTCGATCGTCGAGGCGATCTCGGCCGAGGATCTCGGCAAGCTGCCCGACGTGAGCATCGCCGAATCGATCGCGCGCCTGCCCGGCCTGGCCGCCCAGCGCGTGGCCGGTCGCGCCCAGGTGATCAGCGTGCGCGGCCTGTCGCCCGACTTCGCCACCACGCTGCTCAACGGCCGCGAGATGGTCAGCACCGGCGACAACCGCAGCGTGGAGTTCGACCAGTACCCGTCGGAACTGGTCAACGGCGTCACCGTCTACAAGACCCCGGACGCCGCCCTGGTCGGCCAGGGCCTGTCCGGCACCATCGACATGCGCACCATCCGCCCCCTGAGCTACGACGGGTCGGCGCTGATGGTCAGCGGCCGCTACCAGCGCAACTCGCTGGGCTCGGCCGCCAACTCCGACGCCGACGGCCATCGCTTCAACGCGACCTGGATCGGCAAGTTCGCCGACGACACCTTCGGCGTGGCGCTGGGCTTCTCGCGCTCCAACAGCGCGATCCAGGAGAACCAGGTCGGCCTGTACGAACCGTGGCAGGCGATCGGCGACGACTGGCGCCCGGGCGTGCCGGCCGGCACCTACTACTCCGACGGCATCAAGGCGCTGCGCCGCACCGGCCAGGTGGACCGCGACGGCCTGATGGCGACCCTGCAGTTCCGCCCGTCCAACGCCTGGACCAGCACCCTGGACCTGTTCTACTCGGAGGCCTCCCAGGAGGACACCGCCAACCAGTTCGAGGTCAACCTCGGCGACTACAACGGCGGCTTCGACCGGCTGCAGGTCACCAACCCCGTCATCAACGACAACAACACCTTCACCGGCGGCGTGGCCAACAACGTGTACCCGCTGGTCCGCGGCATGTACAACAAGCGCGAGGACGAGATCAACGCGTTCGGCTGGGCCAACGAGTTCAACATCGGCCAGGTCGGGATCTTCGCCGACATCGGCTACTCCAGGGCCGAGCGCGACGAGTTGAACCTGGAGAACAACACCCAGCTGTACCCGTCGCCGCAACTGGATTCGGTCAGCCTGGCCTACCGCGGCGGCAGCTTCTCCCAGCTCGTCCCCGGGCGTGATTATTCCGATCCGGCCACGCTCTACCTCAACAACACGATCTACGGCTCCGGCTACGGCAAGACCCCGCGCGTGGAGGACGAGCTGAAGACCTTCCGCCTGTCGGCCACCTTCCCGGCGGGCGGCTGGTTCGCCGACATCGACGCCGGCCTGAACTACGCGGACCGGCAGAAGGACAAGCGCCAGCCCGAGGGCAACATCAACCTGGGCGCGCAGGGCCCGACCGCGATCGCCCAGGACCTGCAGTACGAGCGGGTCGACCTCGGCTTCGCCGGCGTCGGCTTCATCCCCTCGTGGAACGTGCCGGCCGCGGTCGACCGCTACATGACCTTCGAACCCACCGAGAACGAGCCGTGGCTGATCCCGAAGGCGTGGACGGTCGACGAGGAGATCACCACCGGCTACGTGCGCGCCAACCTCGACACCGAATGGGGCGGCGTGCCGGTCGCCGGCAACATCGGCGTGCAGGTGCAGCACGTCGACCAGAGCTCGAACGCGAACATCTGGGACAGCACCCGCCCGGCGGGCCAGGAGATCCGGCCGGTCGAGGGCGGCAAGACCTACACCGACGTGCTGCCCAGCATGAACCTGGCGTTCTCCTTCGACCACGAGCAGATGCTGCGCGTGGCCCTGGCCAAGCAGGTCGCGCGCCCGCGCGTGGACCAGCTGCGCACGTCGCTGGAATGGGGCGTGAGCGAAACCAACGGCCGGCCCTGGGCCAACGGCGGCAACCCCGAGCTGGAACCGTGGCGCGCCAACGCGTTCGACATCTCCTACGAGAAGTACTTCGGCACCAAGGCCTACGTGGCCGCCGCCTACTTCTACAAGGACCTGGAGAGCTACCTCTACACCCAGACCAACAACAACTACGACTTCTCCGACCTGCTGGTCGATTACGTGCCGACCAACCCGAACGCGCCGCCGCCGCAGCAGTACGGCGACTTCACCCAGCCGATGAACGGCGAGGGCGGCTCGCTGCAGGGCCTGGAGCTGACCGCGTCGCTCCCGTTCGAGCTGTTCAGCGGAGCGCTGACCGGCTTCGGCGTGGTCGCCAGCGCCAGCTTCTTCGACAGCAGCATCACCATCCGCGACCCGGAAAGCGCGAGCAGCGTGGGCGACGGCCCGATCAGCCTGCCGGGCCTGTCGGACCGCGTGTACAACTGGACCCTGTACTACGAGCGCAACGGCTTCGAGGCCCGCGTCAACCAGCGCCGCCGCTCGGACTTCATCGGCGAGATCGGCAACTTCGCCGGCAACCGCACCCTGCGCTACGTGGTCGGCGAGAACATCACCGACGCCCAGGTCAGCTACTCGTTCGGCGACGGCAGCCTGGCCGGCCTGACCCTGCTGCTGCAGGCCAGCAACCTGACCGACGAGTCCTACCGTACCTACGCCGGCAGCAAGGACCGCCCGCTGGAGCACATCGAGTGGGGCCGCACCATCCTGCTCGGCGTGAACTACCGCTTCTGAGCACCACCCCTCGCCCCGCCGCTCCCGCGGCGGGGCTTCCGCCGCGCCGTGCCTGCAACGGCGCGGCGGTCCTTTTCCGCCTCGTGGGAGGCCGCCCGGAGCGCGGCCCCCCGGCACACCGGAACGGAACCCCATGAACCACACCCCCTGGTGGCGCGGCGCCGTCATCTACCAGATCTACCCGCGCAGCTTCCTGGACACCGACGGCGACGGGGTGGGCGACCTGCCCGGCATCGTCGAGCGGCTCGAGTACGTGGCCTCGCTGGGCGTGGACGCGATCTGGATCTCGCCGTTCTTCAAGTCGCCGATGGCCGACTTCGGCTACGACATCGCCGACCAGCGCGCGGTCGATCCGATGTTCGGCACCCTGGAGGATTTCGACCGGCTGCTGGCCAGGGCGCACGCGCTCGGCCTGAAGGTGATGATCGACCAGGTCTTCAGCCACACCTCCGACCAGCACGCCTGGTTCCGCGAGAGCCGCCAGGACCGCGGCAACCCGAAGGCCGACTGGTACGTGTGGGCCGACGCGCGCGAGGACGGCACCCCGCCCAACAACTGGCTGTCGCTGTTCGGCGGCGTGGCCTGGCGCTGGGAACCCCGGCGCTGCCAGTACTACCTGCACAACTTCCTGTCCTCGCAGCCGGACCTGAACTTCCACAACCCCGAGGTGCAGCAGGCCACCCTGGACTACATCCGGTTCTGGCTGGACCGCGGCGTGGACGGCTTCCGCCTGGACTCGATCAACTTCTGCTTCCACGACGCGCAGCTGCGCGACAACCCGGCCAAGCCGGCGGACAAGCGCGTCGGCCGCGGCTTCAGCGCCGACAACCCCTACGCGTTCCAGTACCACTGGTACAACAACACCCGGCCGGAGAACCTGCCGTTCCTGCAGCGCGTACGTGCCCTGCTCGACCGCTATCCGGGCGCGGTGAGCCTGGGCGAGATCTCCTCGGAGGACTCGCTGGCCACCACCGCCGAGTACACCTCCGGCGGCCGCCTGCACATGGGCTACAGCTTCGAACTGCTGGTCGACGACTTCAGCGCCGGCTATATCCGCGACACGGTCTCGCGCCTGGAAGCGGCGATGACCGAAGGCTGGCCGTGCTGGGCCGTGTCCAACCACGACGTGCGCCGCGCGGTGACCCGCTGGGGCGGCGACACTCCCCCGCCGCAGCTGGCGAAACTGCTGGTGGCGATGGTCTGTTCGCTGCGCGGTTCGGTCTGCATCTACCAGGGCGAGGAGCTCGGCCTGCCGGAGGCCGAGGTGCCGTTCGAGGCGCTGCAGGACCCCTACGGCATCACCTTCTGGCCCAACTTCAAGGGCCGCGATGGCTGCCGCACGCCGATGCCGTGGACCGGCGCGGACGATGCCGGCTTCAGCACCGGCAAGCCCTGGCTGCCGGTGCCCGGCGCGCACCAGGCGCTGTCGGTGGCCGCGCAGGAGGACGATCCGGATTCGGTGCTCAACGCGTTCCGCGCGTTCATGCGCTGGCGCAGGTCGCAGCCGGCGCTGGTGCACGGTTCGATCGCCTTCGTCGACGCCGGCGAACCGGTGCTCGCCTTCGTCCGCGAGGCGGAAGGCCAGCGCCTGCTGGCGGCGTTCAACCTGTCCGCCGCGCCGGCCACGCTGCATTTGCCGGCGGGCGACTGGTTGCTGGCGCAGGGCCATGGCCGCCCCGGGCCGGCGCTCGAGGGCGCGCAGGTCACGCTGCCGGCATGGGGTTTCGTGCACGCGCAGGACAAGGCCGGCTGAGCCGGAGGACGCCGCAGCGGGGGTCGAACGGGCACTTCCGGGCGCCGGCAGGGCGCCCCGGGTGCGTTTGCAGCGATTTTTCCCGGCTTTCCCCTTGGCGGCGGGCCGCGCATGGCCTACATTCGCGTTGCCGACGCCGTCGGTGAACCAAACCACCCATATCGAACGGAACAGGAAAGTTATGGCGAAGACCACCAAGAAGCCGGCCGCCAAGAAGGCCGCGCCGAAAGCGGCGAAGGCCGCTCCGAAGAAGGCGGCTCCGGCTGCCGCCAAGCCGCTGAAGGAAGTCCTGGGCAAGTCCGCCCTGGTCAAGCACCTGGCCGAAGCCAGCGCCGTGGCCTCCAAGGACGTCAAGGCCGTGCTCGCCGCCCTCGAAGGCGCGGTGTCGGGCGCGATCAGCAAGAAGGGCGCGGGCAGCTTCACCCTGCCGGGCCTGTTCAAGGTCACCGCGGTCAAGGTGCCGGCCAAGCCGAAGCGCAAGGGCGTCAATCCGTTCACCAAGGAAGAGCAGTGGTTCGCCGCCAAGCCGGCTTCGGTGAAGGTGAAGGTGCGTCCGCTGAAGAAGCTCAAGGACGCCGCGGCCTGATAGGCGCGAGATCCGGAGGTTTCCCGACGGGGCGGCAGCGATGCCGCCCCGTTTCTTTTCCGCCGTCGCCGGCGATGATCACGCCCTCGCTCCGCGCGCGCGGCCGCACTGCGGGCATGCGATCCCCCGATCCGCCACCGGCGCCCTGGATCCCTTGCCGCGGATGCACAGCCCGCGCTGAACGGCATCGGCGCCCGCGTGGAACGGTCCATCGTGGCCAAGGACCTCGTGCCGCCCACGGGCGCGACCTATCTTGGATGCATCCCCGACACGATCCCCCACGCCATGGCGTCCTCCCCCAACCGCTACCGGGTCACGGTCACCCCCGTCGAGAACGACGGCCTCCCCTGCCGCGGCCGCTGCAGCATCGAATTCGACCAGGCCTGCCGCGAAGACTGGATGCGCCTGCTCGAAGGCAGCCAGCGCCTGCCAGGCTTCAGCGGCGATGAACGCGCCGCGCTGCTGGTCGGGGCCCGCCTGCTCGAGGGACTGGCCCGCAGCGAACGCGGCGCCGGCGACCCGCTGCAGGACTTGCGTGCGCCGCTGGCGGCGCTGCTGCAGCGGATCGGCA
>CAZBDE010000053.1:0-3235 GCA_964490415.1 uncultured Pseudoxanthomonas sp. | reverse complement strand
CGCCGAACCCCGGATCAACGGACGCCAGGTGGCCGTCCCGGCCGCCGACGCACAGCAGTTCCTCATGGGCAGCTTCCCGCACGAACAGGCGCTGCTCGGCGGCCTGGCGGAAGTGACCGTCAGCCGGCCGCGGCTCTCGATTCCGCCCGGCGACCGCCTGCAACTCGGCATGGACCTGGCCCTGGCCACCCTCGGCGGCACGCCGGCACCGCTGGGCCAGCTGACGCTCTCCAGCGCGCTGCGCTACGACGCCGCCGGACGCGCGTTCTTCCTCGAACAGCCACGCATCGAAGCCTTCAGTCCCGCGCGCGGCGGCACGGGCCTGGACGACGAAACACGCATGCTGCTCGACGCCTGGCTGGCCGACTACGCCCGCAACGAACCGGTGTACCGGATCGATCCGGCCATCGCCGCGCTGCTGGGCGGCCTGCAGGTGGAGAGCGCCGGCGTGGCCGACGGCAGCCTGGTGGTCACCTTCAACCAGGACATCGGCGCCATGGCCGGGGCCCTGGCGACGCCGGAGGAATGAGGCGGCGGACCGCCGCTCAGCGCTTGGGCTGCAGCATCGTCCCGGTGCACCTGGGCGAGCCGCACAGGCAGGCCCAGACCTTCTTCAGCCGCGGCGTGTGCCGCTCGGCCAGGGTGATGCCGTAGTTGTAGGTCAGCTCCTCGCCCGGGACGATGTCGCGGATCGCCTCGATGAAGACGCGGTCCTTGCGCCGGTCGTCGCCGTCGTGCTCGTCGATCACCGCCTCGCAGTTCGGCGCGCAGCTGTGGTTGATCCAGCGCGCGTCGTTGCCGCCGTGGTTGGCATCGACCACGTACTCGTCGTTGATCGTGAACAGGAAGGTGTGGCCGCTGTCGACGTCGCCCGAATCGCCGGCGTCCACCTCGTCGTGGGTACGCCGTTGGCCCTTGTACTCGATCAGGCGCTCGCCCTTGCGGATCGGCGCCACGGCGAACACGCCGTTGCCGTGGATGGGCGATTTCCTGGCGACGATCTTGCGGGACATGCGGCATTCCGGCTGGGGGGAGAATGCCGATTCTCGCCGATGGCGCCGCGCAGCCCAAGTCGTTTCTTCCTCACGGGCGACCGCGGACCCGTGCCTGAAGTCATTCCGACCGTCGCCACGGTGCGCATCCAGGCTGGCCTCGCCGGTTCGATGCCGGCGTTATCCAGCCTGTCACACACCCATGCGAGCCCCTCCATGCAAGCCAGTTCCATCCGCCAGGCCATCGTCGCCTGCCTGTCCCTGTCCGGCCCGGTCGTGCTGGCCGCCTGCCAGCCCGCCGCCACCGCGACCGTACCGCCCGCGGCCGCGGCCACCTCCGCCGCCGACCTGGTCGCGCGCGGCGAATACCTGGTCCGCGTCGCCGGCTGCAACGACTGCCACACCGCCGGCTACGCCGAGCGCCAGGGCCAGGTGCCGAAGGCGCAGTGGCTGACCGGTTCGGCGCCGCTGGGCTACAGCGGCCCCTGGGGCACCACCTACGCGACCAACCTGCGCCTGCGCATGCAGGACCTGAGCGAGGCGCAGTGGCTGGAATACAGCGCCCACCTGCGCGCGCGGCCGATCATGCCGGACTTCGCCCTGCGCGAGATGACCGAGGAGGACCGCCGCGCCCTGTACCGCTTCATCCGCGACCTGGGTCCCGCCGGCGAGCGCGCCCCGGACGCACTGCCGCCGGGGCAGACGCCGCCACCGCCGGTGCTGGCCCTGGTCCTCCCGCCCGCGCCCGAAGGCGCCGCGCCCGCCGCCAACGCTCCCTGAAGCCCCGCCGGACGGGGCATCCGCGCGGCTTGGCCGGGCGGGATCGAAAGCGTACAATTTCGGTACGCTTTCATTGCCCCGCCCCGCCATGCTCCGTGTCACCAAGCTCACCGACTACGCCACCGTGGTCCTGACCGTGCTCGCCGCGCGCCAGGGCCAGGTGCTGAGCGCGGCCGAACTGGCCGAGCACTCCGGGCTGGAACAGCCCACCGTCAGCAAGCTGCTCAAGCCGCTGGCCCAGGCCGGCCTGGTCGAGGGCCTGCGCGGCGTGCACGGCGGCTACCGCCTCAGCCGCGACGCGGCAGGCATCAGCCTGATCCAGATCGTCGAGGCGATGGAAGGCCCGCTGGCGATGACCGAGTGCAGCCAGCACGACAGCCACTGCGGCATCGCCCACCAGTGCGGCGTGCGCGCCAACTGGCGCCTGATCAACGACGTGGTCGCCGACGCCCTGCGCGGGGTGACCCTGGCGCAGATGCTGCATCCCCCCTCCCCCCCGTCCCCCGCGACGCGCCGGCGCGAGATCGCCGTGCGCATCGCCAGTTGAACCCGTAGGCAGCCCAATGGCCACCGAAACCGAAGCCACCGAAATCGACACCACCGCCACCGCCGAAGCGCCGCCGCAGAACGCCGAGATCCTCGAGCGCCTGGGCCGCCGCTACGAGGCCGGCTTCGTCACCGAGATCGAATCCGACTCCCTGCCCCCGGGCCTGGGCGAGGACACCATCCGCGCCCTGTCGGCGAAGAAGGACGAGCCGGAGTGGATGACCGACTGGCGCCTGGACGCCTACCGGCGCTGGCTGACCATGCCGGTGCCGCACTGGGCCAAGCTGAAGATCGCGCCGATCGACTTCCAGGCGATCAGCTACTACTCCGCGCCCAAGGGCCCGAAGTACGCCTCGCTGGACGAGGTACCGCAGGAACTGCTGGACACCTACGACAAGCTCGGCGTGCCGCTGCACGAACGCGCGAAGCTGGCCGGCGTCGCCGTGGATGCGGTGTTCGACTCGGTCAGCGTAGGCACCACGTTCCGCAAGGAGCTGGCCGAGAAGGGCGTCATCTTCTGCTCGATGTCCGAGGCGGTGCGCGAGCACCCCGAGCTGGTGAAGAAGTACCTGGGCACCGTGGTCCCGCACGGCGACAACTACTTCGCCGCGCTGAACTCGGCGGTGTTCTCCGACGGCAGCTTCGTGTTCATCCCCAGGGGCGTGCGCTGCCCGATGGAACTGAGCACCTACTTCCGGATCAATGCGGGCCATACCGGCCAGTTCGAGCGCACCCTGATCATCGCCGAGGAAGGCAGCTACGTCTCCTACCTGGAAGGCTGCACCGCGCCGATGCGCGACGAGAACCAGCTGCATGCGGCGGTGGTCGAGCTGGTCGTGCTCGACGACGCCGAGATCAAGTACTCGACCGTGCAGAACTGGTACCCGGGCGACGAGGAAGGCCGCGGCGGCATCTAC
>CAZBDE010000052.1:0-14769 GCA_964490415.1 uncultured Pseudoxanthomonas sp. | reverse complement strand
GGGACAATTCCCGACCCGGGGCGCAGCGGGAATCCGAGGCTCGGCCGGGCGCGTGGCCGATGATGCGGGGCGATGCCTGCGACCAGGCTGGGGCATGGCCCGCCATCCCCGTTTCGACCTTGCCGGCGTCCCGCAGCATGTGGTGCAGCGGGGCAACAACCGCTTGCCCTGCTTCCTCGACGACGACGACCGGCAGCGCTACCTGCAGTGCCTGAGGCAGGCGCTGTCGCGGTTCGACTGCCGGCTGCATGCCTACGTGCTGATGGGCAACCACGCGCACCTGCTGCTCACGCCCGGGGCCACGGGCGCGATGTCGCGGCTGATGCATACGTTCGCACGCAACTACACGGGCCTGTTCAATGCGCGCCACGGCCGCACCGGGACGCTCTGGGAGGGGCGTTTCAAGTCCTGCCTGGTGGACTCGGGCAGCTACTTCCTGGCCTGCAGCCGGTACATCGAGCTCAACCCGGTGCGGGCATGGATGGTCGAACAGCCGCGCGACTATCCCTGGTCCAGCCATCGGGCCCATGCGGGATACCGCGAGGATCCGCTGCTGACGCCACATCCGGAATTCCTGGCCCTGGGCCACGACCGCGCCGCGCGCGCCGCCGCCTACCGCGCCCTGTGCGCGGCTGCGCTGGATGAGGAAGAGCTGGCTGCAATCCGCTCCCACCTGCAGCAGCAGAAGGCGCTGGGCCCGGACCGGTTCCAGGCCTGGGTCGAAGCGCGGACGGGACGGTTCGCGGGCCTGCGTGCCCCCGGGCGCCCGCAGGCCAGGGCCAATTGTCCCTGACACCATTTCGGCGCCAGGCGTTACCATGCGGCATTCCGTCGACTGCATTCCCGGTTTCCCCATGAGGGCCCGCACTCCCCACGCCCTCCTGGCCGCATGAGCACCGCGCCGCCTCGCCAGGACGCCGGCGCCAGCCCCCGGATCGAACGCCTGCAGCCGTGGATCGCTGCGCTCCTGAGCGCGCTGCTGCACGTGCTGATGTGGCTGCTGCTGATGCTGTCCTCGCCGCCGATCGTCACCACGCCGCAGGGCGCGTCCAGCGGCGGGCGGATCAAGGTGGATTTCGTCGGCGAATCGACCCGGCCAGCGGAGCCGGCGAAGGATCCACCCCGTCCGCAACCCGCCCAGGAACCCAGGCCGCAGGCCCGGCCGGTGGTGCGCGAACGCGTCGACGAGCGCAAGCCGGTGATGGAGGCCAGGTTCATCGAGCCGCCGGCCGAGCCGGAACCGGAACAGGCCGATTCCCCCGAGCCGCCCGCGCCGGAGCCGGCGCAGGCACCCGCCTCGAGTCCGCCCGAAACCGCGCAGCGCCACCCGCAACGCTGGAACGGGCGTCCGCCGGGCTGGCTCGAGGAAGAGACCGCGCCCGACGACCACGGCCGTGGCCGCGGCCCGGCCGAACGCGACGGCACCCGCAACGACATGGCCGCCGGCGAGCCGAGCATGGAAGTGGGCGGCTACCAGATCGTCTACGACCTGCTCGCCGAAGAGCGGCTGCGCACCTGGATGGAGCAGGGGATGGAGGAACTGTCCATCCCGCTGCCGGGCACCCGCTACCTGATGGTCTGCCCGGCCGAGGTCGCGCTGCGGCGCGAGTCCAGCAAGTGCCGGCTGCTCGACCGCAACGATCCGGAGATGCAGGCCATCGGCGATGCCCGCCAGGTCATCACGGTGATGTTCGTGTACCGGCGCGGCGAGCTGGTCTGGCGCGGGCCCGGGCCGTACCGCTGAGCCCCTGTCCGGGGCCCAGGGTGCCGGGCGGCACCTGCGCGGCGGTTCCGTGCCTCGTGCCGCAGAACGCCTTCAGCGCGGGACCCGCGTCGCCGCGGGCGCCGGCGGGGTCATTCCTTCGGCGGAACGGCCGCCTTCGCGGCCTCGCGTTCGGCCTGCTTCTTCGCTTCCTTCTCGTCCTGCTTCTTCTTCTTGGCGAGTTCGCGCTGCCGTTTCTCGAACGAATAGTTGGGCTTGGCCATTCAGGGTCACGTCGTCAGGGGGAGGGGGCATTGTACGGGTGAGCGGCGCCGGGGGCCGATTCTGCGCCCGGGGCAGGGGACAGGCCGGTCGGGCGCGGGCAGTCCATCCGCCGGCCCAGGCCCCCGCGTCATTGGCCCAGAGGCCTACATCCGCGACGCGGGCGACCGGCTAGGCTGCCTGCCAGTCAACCACGGGCAAGGGAGCGGCAGATGTTCAAATCGGGTGCGGTGATGCTGTTGGGGATGCTGGTCGCGCTGCCGCTGTCGGCGGCCGAACCGGCCACCGCCGCGGAAGGGCAGAAGACGACCAAGGAAGTCCTGGCCGAATTCCGCGACGAACTGCAGGCGGCCGAGACCGAGATCGTGTCCAAGGTCGTTTCGCTGGACGCGGACGAGGCGGCGCAGTTCTGGCCGCTGTTCAAGAAGTTCCAGGCCGAGAAGGCCGCGATCATCGACGGCCAGGTCGAGGCGGTGCGCGAGTACGCCAGCGACTACGCCGAACTGGACGACGCGGACTCGATGGCGTACGTGCAGTCGCTGCTGGCCCGCGACGAGAAGATCAACGACCTGCGCGAGGAGTACCTGGCCGAGTTCGCGAAGGTGATCGATCCGGGCAAGGCGGCGCGCGTGATCCACGTCAGCCGCCGGCTGGGGCTGGCCGGCCAGGCCCGCCTGGCTGGCGCGATCCCGCTGGTGAAGTGACCGGGCCATGAGCAGGGCCGCGGCCTCCTGGCCGCGGCCTTTCCCGCAAGCGCGGCAGACCTGGCCGGGCCATTCCGCGCCACCGGCCACCGGCGTACCCCCGGGAGGCGCGCGCGCCGTGGCCAGCATGCTGGAAGGGCTGGCGCAGTCGCCGGAAGGCAAGAAGCTGCTGCAGAAATTCGTCGGGCAGGAGCGCTGAGCGGGCGGGGCGCTCGGCCCTGCCTTGCCGCCAGGGGAAGAGTCGCCGCGAGTTGACCTGACCGGCAAAGCGGCGCCTAATCAGGGACATGGGTCACATTTTCCCGGCGCGACGACGCAGGCCGGGGGATGGGGGAACCCTTCCAGGGAGTCCAGGCGGGTCCGCACGTGCGGGCGTGGCAAGTGCGACGCTTTTCCGAATGGAGGCGATTGCTTGGCCGACATCTTCGTTTCCTATTCCCGGCAGGACCGCGCCCGCGTGGCGCCGCTGGTGGCGGCGCTCGAGGCCCAGGGCTGGTCGGTGTGGTGGGATCCGGAGATCGCACCGGGCGAGGAGTTCGATTCGCTGATCGCACGCGAACTGGATGCCGCCCGCACCCTGATCGTGGTGTGGACGCCGCTGTCGGTGGATTCGCGCTGGGTGCGCGGCGAGGCGCGCGATGCGGCCGACCGCGGCGTGCTGGTGCCGGTGCGGTTCGACAGCGCCAGGCTGCCGATCGATTTCCGTGCCCTGCACGCGACCGACCTGGACGGCTGGAACGACAACCATGGACATCCGGCGTTCCTGAGCCTGTGCAAGGCGCTGGAGGGCAAGCTGGGCGCGGCCCGGCCTGCGGCCGCGGCGACCCCGAAGGCGCGCCCGCAGGTCAGCATCTGCGTGCTGCCGTTCGCCAACATGAGCGGCGACCCCGAGCAGGAATACTTCTCCGACGGCATCACCGAGGACATCATCACCGACCTGGGCAAGGTCTCGGCGCTGTCGGTGGTCTCGCGCAACCTGGCGTTCTCGTTCAAGGGCGCCACCGGCGGCATGGCCGACATCGGCCGCCAGGCCCACGCCTCGCACGTGCTGGTCGGCAGCGTGCGCAAGGCCGGCGAGCGGGTGCGCATCACCGCCCAGCTGATCGACGCCTCCCGCGACGCGCAGGTCTGGGGCGAGCGCTACGACCGCGACCTCAAGGACATCTTCGCGGTGCAGGACGAGATCTCCAAGGCGATCGTCTCGGCGTTGAAGCTGACCCTGCTGCCGGCGGAGGAGGAAGCGCTGGCGCAACGGGCCACCAGCAACGCCGAGGCCTACAGGCTCTACCTGATGGCGCGCCAGTTCTGGCTCAAGGACAACGAGCGCAACAACGAGATCGTCATCCGCATCTGCAAGCACGTGGTCGAACTGGACCCGAACTACGCCCAGGCCTGGGCGACGCTGGGCCTGGCCCGCTGGAACCTGTTCTGGCAGGTGGACCAGCATTTCAACGACCTGAACTACCCGGCCAGCCGGGCGCTGGCGCTGGGCCCGCAGCTGGCCGACGCGCACGCCGCCGAGGCGGCGGTCAAGCGCAGCACCGGCGATTTCGAGGGCGCGCTGACCGCGGCCCGGCGCGCGGTGGCGCTGGAGCCGGGCTCCTATGTGGCCAACCGGCTGGCCGGCCTCAGTTGCCTGGGCCTGCGCGAGTACGACGAGGCGATCCGCTACTTCGAGACGGCGGCCGGGCTGATGGAGTCGGACTTCACCGCGGCCAGCTTCATCGTCCAGTGCCACGAGGTAAGGAAGGACGCGGCGCGGGCCAGGGCGGCGGCGGCCCGGGCGATGAAGCGGGTCGAGAAGATCGTCGCCGAGGATCCGGGCCATGGCCGCGCGATCGGTTTCGGGGTCTCCCTGCTGGTGACCCTGGGCGAGCGCGAGCGGGCCATGGAGTGGGCCACGCGGGCGCGGCTGATCGATCCGGACAACCTCAACCTGCAGTACAACCTGTCGTGCGCGATGTCGCTGCTGGGCGAGTCCGATCGCGCACTGGCCATCCTGGAAGCGGTGGCCGAGCGCTCTTCGCTGGGCATGCTCAGCTGGATCGAGACCGATACCGACCTGGACCCGATCCGCGACAGCCCGCGCTACCAGGCGATGATCGACCTGGCCCGCGAGCGCCTGACGCGGAAGGCCGGCGCCCAGCCGGCCTGAGGCGGGGCAGGACAGGGGGAAGCCAGGGATGACCACCGCCACCGACGATCCGCTCCTGACCCGCAGCCTGATCGTCGGCGTCACCGGCCACCGCAAGCTGCGCGAACAGGATCTGCCGGGACTGCGCGTGCGCGTAGGTGCGTTCCTGCGCGACCTGCAGGCACGGCATCCGGAGTTGCCGCTGGTGCTGCTGTCCTCGCTGGCCGAAGGCGGCGACCAGCTGGCCGCGCAGGTCGCGCTGGACCTGGGACTGCGCGTGATCGCGCCGTTGCCGCTGCCCCTGGAGTTGTACCGCGACGACTTCGACGAGGCGGACCAGACAGTGCTGGAGCGGATCCTGGAGCGGACCGAAGCGCTGGTGGTGCCGCTGGTTTCCGCCGGCGCCGGCCCATCGGTCGCGGTGCCCGGCCCGGCGCGCGACCTGCAGTACGCCCAGGCCGGCATGTTCGTTTCCAGCCATTGCCACGTGCTGCTGGCGCTGTGGGACGGCCGCGAGTCAACCCGGCTGGGCGGCACCGCGCAGGTGGTGCGCTACCACCTGCACGGCGCGATGTACGGCGAGGCCGAGCGGCGGCATGCCGCCGCTTCGCTGCTGGGGCCGGACCAGGAGAACGCCGTCTACCACCTGCCCGTGGCCAGGCAGGGCGACGACGAGCCGGCGCAGCCCGAGGGCCGCTGGCTGACCGCCGAGGACGGGCGGGAAGCGGTGGGCGTGCTGCCGCGGGAGTTCGTGCGCATGTTCGCCCGGCATGCGGCGTTCAACGTCGACCGGGACAAGTACGCGCAGCAGATCGAGGCACAGCCCGCGCCTTCGACCGGCGCGGAGCGGTGCCCGGTCTGGCGCACGTTCGCGGCGGCCGACTGGCTGGCGCGCACCTACCAGCGGCGCGTGGCGCGCGTGCTCTGGGTCACCTACCTGCTGGTGGCGCTGATGGGTTTCACCTTCTTCACCTATACCCACGTGGTCAGCCACGACGTGGTGATCTACGCGTTCCTGCTGCTGTTCCTGATCGGCGCCGGCGTGGCCATGCTGGCCACCCGCCGCCAGTGGCAGCGCAAGTACCTGGACTACCGGACCCTGGCCGAGGGCCTGCGGGTGCAGTCGTACTGGCGCCGGGCGGGCATCGTGCAGCCGGGGACGCCCGCCTTCGCCCACGATAATTTCCTGCAGAAGCAGGACCTGGAGCTGGGCTGGATCCGCAACGTCATGCGCGGCGCCAGCCTGGACGGAATGCGGGTGGCCGCGGCGGACGGCGAGGCGGAAGTGGATGCGGTGATCGAGGAGTGGATCGGCATGCCGCAGTCGGGCGGGCAGCTGGGCTACTACTCGTCGGCGTCGCTGCGCCGCGAGCGGCTGCACCACCGGGCCGAACGGCTGGGGCTGGCATGCATTTCCCTGGGCGTGGCGCTGAGCGTGGTGCTGGCGCTGTTCGCGCGGCAGTTCGATGCCCACCTCAAGCACGTGCTGGTGTCGGTGATGGGCCTGCTGTCGGTGGCCGCCGCGGTGCACGAGGCCTACCAGCACAAGAAGGCCGACAAGGAACTGGTCCGCCAGTACCGGTTCATGCAGCGGATCTTCGCCTCGGCGCAGCGGCTGCTCGCCGGGGCCCGCGACGTGGAGGAGAAGCGCCGCATCCTGGTGGCGCTGGGCGAGGCGGCGCTGACCGAGCATGCCGAGTGGAGCCTGATGCACCGCGAGCGGCCGCTGCCCACCTCGCGGATCTGAGCCGCCGCCGCCGCGGGCCGCGCCGCGGATCGTGGTGCGCGTGTCCCGGTTGCCAGCCCGGAAATTGCTAACCTGAGGCCGGGATCCGGGCGAGGGAGCGGCACATGCACAGGCGACATTTCATCGGCGGTGCGGCGCTGGCGGCGGCCGGGCTGGTGCTGCCGCTTGCCCGCGGCGCCCATGCGGCCACCCCGCGCGGGCGCGTGCTGCCCGTACCGCTCGACCCGGGCGATACCATCGCCCTGGTCAGCCCGTCTTCGGCCACCGACGAACCCTTCGACCTGCGGCTGGCGCAGGAGGCGATGGAGGCGCTGGGCCTGAAGGTGAAGCTGGGCCCGCACCTGGCTTCGCGCCGTGGCCACCTGGCCGGCACCGACGCCGAGCGCGCGGGCGACCTCAACGCGATGTTCGGCGATCGCCAGGTCAAGGCGATCGTCTGCGCCCGCGGCGGCTCCGGCGCCGCGCGCCTGCTGCCGCTGCTCGACTACGCGATGATCCGGCGCAACCCGAAGGCGCTGCTCGGCTATTCGGACATCACCGCCCTGCACAACGCACTGCTGAGCCAGGCCGGCCTGGTCAGCTTCCACGGGCCGATCGGCATCGGCAGCTGGAACAGCTTCAACGCCGACCAGTTCCGGCGCGTGTTCTTCGATCGCGAGTCGATGGAATACCGCAACGTGGCCGAGCGCGGCGATGAACTGGCGGTGCGCAAGAACCGCACCGTCACTCTCGCCGGCGGCAAGGCGCAGGGCGAACTCGTGGGCGGCAACCTCACCGTGCTGACCGCCCTGGCCGGCTCGCGCTACCTGCCGGACTTCCGCGGCAAGATCCTGTTCCTGGAGGACGTGTCCGAGGCGCCGTACCGCATCGACCGCATGTTCAGCACGCTCAGGCTGATGGGGGCGCTGGACGGGATCGCGGGACTGGTCTTCGGCGAATGCACCGACTGCAACCCGGGCGACGGCTACGGCTCGCTGACCCTGGCGCAGATCCTGGACGACTACCTCGCGCCGCTGAAGATCCCCGCCTACCGCGGCGCGATGATCGGCCACATCCGCCAGCAGTTCATCCTGCCGGTGGGCGGCCGGGTGGAGATGGATGCGGATGCGGGCACGATCAGGATGCTGGAGCCGGTGTTCCAGTAACGCAGCGCCGCCGCCGCATGGTTCACCTCCTGCCGGCCGGGTGCTAGTCTCTGGTAGCGCTAACATCCGGTTGGCCGCCAGGTCCGCATGCCAAGCATCCGGGCCGTCTCTGGGAGGAGATGAATGCCGATGTCGAGTACCGCGCCCCTGGCGCTCCGTGGCGTTGCGCCCCGTATCGCCTGGTTCCTGGCCTTCGCGCTCGCCTCGCTTGCGATGCTGCCCGCCGCCGCCCAGCCCTCCGGCGGGCCCTATGGGCCGGTCCCCCAGTCCTACGAAGTGCCATCCGCCGCCCACGTCTACTACGTGGCTCCGGACGGCGACCCCGGGGCCGCGGGCACCGCGCTGGCCAGGCCCACCACCCTCGAATCGGCGATCGCGCGGGTGGTCACCGGCGACGCCATCGTCATGCGCGGCGGCACCTACCGCACCGGCGGGCTGCAGCTCAACCAGGGCATCACGATCCAGCCGTACCGCGACGAGCGCCCGGTGCTGAAGGGCACCCGGGTCGCCACCGAGTGGGAGGCACTGCGCGAAAACGTGTGGCGCACGAAATGGACCGCGCTGTTCCCGGCCGGGCCGCTGGGCTGGTGGCGGCGCGAGCGCGAGGGCATGCGCACGCCGCTGCACCGCTTCAACAACGACATGGTGTTCGTCGACGGAAAGCCGCTGCAGTCGGCCGGCTGGGAAGGCGAGCTGGACGAGGACGCGTTCTACATCGACTACGACAAGGGCTACGTGTACATCGGCATCGACCCGGCCACGCGGGTGGTGGAGATCACCGCGCACGACGTCGCGCTGCACCGCCCGTCGCGGCCGGTGCACGGCAAGGAACCGGACCGCAAGGGGCCGACGATCCGCGGCATCACCTTCACCCAGTACGCCTACCGGGCGATCGACATCGAGGGCAAGAAGCCCTCGACCACGGCCGACCAGGAGCCGACCGACGATCCGGTCGGGGTATCGCCCGAATCCGCGCACGGCAAGGAGGTGGTGGGCACGACCCTGGAGCACGTGACCATCAGCCACTGCTCGCGCGTGGCCGGCTACTTCCGTGGCGACGGGCTGGTGATCCGCAATTCGCTGGTGTCCGACACCGGCACCGAGGGCATCTACGTCATCGGTTCGTCCGACGTGCTGCTGGAACGCAACATCGTCCGCCGCAACAACGTGGAGAAGCTGACCGGCTACTTCCCCGCCGCGGTGAAGATCTTCAACCAGTCGCACCGGGTCGTGGTCCGCGACAACCTGGTGATCGACCATCCGGACTCGAACGGAGTCTGGTACGACGTGGGCGACGTGGATGGCGTGTTCGCCAACAACCACGTCGAAGGCACGCTGACCGGTTTCTTCTTCGAGATCTCGCGCGGCGTGGTGGTGGCCGGCAACGTGTTCGTCGGCAACGAGCTGGGCATCCGCGTGCTCAACAGCGCCGATGCGCGCGTGTACCACAACACCTTCCTCGATTCGCCGGTGCTGTTCGACCGCAACGAGCGCAGCGCCCGCGACGACCATTTCGGCTGGCACCCGCAGACCGGCCCGGACGTGGACGAGCGCGAGGGGCATGCGTTCGAGGGCAACCTGCTGGTGGCCAGCGCCGGCTTCGGCACGCCGCTGCTGCAGTTCGACCAGCCGGCCGCGTTGTGCGGGCAGCTGGCCCGGCCGATGACCACGCGGGTGGATGGCAATGCCTACGTCCGCGCGCAGGCGGGCGCGGAGCCGCTGGTCAGGTGGAGCCCGGTGCGGGGCAAGGACTGCCGTACCGGGTTCGCGTCGCTGGAAGCGTTCCGCAAGGGCACCGGCCTGGAAGCGGACGGCATGGCCTGGATCCCGTTCGAGGGCACGGTGTTCCGCAGCGTGGAGCTGGGCCGCTTCGAGCTGGCCCGGCGCCTGCCGGGCATGCGCGATGTGCCGGTCGCGGCCGAGGCGCTGGACGTGCTGGGCTGGAGCGGCAGGGAGCATGCGCCCGGCGCGTTCCCGGTGGCGGAATGAGGCCTCGGTCCGCACCAGGAAATCCCTTTTCCCTCCCGATCGTCCGCCCCCCATCGTCAGGCACGGATGGGCGCCGTCCGCGCGCCTAGTCGGGGAAACCTTCCACGTGGGTTTCGCCGCGGCGCCCGTAGTAGGTGACGTGGCGGCCGGTGATCCACACCGTATAGCCCACGCAGCCGGCGGCCATCGACAGCCGCTTGAACTGCGGGTACATCACGTGGCCACGCTGTGCGCCGGTGATCGCGGTCTTGAGCGCGGCGGCGTCGAACAGCTCGGGGATGGGCATGTCCGGGGTGTCCAGCGGCAGGTCCAGCGTGGTGCCGTCGCGCAGGTGGTACGTGGTGCGCTGGCTGCGGTAGTCGACGGTGTACGAATCGACGCCCGCCACCACCATCAACCCTACGACCTGGCCGAAATGCAGGCGGCCTTCGGCCGAACCGGCAGCGGCTTCGCGGATCAGGCCGTGGGTGGCGGCATTCATGCTGGCTCCTGCGGATCATGGCCGCGTCGCATGGGTGGCATCGTACGGCTGACAACGCATTTCACCCGGACGGACGGACACGACGACGGCCGGAGCGCCGCGCGCGCGTGGACCTGCCCGCAGCCTGCGGCTTCGGAGGCGGCCATGAGTATTCTTTCGGTACGCTCTGAGCGGGACGGTCGCATCGGGGAGGGTCCGCGCCGGGGAGTCCAGCGACTCCGCAGGCCGCGGCCCACGCCCGCCGGTCTGCTAGGCTTGCGCGCCTTCCTCCCCGACAGGATCCGCCGCCGGTGTCCCTGCTGCTGTGGTTGCGCATCGCCTTCATCCTGCTGCTGGTCGCGGCCAACACGCTGCTCCATGCCGTGCCGCTGCTGGCACTGGGCGTGGTCAAGGCGGTGCTGCCGTTCGGGCCGGTGCGGCGGGCCTGCAATCCGTTGCTGACCGGGCTGGCGGAAAGCTGGATCGCGGTGAACAGCGCGATGATCGATGCGCTCACCGGCACCCGGCTCCGGGTCGAGGAGGCACCGGGACTGCAGCGCGACGGCCACTACCTGGTGCTGGCCAACCATCAGAGCTGGGTCGATATCCTGGTCCTGCAGAAAGTGTTCAACCGGCGGATCCCGCTGCTGCGCTTCTTCCTGAAGCGGCAGCTGTTCTGGGTGCCGGTGCTGGGCCTGGCCTGGTGGGCGCTGGATTTCCCGTTCATGGGCCGCTACACGCGCAGGCAGATCGCGAGGAACCCGGAGCTGGGCAGGCGCGACATGGAAGCCACCCGGCGCGCCTGCGGGAAATTCCGCGACATCCCGGTGGCGGTGATGAACTTCGTCGAGGGCACCCGCTTCACGCCGGAAAAGCACGCGGGCCAGGTTTCGCCGTACCGGCACCTGCTCAAGCCCAAGTCCGGCGGCGTGGCGTTCGTGCTCGATGCGATGGGCGAGGGGCTGCATGCGATCCTCGACGTGACCATCGCCTATCCCGGCGGACGGCCGTCGATGCTCGACCTGATGGCCGACCGCGTGCCCGCGATACGCGTGCACGTGCGCCTGCGCCCGATCCCGGCCGAGCTGGTCGCCGGCAGCTACCAGGACGACCGCGCCTTCCGCGCGCGCTTCCAGCAGTGGATGAACGGCGTGTGGCAGCAGAAGGACGCCGAGCTGAACCGGATGCTGGGTGCGGGGTCCGCGGAAGGCTGAGCGCGGATCCGTGTCCGCCGCCCGGCCCGGCAGCGCGCCGGGCACCCGCGTCGCCACGCCGCCGTAGCGCGCCGGTGCCGGGCTAGTTGCCGCGCTTGCGGTAGGTGATCTCCATCATCTTCGCTTCCTTGCCGTCCGGCCCGGGTCCGTACATCTCGAACACCTCGGTGGACGGGTCGGCCCAGCGCGTGGTCATGCGCGTGGCCATCGGCTGCTTGCTCAACGCATCGTTGTGGCGACCGTGGTAGGTGCAGGCGCCCTTCGCGTCGCAGCTGCCTTCGCTGACCATCAGGCCGGTGCTCATGCTGTCGTTCCAGGTCGACCAGTACTTGCCGGTGACATTGTCGAAACCGTGCAGACCCTGGCCATTGAAGGGCTGGCCCATCATCTTCGCGCTGACTTCCTCGACCAGGACCCGGTCGCCCAGGATCATGCGGCGGGTCGCGGTGCCGGTGTCGATCGCCGGCTCGCCGGGGCCGTACCAGCTCTTGACGGTGAGGTCGTAGTCGCCGGCCATGGCGGCCAGGGTGCGGTGCTCGGCGCCGGGCGTGCCGGCCTTCGCGTAGGCGGCCATGGCCGCCTGTTCCGCAGCGCTCGCCTGCGGCGGCGCGCCTTCCTGTGCCAGCGCATGGCCGGCGGGCAGGATGAGGGTGGACAGGACCATGACGGACAGGGGGCGGGCGTGGTGGCGGTTCATCGTTCCTCCCGGGAAGCGGGCCAGAGTGGCCAGACTGTTCTCCCTGCAACGCTCAGACGGCGTGAAGCCGGCCGGGCAGGGGGGGCGTCCCGGCGCTGGTAAAGTGGCCGATCACGCAGGAACGCCGGAGCCGCCCATGACCACCCTTGAACGCTTCCACCCGATCGGCACCCCGGGCCAGCCCTGGAGCGAAGCCGAGAAGGTGCAGTGGCGGGCCGCGCAGCAGCGCCGGCGCAGCTACGCGGACGAAGTGCTCGATGCGGTGGAGCAGTTGCGCCGGCACTGGGACGTGGTCGAGTACGGCGAGATCGACTGCGCGCCCGACCGCTACCCGCTGCTGGCGCTGGCCAGCAGCGACTGGGACGACCATCGTCCGGTGGCGCTGGTCACCGGCGGCGTGCACGGCTACGAGACCAGCGGGGTGCAGGGCGCGTTGCAGTTCGCGCGTGACCACGTGGACGACTACGCCGGACGCATCAACCTGCTGGTGGTCCCGTGCGTGAGCCCGTGGGGCTACGAGCGGATCCAGCGCTGGAACGCCGGCGCGGTCGATCCCAACCGGTCGTTCCGCGAGCACAGTCCCGCGCTGGAGTCCGCCGCGCTGATCCATCTGGTGGCGCCGCTGCTGGGGCGTTTCCTGGTCCACGTCGACCTGCACGAGACCACCGACAGCGACGAGTCCGAATTCCGTCCGGCGCTGGCGGCGCGCGACGGGAAGGCGTTCGAGCCGGGCGGGATTCCGGACGGCTTCTACCTGGTCGGCGATGCCGCGGATCCGCAGCCGGAGTTCCAGCGGGCGATCATCGAGGCGGTGGCCAGGGTGACCCATATCGCTCCCGCGGATGCGAACGGCGAACTGATCGGTTCTCCGCAGGTGGCGACGGGCGTCATCAACTATCCGGTCAGGGAACTGGGCCTGTGCGCCGGCGTCACCGGGGCGAAATACGTGACCACCACCGAGGTGTATCCGGACAGCCCCAGCGCCACGCCCGGGCAGTGCAACGCCGCGCAGGTGGCAGCGGTGCGGGCGGCGATCGACTACGCGCTGGCCCAGGGCTGAGACGGAGGGCCGTACCCGCACCGCCGGCGCCTCCGCAGGGACAGGGTCTGGCACAGCCGCTGCCGCAGCGGCAGTAGCCGATCGCGTCATGGGCGCGCCTGCCGGATCGTGTTCCGGCAGGCGTGTCCGCGGTGCGGCTCAGCGCAGCCGTTCGCCCAGCGCCTGCACCATCGCCCGGCGCGCGAACAGGAACTGCCACTGGCTGCCGCCCAGCTGGCGCCAGAGCAGGGCCGAACGCACCGCCGCCAGCAGCAGGGCGCGGATCTCCGAAACCACGCCGGGCTGGCCGAGGTAATGCGGGTTGCCCTGGACCATGATGCGCGGCCGCAGGTGGCTGATGGTGTCCGCGTACAGGGTGCCCAGCGCGGCAAGCACGTCCGGATGGGTGCTGCCCAGTTCCTCGGCCCGCGGCGCCAGTTCGGCGATGCCGTTGCCGACTGCGGCCAGGGTGTTCGATTCGGACGAGAAGCGCCGCTCCAGCTGCAGCGTGGCCAGCGCCAGGCGCGGCAGCAGCGGATCGTTGCCGCGGTTGCCGAGATAGTCGGCCAGGGCACGCAGGCCCGGCTCGAGCCGCCGCGCGCCGCCGTAGACCTCGGCGGTGGTGCGGGCATCGATGCGGAACACCGCATCCAGCACCGGCTTCGCGGCGTCGGTTTCGCTCTGCCCGGTCTCGGCGATGCGGCGCACCTGCTGCAGCGCCTGGGCCAGGCCGGCCAGGGCCAGTACGCGGTCGTCGTGGGAATGGCTCATGCGCGGCATTCTAACCGGAGGCGCGATTCCGCCCGCATCGCACCGCGTGCGGAAGGCACGCCTGTCAGGCGCCCGGCGCCGGTGCGTCGGTGGCCGCGATCACCGCGCCGCCGAGGCAGGCCGGGCCGTCGTACAGGACCAGCGATTGCCCGGGGGTGGCGGCCCGCTGCGCGCGCCCGAACTGCACCGAGAGCGTGCCGTCGTCCTCCACGCGCACGTGGCAGGGTTCTTCCCGCTGGCGGTAGCGCACCTGCGCGGTGCAGTCGAAGCCGCGGGCCGGCGCGGCCCCCTCGATCCAGTGCATCGCCTCGCTGCGCACGGTGTGCGCCAGCAGCCAGGGGCTGTCGTGGTCCTGGTCGACGTAGAGGACGTTGCCGGCCACGTCCTTGCCGACCACGTACCAGGGCGCCGCCGCGCGCCCGCGCACGCCGCCGATGTTGAGCCCCTCGCGCTGGCCGAGGGTGAAATAGAACACGCCCGGATGCTCGCCGACCTTGACCCCGTGCGGGTCGCGGATCTCGCCCGGCTGCGCCGGCAGGTAGCGGCTGAGGAACCCGCGGAAATCGCGCTCGCCGATGAAGCAGATCCCGGTGGAATCCTTCTTCGCGTGCGTCGGCAGGCCGGCTTCGCGGGCCAGCTGCCGCACCTGCGCCTTGGGCAGGTGGCCGATCGGGAACACGGTCGCGGCCAGCTGGGCCTGGCCGAGCTGGTGCAGGAAGTAGCTCTGGTCCTTGTCGCGGTCGGCGCCGCGCAGCAGGCGCCAGCGGCCGCCTTCGTGCAGCACCTGCGCGTAGTGGCCGGTGGCGATGCGTCCGGCGCCCAGCTCGCGTGCCGCGTCGAGGAAGTGCTTGAACTTGACCTCGCGGTTGCACAGCACGTCCGGGT
>CAZBDE010000051.1:0-14972 GCA_964490415.1 uncultured Pseudoxanthomonas sp. | reverse complement strand
GAAGAACTGGTCCACGTCCACCGGCTTGACCACGTAGGCGTTCACGCCCAGGTCCCAGCTGCGCGCCAGGTCGCTTTCCTCGCGCGAGGACGACAGGATCACCACCGGGATGCGGCGCAGCTTGTCGTCCGAACGGATCCGCCGCAGCACCTCCAGCCCGTCCATGCGCGGCATCTTGATGTCCAGCAGCAGCACCGCCGGCTCCTCGTCGGCGCGGCCGGCGAAGCGGCCCTGGCGCAGCAGGAACTCCATCGCCTCCACCCCGTCCTCGACGTGGACGATCGGGTTGGCGAGGTTGGCCTCGCGCAGCGCGTCGATCGCCATCTCGGCGTCGGCGGGGCTGTCTTCGACCAGCAGGATGGTACGGATCGCACTCATGTCATGTATCCAGGTTGGAAGGGGCCGAAGGAGTGAAGCCGGCGTCCTGCGCGGGCAGGACAAAATGGAAGGTGGCGCCCTGGCCCGGCGCCGATTCGGCCCAGACCCTGCCGCCATGGCGCGCTACCACCCGGCGCACGCTGGCCAGGCCGATGCCCGTGCCGGGGTAGTCGCTGGCCTTGTGCAGGCGCTGGAACACGCCGAACAGCTTGCCGGCGTACTCCATGTCGAAGCCCACGCCGTTGTCGCGGACGCTGAAGTGGTACTCGCCCCCGGCGACCGCCTCGCAGGCCACCTCGACCACCGCCGGCTCGCTGCGTGCCGAGTACTTGACCGCGTTGCCCAGCAGGTTCAGCCACACCTGCCGCATCATGTTCTCGTCGGCCACCACCATCGGCAGCGGCGCGATGCTCCACTCGAGCCGGTGCGCCTCGGCCAGGCCCTCCTCGGTGTCGGCCTGGCGGTTGGCGTCCAGCACCGCGCGCGTTTCCTGGACCAGCGACTGCATGTCCACCGCCTGCAGCTTCATCGCGTTGCGGCCCAAACGCGAATACACCAGCAGGTCGTCGATCAGGCTGGACATGCGCCGCGCGGAGTTGCCGATCACGTCGAGGTAGTGCACCCCCTTTTCGTCCAGCCGCTCCCCCAGGTGCCGCGACAGCTTGTCGGCGAATCCTGCCACATGGCGCAGCGGCGCACGCAGGTCGTGCGAGACCGAGTAGCTGAACGCTTCAAGTTCGCGGTTGACCTCGGTCACCTGCGCGACCTTGCCTTCCAGCTGCCGGTTGAGGTCGCCGATGCGCTGCTGGGCGGCCTTCTGCGCACTGATGTCGCTGACCGTCATCAGCGCCACGTCGTCCGGGCGGTCGGGCAACTGCATGCGGCGGGCATTGAGCAGCATGGTCCGGGTGACGCCGTCCGCGGTGCGCTGCACGTGCTCGAAATCCCACAGTTCGCGCCCGCGGGCCAGCACCTCGGTCAGGCGCTGCCGGATCACCGGATCGCGCCAGGCGCCGGAGCCGATGTCCTCCAGCCGTTCGTGTCCGCCGCCCTCCCCGTCGTCGGCGTACAGCTCGGCGAAGGCGGTGTTGTACATCAGCACGCGCAGGCCGCCGTCGAGCAGCACGATCGGCTCGCGCACGGTATGGACGATGGCCAGCGCGCGGTCGCTGGCCTGGCGCAGCTCGGCCTCCGAGGCGACGCGCCGCTGTTCGAGCCGGTACAGCAGGTAGATCACTCCCCCCATCAGCGCCAGCTGCGCCAGCAGCGCGCCCAGGCTCAGCCAGCCCGCCTGCCGTCGCAGCGTCCCGGCGTACGCGCTGCGCTCGGCCAGCAGCGCCCGCTCGTTGCCGAGGAAGTCGTCGAACAGCTGCCGCACCTGGTAGTGCCCGTAGAGCTCGTCGATCACCTGCAGCCGCTCGTCCGCGGTCGCGCCCATCGACATCCGCCGGGCCACGTCGATCCGGCGCTGGATCAGGCTCTGCAGGCGCCCGGCCAGGACCAGCTGATCGGGGTTGTCGCGACTGAGCCGGGTCAGCTCCTGCAACTGCGGCTCGATCCTGCCGATCGCCTGTTCCAGGCGCCCGGACAGGCGGGGGTTGCGGGAACCGTCGCCCAGCGCCAGGCCCAACGAATCGGTCTCGCGGATCAACGCCTCGAGCCGGTGCGCGGCCGCTTCCACTTCATGGGTGTGGCGGACCCAGTGCTCGGCGTCCTGGTTGGTGGTCGTCCACTGCCGGATCAGCAGGTAGGGCACCAGCAGGATGACCACCACCGCCGAGACCAGCAGCGGCAACCGCCAGCGGACATAGGTTGTAGTGGCGCTGGCCTGCAACGGACGCTCTCCCCTGAATGGACCGCCGGCATGGCGGGGGCGCCCGGCCTGCGGAACGATTCCCGCGCCGCCGGGTGGCCCGGGGCCCCATGATGCTGTCGCAGCCGCCCATTGTTAAGAGCGCGGGCACCGAGGGCATATGAAGGGAGAGCAAACCCGCGGGGCCGCCGGCCCTGAATGCAAAAGGCCGGCTCCGGGCCGGCCTTGCGCGATCTGGTGGGCGGTACAGGGATCGAACCTGTGACCCTTGCCGTGTGAAGGCAATGCTCTACCGCTGAGCTAACCGCCCGGATGTCGCGTGCCGCACCTGCCGATGCGGGCTGCGCATGTTAAAGGGACGTGGCAACCGGGTCAACGCCGGACGCCGCGCAGGGCGTTCATCCAGCATCCCCGCCGCCGTACATCAGCGCCTGCGAAATGGACGCCGCCGCCGCGCGCAGCGGCTCCACGGCACCGGCCGCCAGCGCCTGCACCGGGTGCGTCTCCAGGAACGGCACCGTGAGCGCGCAGACCGCGTGCCCGTGCTGCAGGATCGGCGCGGACAGGTCGACCACGCCATCGACGACATCGCTGGCGGCGCGGGCATAGCCGTCCACGCGCGCCTGTCCGGTCCGCTGCAGGAACGCGGCCGCGTCCAGCTGCGGCTCGGCCTCGCGCAGCACGGCCAGCCAGCGCTCGCGGATGGCTTCGCCCTGGAACGCGAACAGGACCGCGCCGGAGGTGGAATGCGTCATCGGCCGGCGGTGGCCGACCCGCACCACCAGGCCGATCTCGCCGGGGGCGTCGACCCGGGCGACCACCACGATCTCCTCGCGCGAGGTCACGCTCAGGTGGCAGGGCTGCTGGATCTGGTCGGCCAGGCGGTGCATCACCGGCAGCGCCGCCTCCATCATCCCTTTCACCGGCGGCTGCTCCATGCCGAGCATGAACAGGCGGTGGGTCAGCGCGTAGCCGTTCTCGCCCGGGCCGCGGGCGATGTAGCCGCGTTCCTCCAGCACCTGCAGCATGCGGAAGATCTCGCCCTTGGAGCGGCCGACGCCCTCCGAGATCTCGGTCATGCTCAGCGGCGCCGACGAGCGCGCCAGCAGTTCCAGGATGTCCAGGCCCTTTTCCAGGGCGGGCGCACGGTATTTCGCCACCGTCGCTTCGGCGTCTTCGTTGCGGGCCAGGGCAGCTCTCCGGGTCTTGCTGTGCGGATCCGCGCACGTGGCGGGCACGGCCCCCGTGGGCCGCACAGGTAAAACATATCTCCATATTTGATATAACGCAGCCCCCACCCGTATCCTCGAACCGCCCCACGGGGCCTTCGACATCGCGACAAGGCAGACCTTGGGAGGGGTGGGCATGCACGACAGCCATTACGTGGCGCCGGCCGCGCCGGGCCAGCGTGTCGCCCGCGCGGCACGGGCCGCGATCGTTCCGCTGGTCCTGATCGTCAGCCTGTTCTTCCTCTGGGGCGTGGCCAACAGCCTCAACGACATCCTGATCAAGCAGTTCAAGAAGGCGTTCGAGCTGTCCGACTTCCAGGCCGGGCTGGTGCAGAGCGCGTTCTACCTGGGCTACTTCGTGTTCGCCCTGCCCGCGGGCATGTTCATGCGCCGCTACGGCTACAAGGGCGCTGTGGTCGCCGGGCTGGTGCTGTACGCGGCCGGGGCGTTCCTGTTCTGGCCGGCGGCCGGCGTCCACACCTACGGCGCGTTCCTGCTGGCGCTGTTCGTGCTGGCCAGCGGCCTGGCCTTCCTGGAAACCTCGGCCAACCCGCTGATGACCGTGCTCGGCCCGGCCGAGGGCGCGGCGCGCCGGCTCAATCTCGCCCAGGCCTTCAATCCGCTGGGCGCGATCACCGGGGTGCTGGTCGGCCGCCATTTCATCCTGTCCGGCGTGGAGCACACGCCCGCGCAGCTGGCGGCCATGGAACCGGCGGTGCGGCAGGCCTACCTTGCCTCCGAATCGGCCGCGGTGCAGATGCCCTACCTGGTGATCGGGCTGGTGGTGAGCGTGTGGGCGGTGCTGGTGCTGCTGGCGCGCTTTCCGCGCACGCTGGCCGAGGACGACAGCCCCGCGATGGCGCCGTCTTCCACCGCGGGCGCGATCCTGCGCCGGCTGCTGGGCAATGGCCGCTTCGTGTTCTCGGTGGTGGCGCAGTTCTTCTACGTCGGCGCGCAGGTGGCGGTGTGGAGCTTCCTGATCCGCTATGCGCAGGACGGGGTGCCGGGGATGCCGGAGAAGACCGCGGCCGACTACCTGACGGTGTCGCTGGTGCTGTTCATGCTCGGGCGTTTCGCCGGCACCGCGCTGCTGCGGCGGGTGGCGCCCGCGGGGTTGCTGGCGGTATTCGCGACGGCCAACGTGCTGCTGGCGGGGGTGGCGATCGCGCTGCCGGGGATGGCCGGGCTGTACGCGATGGTGGCGCTGAGTTTCTTCATGTCGGTGATGTTCCCGACGATCTTCGCGCTGGGCCTGGACGGGCTGGACCACGATTCGCGCAAGCTGGGGTCTTCGCTGCTGGTGATGTCGATCGTGGGCGGCGCGGTGCTGGCGGCGGCGATGGGGCTGGTTTCGGACCTGGCCGGGATCCACAACGCGGTGGTCGTGCCGCTGGTGTGCTTCGCGGTGATCCTCGGCTTCGCGCTGAGCGTACGGCGGGGTTGAGGCCCCGGCTTTGTTGTAGGAGCTCCCTTCAGGGGCGACCCGAGGCGGCGGGACACCGCCGCGTTCAACGCGGCCGATCCGGAGGCTGTGCGTTGAACGCGGTGCCTTCCGATGTCCTCGGGTCGCCCCTGAAGGGAGCTCCTACAAAGAGCGGAGCCCGAAGAAGGCACATGCGTTGGAGCGGCCGAAGTCCGTCGTTGCGGTGGCGGCTACCAGGGACTGCCGTCTTCGCGCAGGAGGACGTGGGGACCCAGTGCATGGACGTCGGTCTGGCCGGTCAGGGCCATGCTCACGTCCAGTTCGCGGCGGATGATCTCGATCATGCGCGCCACGCCGGCCTCGCCCATCGCGCCCAGTCCGTAGAGGAACGCCTTGCCGACCAGCGCGCCGCGTGCGCCCAGCGCCAGCGCCTTGAGCAGCGACTGGCCACTGGTCACGCCGCCGTCGAACAGCACCTCGCAGCGGCCCTGCACCGCCTCCACCACCCGCGGCAGCATGTGGATCGAAGCCGGCGCACCGTCGAGCTGGCGGCCGCCGTGGTTGGAGACCACGATCGCGTCCACGCCGTGGCTCGCCGCGATCCGCGCGTCCTCCGGATCGAGGACGCCCTTGAGCACCAGCTTGCCCGGCCACAGCGAGCGGATCCAGTCCAGGTCGTTCCAGTCGAGCGTGGGATCGAACTGGCTGGCGATCCACTGCGCCAGCGTGGTCAGGCTGTCGCCGCCGACGCGGCCCTGCAGGTTGCCGAACGAACGGCTCGGCGCGCGCAGCATGCCCAGCGCCCAGCGCGGCTTGCTGGCGATGTCCAGCAGGTTGTGCAGGGTCAGCCGCGGCGGTACCGACAGGCCGTTCTTGATCTCGCGGTGGCGCTGGCCCTGGATGGTCAGGTCGGCGGTGAGCACCAGCACCGGGCACTGCGCCGCGGCGGCGCGCCGGATCAGCTCGGCGGCGAAGCCGCGGTCGCGCATCACGTAGACCTGGAACCAGAACGGATCGGGCGAAGCCTCGTGCACCTGCTCGATCGAACAGATCGACATCGTGCTCAGGCAGAACGGGATGCCGCTGCGCGCCGCCGCACGCGCGCCGAGGATCTCGCCGGCGGCGTGCTGCAATCCGGTCAGCCCGGTCGGCGCGATCGCCAGCGGCAACGCGGCCGGCTGCCCGGCCAGCGTGGTCGCCAGCGACCGCCGGTCCACGTCCACCATCACCCGCTGGCGCAGGCGGATCGCCTCCAGCGCCTCGCGGTTGGCGCGCAGGGTCAGCTCGTCGTAGGCGCCGCGGTCGGCGTACTCGAAGAACGCGCGCGGCACGCGCCGCTGCGCCAGCCGGCGCAGGTCCTCTACGGTGGTGATCGGTTCGGCCATGCCTGCCCTCGCCGTGCCTGCTCAGATGCCGAAGCAGGCCGGCAGTTCGTCTGCCTCCGCCTCGCGCCAGACCCGGCCGTCCGGGTACAGGTGGTCGCGGATCGAGTGCTCGCGCATCTTCGCCGAGAACCCCGGGGCTTCGGGCGCGAGGTAGCGCCCGCGCGCGATCCGCACCGGGTCCTCGAAGTGTTCGTGCAGGTGGTCCACGTACTCGATCGCCCGGTCCTCCTTGGCGCCGCTGACCGCCACGAAGTCGGCCATCGCCAGGTGCTGGACCAGTTCGCACAGCCCCACCCCGCCGGCGTGCGGGAACACGCGCACGCCGAACTTGGCCGCCAGCAGCAGGATCGCCAGGTTCTCGTTGACCCCGCCCACCCGCGCCGCGTCGATCTGGATCAGGTCCACGGCGCCGGCCTGCAGCAGCTGCTTGAACATCACCCGGTTGTGGGTGTGCTCGCCGGTGGACACCGGCACCGGCACGATGCCGCGGCGGATCGCGGCGTGGCCGAGAATGTCGTCCGGGCTGGTCGGCTCCTCGATCCAGGCGATGCCGAACGGCGCCAGCCTGCGCATCCAGGCGATCGCCGGGCCCACGTCCCAGCGCTGGTTGGCGTCCACCGCCAGGGCCACGTCCGGGCCGATCGCCTCGCGCGCGATGCGGCAGCGGCGGATGTCGTCCTCCACGTCGTTGCCGACCTTGATCTTGATCGTGCCGAAGCCCTCGGCCACCGCCTCGCGCGCCAGCCGCGCCAGCTTCTCGTCGCTGTAGCCCAGCCAGCCGGGCGACGTCGTGTAGGCCGGATAGCCTTCGCGCAGCAACTGCTGCGTGCGCGCCGCGCGGCCCGGTTCGGCCAGGCGCAGGATGTCCAGCGCCTGCTCGCGGGTGAGCACGTCGCTCAGGTAGCGGAAATCGACCAGGTCCACGATCTGTTCGGGCGCCATCTCCGCCAGCAGCCGCCACAGCGGCTTGCCCGCGCGGCGCGCGGCCAGGTCCCAGGCGGCGTTGATGACCGCGCCGATGGCCATGTGCATCACGCCCTTCTCCGGGCCCAGCCAGCGCAGCTGCGAATCATCGACCAGCGCACGGGCGAAGCCACCGAGGTCGGCGCACAGCGCGCCCACGTCGCGGCCGACCACGTGCGGCGCCAACGCCGCCAGCGCGGCGGTCTGCACCTCGTTGCCGCGGCCGATGGTGAACACCAGGCCGTGGCCGGCCAGCGCCGGGTCGTCGGTGCGCAGCACCGCGTATGCCGCCGAATAGTCCGGATCCGGATTCATCGCGTCCGAACCGTCCAGCATCCGCGAGGTCGGAAAGCGGACATCGAAGGTGTCGAGCGCGACGATCCGGCTCATGCGGCCACCACCCGCTGCCGCTGCCGGCCCAGGCCGGCGATCTCCAGCTCCATCACGTCGCCGGCCTTGAGGTACACCGGCGGCTTCTGCCCCAGGCCCACGCCCGGCGGCGTGCCGGTGCTGATGACGTCGCCCGGGTGCAGGCTCATGTAGCGGCTGATGTAGCTGACCAGCTCGGCGACCCCGAACACCATCGTGCGCGTGCTGCCGTCCTGGTAGCGGCGGCCGTTCACGTCCAGGGTCATCGCCAGGTCCTGCGGGTCGGGCACCTCGTCGCGGGTCACCAGCCACGGGCCGAGCGGGCCGAAGGTGTCGCAGCCCTTGCCCTTGTCCCATTGCCCGCCGTGCTCGAGCTGGAACTCGCGCTCGGACAGGTCGTTCACCACCAGGTAACCGGCGACATGCTCCAGCGCGCGCTCCACCGGCACGTCGCGGGCGACGTCGCCGATCACCACGCCCAGCTCCACTTCCCAGTCGCTCTTGAGCGAACCGCGCGGCAGGACCACGTCGTCGTCCGGGCCGATGATCGCGCTGGTCGCCTTCATGAACAGGATCGGCTGCTCGGGCACGGCCGCGCCGGTCTCGGCGGCGTGGTCGGAATAGTTCAGGCCGACGCAGACGATCTTGCCCACCCGCCCGACCGCGGCGCCATGGCGCGGCTGGCCGGACACGCGCGGCAGCGATTCCAGGTCCAGCGCGCGCAGGCGCGCCAGGCCGGCGGCGGTGAGCGCGTCGCCGGCGATGTCGTCGACCACGCCGGACAGGTCGCGGATCCGCCCGGCGGCGTCGAGCACGCCCGGACGTTCGCGGCCCGGCTCTCCATAGCGCAACAGCTTCATGCGGGACTCCTCGGTGGCATGGGTTCGATCGGTGGCATCAGTTGGTCCAGCCCCCGTCGATCACGTGGACCTGGCCGGTGGTGAAGGCGGATTCGTCGGACGCCAGGTAGACCATCAGCGCAGCGATCTCCCCGGCGCGGCCGAGCCGGCCCATCGGCTGGCGCGCCTCGAACGCGCGCCAGTGGGCCTCCTCGTCGCCGCCCAGCGCCGCCACGCGCGCGGCCAGCGAGGGCGTGCGCACCGTGCCCGGGCAGATCGCGTTGCAACGCACGCCGTCCCTGACGTGGTCGGCGGCGATCGCCTTGGTCAGGCCGATCACCGCCGCCTTGGTCGCGCCATAGGCGAAGCGGTCAGGCACGCCCTTGATGCTGGAGGCGACCGAGGACATGTTGACGATGCTGCCGCCGCCACGGGCCAGCATGCCGGGCAGCACCGCGCGGCACAGCCGGTACATGGCGTCCACGTTGATCCCGAAGCTGCGCCGCCACGCGTCCTCGTCGCAATCGAGGATGCCGCCGGCATGGACATAGCCGGCGCAGTTGAACAGCACGTCGAACGCCGGCTGCGCCGCGACCAGCGCGGTGATCGCCTTCGCGTCGGTGACGTCCAGCCGCGCGGTGGCGATCGCCGGCTGCTCCGCCGCCAGCGATGCCAGCGCCACCGCATCGATGTCGGCGGCCAGCACCCGCGCGCCCTCGGCCGCGCAGGCCAGCGCGCTGGCGCGACCGATGCCGGCGGCCGCGGCGGTGATCAGGATCGACTTGCCCTGCAGGCGCCCGCTCATGCGCGGCTCCCCCCTTCCAGTGCGTACAGCGTGCGTGCGTTGCCGGCGAACACCGCCGCTTCCGCACCGGGCGCATGGCGCCGCACCAGCGCGCGCGCCAGGTCCAGCCAGCCGGCGTAGTCGCCGGCGAGGTTCAGCACCGGCCAGTCGCTGCCCCACAGCACCCGTTGCGGGCCGAAGCAGGCGAACACGTGTTCGACCCATGGGGCGAGCGCGTCGATGCCGGCACCCGGCGGCGCTTCGGTGAGCAGGCCGGACAGCTTGCAGTACGCGCCGGTGTCGCGCGCCAGGGCGGCGACGCCAGCCTGCCACTGCGGATCGGCGCCGGCGGCGATGCCGGGCTTGCCGCAGTGGTCGAGCACGGCGCACAGGTGCGGCTGGCGCAGCAGGCGTTCGCGTGCCGCATCCAGGTGTCCGGGCCTGGCCAGCAGGTCCAGCACCAGGCCATGCGCGGCCATCGCCTCGAAGGCGGCATCCAGCGCGGGCCGCGCGATCCAGTCCGCGTCGTCCAGGTCCTGCAGCATCGGCCGCAGGCCGAGCAGGCGGCCGCCGGCACGGGCGACCAGCCTGTCGATGCGCGCAGCCGCGTCGCGCGCCTCGAGGTCCACCCATCCGACCACGCCGGCCACGCTCGGTTCGGCGGCGGCGATGCGCAGCAGTTCGTCGGTCTCGGCTTCGGTCGCCGCGGCCTGTACCAGCACGGTCGCAGCCACGCCGTGGGCGGCCAGCAGCGGGCGCAGGTCATCGGGCAGCCAGTCGCGGTGGAGCACGCCCAGCGCCGGCGTCAGCCAGCCGTAGTCGCCGCGGGACGGGCGCCAGTAGTGATGGTGCGCATCGACGAGCCCGGCGACGGAAACGCTCATGCCGGCACCGCCACGTCCGCCCCGATCAGCCCTTCCTCGCGCAGCGCCTGCCACAGGGCCGCCGGCACCGGCGTGCGCATCCGCCGCACCGCACAGGCCACCTCGGCGCCATTGCGCATGCCCGCGACCACCCCGGCCACCGCCGGATGCGCCAGCGGGAACTGCAGCGCCGCGGCGCCCGGCTCCAGGCCGAAGCGGCCGCAGGCCCGGTAGGCGCGTTCGCCACGCTCGCGCATGGCCGCATCGGCCGGCTGGTAGTTGTAGGTGGCGCCGGGGCGCAGCGGGTCGGCCAGCAGGCCGGAGTTGTAGGGGCCGGCCGCGTACACCGCCACGCCGCGGCGCCACGCTTCGTCCAGCACGCGCCGCGCGCCGTCCTGCTCGAGCACGGTGTAGCGCCCGGCGAGCAGCACGCAGTCGAGCGGGAAGCGCGCCATCACCTCCAGGCACACCGCTTCCTCGTTCACGCCCAGGCCGATCATGCGGCAGGCGCCGGCCGCCTTCAGTGCGGCCATCGCCGGCAGCGCCTCGTCCAGCGCCTGGCGCAGCACCCCGGCGTGGCGTGGCCCGTGGGTGAGCGCGCCGACGTCGTGCAGCAGCAGCGCGCCGACCCGGTCCATGCCCAGCCGCTGCAGGCTGCCCTCGAAGGCCTGCAGCACCCCGTCGCGGCTGTAGTCGAAGCGCGCGCGGTGCCCGGCGACCGCGAAACCCTCCTGGCCGGCCGGCACCGCCGCATCGTCCTCGATCACCCGGCCGACCTTGGTGGAGACGAGCACGTCGCCGCGCCCGGCCAGCCCCCGGCCCAGGCGACGCTCGCTCAGGCCATAGCCGTAGAAGGGTGCGGTGTCGAAATGGCGGATGCCGGCCTGCCAGGCGGCCTCGATCGCCTCATCGGCGTCCTCCTCGGACACCGGCGCATACAGGTTGCCGATCGGGGCGCCGCCGAAGCCCAGCCGGGCCACGCGCGCGGCCGCCGGCGCGGCGGCCCGCGTCCGCGCTCCGTCCCCGGCCTCCTCCCGAGTCCCAGCGCCCATCGTGACCGCCATCGCACCCTCGTCCGCCGCCCATTTCCCTTATGAAATCTAAATCCATATATAAGACCGGCAAAGCTGCAGTGCAGCATGGCGCCTCAGCAGGCCTTGCTCCGGCGCAGCGCATCCACCCGTGCCGGCGCCTGGAAGGCGTCGCTGCGCGCCTCGGCCCAGAAGTCGTGGAACACGGCGTGTTCGGGGATCCGGTCGAGCAGTTCGCCCGGGCGCAGGTAGCGGTACAGCGAGGCCAGCGAGCGGATCTCCACCGCCGAGACCCGGCGCAGGACGTGCTCGGGCCCCAGGTCGGAGGGATGCTCCAGGCCGGCCGCGCACAGCAGGTCGCGCAGCGCATGCAGGGTGTTGTCGTGGAAGCGGTGCACGCGGGTGGCCTTGTCGGCGGGGTCCAGGTGCTTCCACCGGTGCGGGTTCTGGGTGGCGATGCCGGTCGGGCAGCGGTCGGTATGGCAGCTCAGCGACTGGATGCAGCCCAGCGCGAACATGTAGCCGCGCGCGGCGTTGCACCAGTCCGCGCCCATCGCCAGGGTCCGGGCGATGTCGAAGGCGCTGGTGATCTTGCCGGCCGCGGCCACCCGCACCCGCTCGCGCAGGCCGAGCCCGACCAGGGTGTTGTGGACCAGCAGCAGCGCCTCGTGCATCGGCACGCCGATGTGGTCGATGAACTCGGCCGGCGCCGCACCGGTGCCGCCCTCGGCGCCGTCGACGACGATGAAGTCCGGCAGCACCCCACTCTCGTGCATCGCCTTGGCGATGCCGAACCATTCCCAGGGATGGCCGATCGCCAGCTTGAAGCCGACCGGCTTGCCGCCCGACAGTCCGCGCAGCCGCTCGACGAACTGCAGCAGCCCCAGCGGCGTGGAGAACGCCGAATGACTGGCCGGCGACACGCAGTCCACCCCCACTGGCACCCCGCGGGCGGCGGCGATCTCGGCGCTGACCTTGGCCGCCGGCAGCACCCCGCCATGGCCCGGCTTGGCACCCTGGGAGAGCTTGACCTCGATCATCCGCACCTGCGGCCTGGCCGCCTGCGCGGCGAAGCGCTCCGGATCGAAGCGCCCTTCCCCGTCGCGGCAGCCGAAATAGCCCGAGCCGATCTCCCAGACCAGGTCGCCGCCGTTCTCCAGGTGGTAGGGCGAGATCGAACCCTCGCCGGTGTCGTGGTAGAAGCCGCCGCGCCGCGCGCCTTCGTTGAGCGCGCGCACCGCGTTGGCCGAGAGCGAGCCGAAGCTCATCGCCGAGATGTTGAACACACTCGCCGAGTACGGCTGCGCGCAGCCCGCTCCGACCGTGATGCGGAAATCGTGGTCCGGGATCGAGGTCGGCGCGAGCGAGTGGTTGATCCATTCGTAGTCCACCGCATAGGCGTCCTGCAGCGTGCCGAACGGGACCACGTCCATCACGTTCTTGGCGCGGCGGTAGACCAGCGCGCGCTGCTGCCGCGAGAACGGCGCCTCGACCGTGTCGCCCTCGATGAAGTACTGCCGCATCTCCGGCCCGACCGATTCGAGTCCGTAGCGGAAGTGGGCCAGGATCGGGTAGTTGCGGCGCAGCGTGGTGCGGGTCTGCAGCAGGTCCCAGCTGCCCAGCAGCACCAGCGCCGCGCCGATGCCCGTGCCCCACCACCAGCCCGGCCAGTACAGCGCAAGCGGCAGCGAGAGCAGCAGCAGGATCCAGGCACCCACGTAGGCGGAGTAGCGGCTCATCCTTGCATCCATGGCGTTTGGCTGCGGCCAGTCTAGCCGCTGCAAGGAGCCCGGACAGGAGACGTTCCGCCGCCCGGGCCAGCCCGCGGCGCGCGGCGGCGATGCAAGGCATGCCCGGGGCGGGGATCGAACCCGCATAGCCTCGCGGCTGGGGGATTTTAAGTCCCCTGTGTCTACCAGTTTCACCACCCGGGCGCGGCGGACGCATTGTGCCACCGCCGATGGCCGGCGGCGTTGCTATCATGCCCGCGACCCGCGCGGGCCGCGGGCTGGGGACCACCGACGCATGCGCGCAAGGATCGAGGACGTCGCCGCGGCCGCGGGCGTATCGATGAAGACCGTCTCGCGGGTGTTCAACCGCGAGCCAAACGTGCGCGAGGACACCCGGCTGAAGGTCGAGGAGGCCGCGCGCGCGCTGCGCTACCGGCCCAACTCCTCCGCGCGCAGCCTGGCCGGGCGCCGCTCGTACCTGGTCTCGCTGCTGTACGACAACCCGTCGTCGAACTACGTCATGGAAATCATCGAAGGCGTGCTGGCCGCCTGCGAACAGGCCCACTACGGCCTGACCCTGCGCCCGGTCGACTTCGGCCGCCGTGGCCACGTCGAATCCGTCGAAGGCCTGGTCAACCAGTACCGTCCCGACGGCCTGATCCTGACCCCGCCGCTCACCGACGACCTGCCGCTGCTGCGCCGCCTGCGCGAACTGGACGTGCGCTACGCCGGCATCTCGGCCAAGCGCAACAACGCGCGCATCGGCGCGACCCTGGACGAGCGCGCCGCGGTGGCCGACATGATGGCCCACGTGGTCTCGCTCGGGCACCGGCGCATCGCCCACATCACCGGCCACCGCAGCCACGGCGCCCGCGCCTGGCGCCTGGCCGGCTACCTGGACGGCCTGCACAACGCCGGGATCGAGGCGGACCCGACGCTGGTGATCGAGGGCGAGTTCTCGTTCGAGTCCGGCATCGCCGGCGCGCGCCGCCTGTTCGACCTGGACGACCCGCCCACCACGATCTTCGGCGCCAACGACGACACCGCCTGCGGGGTGCTCTACGAGGCGGCCGCGCGCGGCCTGGCCGTGCCCGAGCAGTTGTCGGTGTTCGGCTTCGACGACACCCCGATGTCGCGCCAGGTCTGGCCCAGCCTGAGCACGATCCGCCAGCCCAGCCGCGAGATGGGCCGGATCGCGGCGCGCCAGCTGCTGGACGAGATCAGCGGCCACGGCGCCGGTGCCGTCGTGCGCGTGCCCTACCAGCTGCAGATCCGGCATTCGACCGGGCCGGCGCCGCCGCGGCGCTGAACGCCGCGGAAACGAAAAAGCCCCTGATCGCTCAGGGGCTTCCGAAATGGAGGCCTGGGTCGGAATTGAACCGGCGTACGCGGATTTGCAGTCCGCTGCATGACCACTCTGCCACCAGGCCGGTGGCGCTCGCCGCAGTGTAGCGCCCTGCGGCCTGCCGACAAAACAAAACCCCGTTGCCGGGGTCTGTTTTTCGATCCGTTCCGGCGCCGTGGGCGCCTTCGGGATCCGTCGTGTCTGGAGCGGGAAACGAGACTCGAACTCGCGACCTCAACCTTGGCAAGGTTGCGCTCTACCAACTGAGCTATTCCCGCTTGGGAGACGCGCATTTTAGGGATTCCGGCGAAGCTGTCAACCGGGCTTGCGCTTTCCCTCGCGGACACGGGCGGTGGCGGCCTGTTCGTCGGCACGCAGGGCCGGCCAGGCCGCGTGCAGGTACTGGAAGCCGGACCACAGGGTCAGCACCGCGGCGCCGGCCAGCAGCCAGTCGCCGGCGTGGAATACCAGCTCGCCCATCCAGATGTCCGTGCCCGGCTGCAGCGGGTGGCGCGGGTTGATCGCGTACAGCAGGCACGACAGCGCCACCATCTGGGCCACGGTCTTGATCTTGCCGATCGTGGCCACCTTCACCGTCGCCCGCTGGCCCAGTTCGGCCATCCACTCGCGCAGCGCCGACACGGCGATCTCGCGGCCGACGATGACCGAAGCCCAGAACGCCATCCACGGGGTCGGGTGCCCCTGCACGATCAGGAACAGGGCCACGGCCACCATCAGCTTGTCGGCCACCGGGTCGAGGAAGGCGCCAAAGGCCGAGAACTGGTGGTAGCGGCGGGCGATCCAGCCATCCAGCCAGTCG
>CAZBDE010000050.1:0-15164 GCA_964490415.1 uncultured Pseudoxanthomonas sp. | reverse complement strand
CCGCAGGCGCGCTGGTACTTCTACAGCCGCCTCGGCATGCAGAACCGCAGCATGCCGTTCTTCAACGACAACGGCGACCGCATCGCCACCTACGATTCGTGGGTCGCCGGCGGGCGGGTCAGCCTGGGCCGCACCTTCGGCCTTTACGGCGCGGCCGAGCTCGGCATCGAACGCAGCGAGAGCCGCTCGGACCTGGAGGTCGGCGACCCGCTGCTGCCCGACATCGAGGTCGGCACCGGCGCCTGGTTCGGCTTCGTCTCGATCGACCGGCTCGACAGCCTGTATTTCCCGCGCAGCGGCTACTGGGCGCGGCTGGACTACCGCGCCACCGCCGACTGGCTGGGGGGCGAGGCCGAATTCGAGGAGGCCGGACTCGATGTGCTCGGCGCGGTGCCGTTCGGCCGCCACGCCTTCCAGTACGGGGCCAGTTACCAGAGCACCCTGTCCGGTTCGCTGCCGCTGTACGAGCGTTACAGCATGGGCGGCCGCGGGCGCCTGGTCGGCTTCCGCTACAACGAGCTGGTCGGGCAGAACTATGCGGTGGTCATGGTCGGCTACAGCTACCAGCTGGCCTCGGTCCTGAGCCGGTCGGCGGTGGTCGGCTCCACCTTCGAGTACGGCAATGCCTGGAACCTGCGCCGCGACATGGACTGGAGCGACGGGATCTTCAACGGCAGCGTCTACCTGGGCTTCGACTCGTGGATCGGGCCGATGCTGTTCGGCTACGGCATGCGCGAAGGCGGACAGGGCGTGCTGTTCCTGGAGATCGGCAAGCCGTTCTAGCGCGGGTGTGCTGTGACGGCCAGCCGGCGTTCCAGGATGGCCCGGAAGAAGAAAACCCCCTGACGCATCAGGGGGTTTTCTTCTGGTGCCTCCGAAGCGGGCTTGTCCATGCTTCGATTTTCCCTTCGTCCCGGCAGGCCCCGCCCGCCCCCGGCCGGGCACCCCGCGCCCGGCCGGCATCGCGCACGTCGTCTTGTCGCCGCGCCGCCCACCCTGTCATGAAATGAAAAGTTATTGCCGCCGTTTGGCAAGAATTGCAGCTCCCTTCGTCCCTATAGTCCAACGCATTCGGCCCCGACGAGGGGCTTTTATCCGCGGATCCGCCACCACAGAGCGGCGGGTCCGGGGGGCTGGGGTACAAGCACCTGGGAGGGTGATAGTGAAGGCATTGCACACCAAGAAGGCATCCCTGCGGACGTCGAAGCGTCTGCTCAGCAGCATGATCCTGGCGGCGCTGGCCGCCACCGGCAGTGCCGGCGCGGCCGAGATCAGCACCGGCAACCCGGACCTCGTCCTGCGCTGGGACAACACCATCCGCGTCAACCTGGCCAACCGGGTCGAGAAGGAGGATCCCTCGATCCTGGCCAGCCCGAACTTCGACGACGGCAACCGCAATTTCGGCCGTGGCATGGTGTCCGAGCGCCTCGACCTGCTGAGCGAGTTCGACCTGGTCTGGCAGGACCGCCTGGGCTTCCGCGTCAGCGGCGCCGGCTGGTACGACATCGCCTACGGCAACCTGGAACGGGGCACCCCGGCCACCTCCAACCACATGGTGAACGGCCAGCCCGCCGTGGGCCTGAGCGATGCGACCGAAAAGTACTTCCACGGCCCGGCGGCGGAACTGCTCGACGCCTTCGTGTTCGCCAAGGTCGACCTGGGCGGCATGCCGCTCAACGTCAAGGCCGGCCGCCACACCGTGTTCTGGGGCGAGGCCATGCTCAGCCCGGTGCACAGCCTGAGCTACGGCCAGTCGGCGCTGGACCTGGGCAAGCTGTTCTCGGTCCCGGGCACCGAGACCAAGGAACTGTTCCTGCCGCGCGAAGCGGTTTCGGCCCAGCTCCAGATCACGCCGACCCTCTCCTTCGCCGGCCAGTACTTCTTCGACTGGGAACAGGCGCGCATCCCCGAGGCCGGCTCCTTCCTCGGCTTCAACGACCACCTGCTGCGCGGCGGCGAATCCTTCATCTTCGGCGCCGCGGCGGTGACCCCGGCCAACCCGTGGGGCATCAACCGCCTGGTGCGCGGCACCGACGCCGATCCGGACAAGACCGGCGACTGGGGCCTGTCCACGCGCTGGAGCCCGGGCTGGCTCGACGGCACGCTCGGCGCCTACTACCGCGTCACCGCCGACATCCTGCCGCAGGGCAACGCCACCCCGGCCGTGCGCCCCGACACCCCGGCGGCGGTGTGCAGCGCCCTGGGCCGGGTGATGCTGAACGCGACCACCTGCTACATCAATCCGGACGCGGCGACCGTGCCCGAGGTCGTGCGCGGCACCATCGGCCGCTACGCCGCGGCCTATGCCGACAACATCAAGATCTACGGCCTGAGCCTGTCCAAGAACGTCTGGGGCACCAGCATCGGCGCCGACCTGAACTATCGCGATAACATGCCGCTGCTCAGCGACACCGTGAGCGTGCTGCCGGCCTCGTTCGCCCCGTTCGCCCCGCTGATGCCGCCGGGCGCCCTGTTCGCCCCCCCGGGAGACGGCGAGACCGGCGGTGCACGCGGCAATACCTGGCACGGCGTGCTCAACAGCTTCACCACCTTCGGCGAGACCCCGCTATGGGATTCGGCCAACCTGATCGTCGAGCTGACCTGGAACCACTGGAGCGACGTCACCTCGGGCGCGGCGGTCTTCAAGGGCCGCGACGGCTACGTCGCCGTCGGCCCCGCCGGCACCCCGGTGACTCCGAAGGACAAGGTGACCAAGGACTTCTACGGCCTGGCGATCAACTTCACGCCGACCACGTACCAGATCTTCCCGGGCGCCGACCTGTCCGTGCCGATCAGCTACTCCCGCGGCCTGAGCGGCAATTCCGCCGTGCTGCTGGGCGGCAACGAAGGCGCCGGCAGCTATGCCGTCGGCCTGGCGCTCGACCTGCGGTCGAGGTACCGCTTCGACCTCAAGTACGTGGACTTCCTGGGCGAGGTCACCACCAACCCGCTCGGCATGATCACCTCCAGCGGCGGCGCCAACTCGCTGCTCACCGACCGTGGCTTCGTGGTCCTGACTTTCAAGACCACCCTCTGACCACCGTCCAGGCATCCCATTAGGAGCACTCCATGAAATACGCCAAGACTTTCCTGGCCGGCGCACTGCTGGCCGCCCTCGGCACCGCCCAGGCGGCGGTCAGCCCCGAGGAAGCCCAGCAGTTGGGCAAGCGCCTGACCCGCATCGGCGCCGAGGCCGCCGGCAATGCCGACGGCACCATCCCGGCCTATACCGGCGGCCTGACCACGCCGCCGGCGAGCTTCAAGCCCGGCAGCACCATCCGTCCCGACCCCTTCGCCGGCGAAAAGCCGCGCCTGACCATCACTTCCAAGAACATGGCGCAGTACGAGGCGCAGCTGACGGTGGGCGCGCGGGAACTGCTGAAGAAGTACCCGAACTACCGCATCGACGTGTATCCGACCCACCGCACGGTATCCCTGCCCGACCGCGTGCTGGACGCCACGGCCGCGAACGCGACCCGCGCCAGCACCAGCAACGGCGGCCTGGGCATTTCCGGCGCCATCGGCGGCTATCCGTTCCCGATCCCCAAGGACGGCAACGAGGCGATGTGGAACCACCTGCTGCGCTACGTCGGCGTCGCCAGCAACTTCCGCTACGACAACTGGAACGTGGACGCCTCCGGCAAGCCGGCGCTGGCCACCAGCGGCAAGCTGTACGTCGAGTACCCGTACTACGACCCGAAGAACACCCAGCCGGCCGCGGAAACCGACGTCTACTTCCGCACCAAGATCTTCTACAACGCCCCGGCCCGCCGCGCCGGCGAAGCGCTGATGGCGGTGGACGTGGTCAACCCGCTCCTGCGGCCGCGCCGCGCCTGGCTGTACCTGCCGGGCCAGCGCCGGGTCAAGCTCGCGCCCGACATCTCCTACGACACCCCGAACCCCGGTACCGCCGGCTCGGCGACCTACGACGATTCGTGGATCTTCAACGGCGCGATGGACCGCTTCGACTTCAAGCTGGTCGGCAAGAAGGAAGTGCTGGTCCCGTACAACACCTACCGGCTGACCACGCACAAGAACGCGGCCGAAGTCACCACCCCGCACTTCCTCAACCCTGACCTGGTGCGCTGGGAACTGCACCGCGTCTGGGTCGTGGAAGCGACGCTGAAGCCGGGCAAGCGCCACATCTACGCCCGCCGCACCTTCTACCTGGACGAGGACAGCTGGACCGCGCTGTCGGCGGACCAGTACGACGCCAGCGGCCGGCTGTACCGCGCTTCCTTCGCGCACATGGCTCCGAGCTACGACGCGAAGACCCCGAACGCCGAGACCCAGGTGTTCTACGACCTGACCTCCGGCGTCTACAACGTCAGCTTCCTGATGGGCCCGTACGAAGGTGTGACCTACACCGACCCGCTGCCGGCCAACCAGTGGTCGCCCGATGCCCTGGCCGGTGCCGGCATCCGCTGAGCCCTGAAGCCCGGAGCTCCGGCGGCGGCCGACCCGCCGCCGGAGCCCGTATTTTCCGGGCAGCCCCACAGCTGGACATACTCCGCCCATGAATTCCCCTGCCCGACGCCTGGCCACTCCGTTCGGACTGGCCGCCCTGCTCGGCGTTGCGACGCTGTTCGCCGCATCGTCCGCATCCGACGGGCGTTTCGTCGACGTGCTCGACCAGCCTGCCACGCAAAGCTCGCTGGCCACGCAGCGCCTGCTGCAGGCCAGCGCCGTCGCCGGCCAGCGCCTGGTCGCCGCCGGCGCGCGCGGACACGTCGTGTACTCGGACGACGCCGGCGCGACCTGGCAACAGGCCACCGTCCCGGTCAGCGCCGACCTGACCGCGCTGTTCTTCGTCGACGCGAAGCTGGGCTGGGCGGTGGGCCACGAAGGCGTGGTGCTGCACACCCGCGATGGCGGCGCTTCCTGGGAGGTGCAACTGGACGGCCGCCGCGCCAATGCGCTCGTGCTCGAGCATGTGAACAACCTGCCCGCCGACACCGACCCGTCCGTGCTCGAGTCCCTGCGGACCGAGGCCGAGCGCGCGGTGGCGGAGGGGCCGAGCCTGCCCTTCCTCGACGTCTGGTTCGCCGATGCGCAACAGGGTTTCGTCGTCGGCGCCTACAACCTGGTCTTTCATACCCGCGATGGCGGCACGACCTGGGAACCCTGGGTCGAGCGCACGCAGAACGAACGCTTCTACCACCTGTACGGCATCCGCGGCAGCAGCGATGGCGTGTACATCGCCGGCGAACTGGGCCTGGCCCTGCGCCTGGATGCCGACGCCGGCCGCTTCGTCGCGCTGCAGACGCCCTATGACGGCAGCTGGTTCGGCCTGCTGGCCAAACCCGGCCTGGTGCTCGCCTACGGCCTGCGCGGCACCGCATACCGGTCGCTCGACGGCGGCCAGACCTGGGAAGCGGCGGCTACCGGCGTCACCGCCTCGATCACCGGCGGCCAGGTGCTGGCCGACGGCCGCCTGCTGCTGTGTTCGCAGGCCGGCGACGTCCTGGTCAGCGACGACGACGGCGCCAGCTTCCGCCGGCTCGCGCTGGAGGCGCCGATGTCCTACGCCGGCATCGCCGCCTACGGCGACACCCTGGTCCTGAGCGGCCTGCGCGGCGTGCGCGTCGAACGCCTGCCGACCCGCATCGATCCGCAGTAACCCGCACGCCCGCAAGGATTCCGCTTGAACACGTCCCACTCCCTGCCCGACGAGATGCCGGTCGTCCGCTCCATCGAGGACTTCGACCACCACTCGGGCCACTTCTTCGAGCGCTCCATCTTCAACAACCGGCGCTGGATCGTCTTCGCCTGCCTGCTGCTGACGCTGCTGCTCGGCTTCCAGGCCACGAAGCTGACGATCAACGCCGGCTTCGAGAAGATGATTCCGCACGGCCACGAGTACGTGAAGAATTACCTGGAAACCCGCGGCAGCCTGCGCGGCCTGGGCAATTCGGTGCGGGTGGTGGTCGAGAACACCGACGGCGACATCTTCGACCCGGAATACCTGGAAGTCCTCAAGCAGGTCAACGACGAGCTGTTCCTGATGCGCGACGTCGACCGCGCCTGGATGAAGTCGATCTGGACGCCGGCGGTGCGCTGGAGCGAGGTCAACGAGGAAGGCTTCGTCGGCGGGCCGGTGATGCCCGACAACTACGACGGCTCGCCCGCGTCGGTGGACGCGCTCAAGCTCAACATCCGCCGCGCCAACATCGTCGGCAACCTGGTGGCCAACGACTTCCGCTCGAGCATGGTGTTCGTGCCCCTGCTCGAGACCAACGCCGACACCGGCCAGCGGCTGGACTACCACGCGTTCTCGCAGGAGCTCGAACAGCGCATCCGCACAAAATACGAGGACGGCGGCACCGGCAAGACCAAGGTCCACGTGATCGGATTCGCCAAGCTGGTCGGCGACCTGATCGAAGGCCTGGTCAAGGTCGCCAGCTTCTTCCTCGCCGCGGCCGTGATCGCCGGGCTGATCATCTTCCTGTACACCCGCTGCGTGCGCAGCACCCTGCTGGTGGTCGCCTGCTCGGTGGTCGCCGTGTCCTGGCAGCTGGGCCTGGTGCAGCTGCTCGGCTTCGAGCTCGATCCGTTCTCGGTGCTGGTGCCGTTCCTGATCTTCGCCATCGGCGTCAGCCACGGCGCGCAGAAGATGAACGGCATCATGCAGGACATCGGCCGCGGCACCCACCGCCTGGTCGCCGCCCGCTACACCTTCCGCCGCCTGTTCCTGGCCGGCCTGACCGCGCTGCTCGCCGACGTGGTGGGTTTCGCCGTGCTGATGGTGATCGACATCCCGGTGATCAAGGAACTGGCGCTGACCGCCAGCATCGGCGTCGGCGTGCTGGTGTTCACCAATCTGATCCTGCTGCCGGTGCTGCTGTCCTACACCGGCGTCAGCCCGGCGGCGGCGGCGCGCAGCCTGCGCGAGGACACCGAGCAGGCGCGTGGCCGCGGCCTGGGGGTGGTCTGGAACCTGCTCGAACGCTTCACCGAGCGGCGCTGGGCGGTGGGCGCGATCGCCTGCGCGGTGGTGCTGGCGGCCGGCGGCCTGTGGATCAGCCGCGGCCTGCAGATCGGCGACCTGGACCCGGGCGCGCCCGAGCTGCGCAAGGATTCGCGCTACAACCGCGACAACGCCTACATCACCGCCAACTACGCGCTGTCGAGCGACCTGTTCGCGGTGATCGTGCAGACGCCGGACGATGCCTGCCTCAACTACAAGACCCTGGTGCAGGCCGACCGCCTGGGCTGGGCGCTGCAGCAGGACCCCTCGGTGCAGACCACGGTGTCGCTGGCCGACGCGGTGCGCAACATCACCGCCGGCTCGTTCGAGGGCAACCCGAAGTGGCTCACGCTCAACCGCAACCAGGGCGTGATCAACTATTCGGGCCAGCAAGCCACGGTGCTGAACCCGGACCTGTTCAACACCGAATGTTCGGTGCTGCCGGTGATCGCCTACCTCTCCGACCACAAGGCGGCCTCGCTCAAGCGCGTGGCCGCGATCGCCGAGGACTTCGCCGCGCGGCACAACGACGCGGACGTGACCTTCAAGCTGGCGGCCGGCTCGGCCGGCATCGAGGCCGCGACCAACGAGGTGGTCGGCCGCGCCAGCCGCATGATGCTGCTGTACGTGTACGGCGCGGTGGCGCTGCTGTGCTTCGTCGCCTTCCGCAGCTGGCGCGCGGTGGTCGTGGCGGTGCTGCCGCTGATGCTGACCTCGATCCTGTGCGAGGCGCTGATGGTCGGGCTCGGCATCGGCGTCAAGGTGGCGACCCTGCCGGTGATCGCGCTCGGCGCCGGCATCGGCGTCGACTACGCGCTGTACCTGCTCAGCGTGCAGCTGGCCCAGCAGCGGGCCGGCGTGCCGCTCGCCGCCGCCTACCGGCATGCGTTGATGTTCACCGGCAAGGTCGTGGCCCTGGTGGGCGTCACCCTGGCGGCGGGCGTGGTCACCTGGACGTTCTCGCCGATCAAGTTCCAGGCCGACATGGGCATCCTGCTCACCTTCATGTTCCTGTGGAACATGGTCGGCGCCCTGGTACTCATTCCCGCGCTCTCGCATTTCCTGCTGCGCAAGGTGGAGGTCTGACATGTACGGTTTGATGCAGGAACACCCGCTGCTGGTCTCGTCGCTGATCGAGCATGCCGCGGTCGCCCATCCCGACGCCGGGATCGTCTCGCGCACGGTCGAAGGACCGATCCACCGCTGCACCTGGCGCGACATCCACCGGCGCTCGAAGCAGGCCGCCAATGCGCTGGCCGCGCTCGGCGTGCGCCAGGGCGACCGGGTCGCGACCCTGGCCTGGAACGGCTACCGGCACATGGAGCTGTACTTCGGCGTGTCGGGCATGGGCGCCGTGCTGCACACGGTCAACCCGCGCCTGTTCCCCGAGCAGCTCGAGTACATCGTCAACCACGCCGAAGACACCGTGCTGTGCTTCGACCTGAGCTTCGTGGCGCTGGTGGAGAAACTGGCGCCGCAACTGAAAAGTGTGCGCGCCTTCGTGCTGATGACCGACCGCGCGCACATGCCCGAGTCCTCGATCCCGGGGCTGCTGTGCTACGAGGACCTGCTGGCGGCGCAGTCCGACGACTACGCCTGGCCCGAGCTGGACGAAGGCGCGGCCGCCTCGCTGTGCTACACCTCCGGCACCACCGGCAAGCCCAAGGGCGTGCTGTATTCGCACCGCTCGACCGTGCTGCACGCCTTCGGCGCCTGCACCGTCGACAGCCTGGCCTTGTCCCGCGACGAAACCGCGCTGCTGGTCGTGCCGATGTTCCACGTCAATGCCTGGAGCATGCCGTACGCGGCCGCGATGTGCGGCGCCAGGCTGGTGCTGCCCGGTCCGGCCCTGGACGGCGCCAGCGTCTATGCGTTGCTGCGCGACGAGCAGGTCACCCTGGCACTGGGCGTGCCGACGGTGTGGCTCATGCTGCTGCAGCACGTGTCGGCCGCGAACCTGAAGCCCGTCGACGAGCTGGCGCTGCGCCGGGTCGTGATCGGCGGCGCCGCAGCGCCGCGGGCGATGGCCGAGGCGTTCGAACGGGACTTCGGCGCCTTCGTCGTGCATGCCTGGGGCATGACCGAAACCTCGCCGGTCGGCACGGTCTGCAACCTGTTGCCGCAGCACCGTTCCCTGCCGCTGGAAGAGCGGCTGCAGGTCCAGACCAAGCAGGGCCGCGCCGTGTTCGGCGTCCGCCTGAAACTGACCGACGACGAAGGCCGGACCCTGCCGCACGACGGCCAGGCGGCCGGCCACCTGAAGATCCGCGGCCCCTGGGTCGCACGCGCCTACTACCGCGACGAAGGCGGCCCGATCCTGGACGACGAGGGCTGGTTCGATACCGGCGACGTGGCGACCATCGATCCGGATGGCTACATGCACATCACCGACCGCTCCAAGGACGTGATCAAGTCCGGCGGCGAATGGATCTCCTCGATCGCCATCGAGAACGCGACCATGGGACACCCGCTGGTCGCCGAAGCCGCGGTGATCGGCATCGCCCACCCGAAGTGGCAGGAGCGGCCGCTGCTGCTGGTGGTGGTCAAGCCCGGCCAGACCCTGGAGCGCGAGACGGTGCTGCACTACCTCGAAGGTCGCGTCGCCAAGTGGTGGCTGCCTGACGACGTGCTGTTCGTACGGGAACTGCCCCACACCGCCACCGGCAAGCTGCTCAAGGCCGCGCTGCGCGAGCAGTTCCGCGACTACAGCTTTCCCGAGGCCTGAGCCTCCGGGCGACGGCGTCGGTTCGCGGGCTGGAATCCGCTCCTGCACACAACCACGCGGCAGGCCACCTTGTAGGAGCCGGCATGACCGCGACCTCGGGGCAACGGAACCGCGAGGCGCCGTCTGGGGCCGGGCGCACCGCGCACCGGCCCGGGCGATGCCACATGGGCCTCCCCCGCCGCTCGATCCCGCTCAGCAGTCGAGCCGGCCGATCAGCTCCAGCGCCTGCGGCCACTCGCCGAAACCCGCGGCCGGATTGAGGTGGCCGACCGCGCCGATATCCACGAGCTCGCTGCCCCAGTCCTGCGCCAGCGCCTGCGCCCGCGCGAACGCGCACAGCGGGTCGTTGCGGCTGGCCGCCAGCAGGCTCGGGAACGGCAGCGGGCTGCGCGGGATCGGCAGCCAGCCGTGTTCGTCCAGCGCTTCCGTCGTCGGGTAGCCCGCCGGGAACGGGCTTTCGACGTCGGCCGGCGTCGCCAGCAGCGCGCCCTTGATCGGACGGTCCGGCCTGGACAGCCGGGCCCAGTGCGCGACCATCATCACGCCCGCACTGTGCGCGACCAGGACGACCGGACCATCGATCGCGGACAGTGCACGGTCCAGCGCATCGACGCGCGCGGCGCGGCTGAGCCTGTCGTGCTCCAGCGGCGGCACGGTGTGCACCCGGGGCAGCCTGGCCGCCAGCAGGGTCTGCCAGTGCTCCGGTACATGGTCGCGCAGGCCCGGGACGATCAGGACGGTGGTGTCGTCGGTCATGGGATATTCCTGTTCACAACGGTATGCCGGGGCGTCAGGCCCCCAGCCGCAACAGCCCCAGCACCAGGGCCGCGAGGAACACGGTTTCGCCGAGCATCAGCAGCACCGGCTTGATGCCGACCGTGGTCAGCTCCTTGATCTGTATTTTCATACCCAGTGCGGCGATCGCCGTCACCAGGCACCAGGTCGACAGGTCGCTGCCGAACTTCTGCAATGGCGGCGTGATCGCACCGAGGCTGCCGAGCACCGCCAGCCCAAGGAAGGCCACCGCGAACCAGGGCAGCAGGGGCGGACGTTTGCCGCTCCCGTGTCCACCGCCGGCGCGGGTGATCATCACCGCGACGAGGATGACCGGCAGCAGCATGGCCACGCGGAGCAGCTTCACCACGGTGGCGATGTCGCCGATCTCGTGCGACAGGCTGTAACCCGCACCGACCACCTGGGCGACGTCGTGGATCGTACCGCCGATGAACACGCCGGCATCGATCGGTTCCAGCCCGAGCGCGCGCACGATCATCGGGTAGACGATCATCGCCGCGGTCGACAGCGCCGAGACGCCGATGACGGTGAACAGGGTCGCGCGCTCCTTGCCCGGATGCGCCGGCAGGGCCGCCGCCAGCGCCAGGGCCGCGGACGCGCCGCAGATGGCGGTCGCGCCGCCGGAAAGCAGGCCGAACAGCACATTGAAGCCCATCGCGCGCGCCACCAGCATCGACACGACGATGGTGGTCACGACCGAGACCACCACCACCAGCACCGGATGCCAGCCCAGGGAGGCGATCTGCTCCAGGGTGATGCGCGTGCCGAGCAGGGCCACGCCCAGGCGCAGCACGCCGCGCGCGGCCAGGTCGATGCCCGGCTTGCAGGGGCCGTCGGCCGACAGGAAGTTCATCGCCATGCCGAGCAGCAGCGCGAACAGCATCACCGGCGCGCCGTACTGGCTGGCCAGCGAGCGCGCGGCGATGGCGACGACCACGCTGGCCAGCAGGCCAGGCAGATACCGCCCCAAGGAGATCCGCAAGCGGTTCATACGGCCGCGGGCGGGACCGGCGCCAGCATCGCCCGGCGCATGGCCGCGACCAGGATGGCGGCCTCCTGCGCCCCGGACAGGGCCAGGCGCTGGTTGAACACGAAGTGCGGCACGCCGCTCATGGCACGTCCGGCCGGAGCCGCGGCAGCGAGCGCGGCATCGGCAATCCGGTCAGCCGTCACACCGACTTCCGCCGCCAGCCGTTGCAGGGTCGCGGCATCGCCGATGTCCTCACCGCGCTGGAAGTAGGCGGCGAACAGGCGTTCGAGCAATGTTTCATACAGGTCCGGCTCGCCCAGGCACGCGACCCGGCGCAGCAGTTCATGTGCCCGCGCCGTATTGGGCATCCGCTGGATCCGGGCCAGGTCGATGTCGAGACCGGCGTTCCGGGCCGCCTGTACGACCTGCTGCTGCCGTTGCCGCACCGCTTCCGGCGAGCCCAGGCGTCGCTGGTAGAACTCCGCGAAGGGCAAGCCCTGCTCCGGCACGTCGGGCAGCAGCTGGACCGGATGCCACACCCGCGCCACGACGACGTCGGGGTGCAGTTGCGCGAACAGGTCGCGCGCGCGGTCGAGCTGGCGCTTGCCGATGAAGCACCAGGGGCAGACCAGGTCGAAATCGATGCCGACCGTGAGTCGCTTCCCGTCGCTCAAGCCGACGCCTCCGTACCGGCGCCCAGGCCGTGCGGGCGCCCCACCCGCTGGACGTCGGCCAGGTAATGCTGCTTGGCGAACCAGAACACCGCGGCCGAGGCCAGGCTGACCAGGGGCACCAGCTGGAACGCCAGCGCCAGGCCGAAGGCATCGGCGAGCAGGCCGGTGACCAGCGGTCCGGCGGCCAGTCCCAGCAGGTTGTTCACCAGGGTCAGCATGGCGAAGGCGGTGCCGTGGATCGGCAGCGGCGTAAGGTTGGCGACCATCGCCCCTGCGGGCCCGCTGGTGCCTGCCGCCAGGAACATGCCCAGGGCGATCATCAGCAACTGCGGCGTGCCGTGCGGCAGCGCGAAGGCCAGCGACAGCAGCAGGCAGCTGCCGAGGCTGTAGCCGATGGCCAGGGCGAACTTGCGCTCCGGTCCGCTCCGGCACAGGCGGTCGCTGAGCATGCCGCAGACGATCATGCCCAGGCCGGCGACCAGCACGATCATGGCCGCGACGCCGCCGGCGGCATCGGTCGCCATCGCGTAGTAGCGGTTGAGGTAGCTGGGAATCCAGACGATGACGGTGCCGCCCACGAACAGCTGCAGGCCGCTGCCGACGTAGGCGCCGAGCACCGAGCGGCTGTTGACCAGGTGGCGCAGCGGCACCTTGGCCGCCGGTGCCGTGGCGATCGGACCGGTATCGCCGGCCCGCGGCGGCGGCGCGATGCGCTTCTCGCGGACGACGATCGGATAGACCAGCGCCAGCGCCAGGCCGAACAAGGCCATGGCCGCGAACGCCCAGCGCCAGCCCATGCTGGCGGCGATGGCGCCGCCCAGGGCCATGCCCAGCACCGAACCGAACATGCCGCCGGCCATGAAGGCGCCGGTCAGCGTCGCCCGCATGTGCTTGGGGAACACCGACAGCACCACGGCGATGCCGACGCTGCCATAGGCCGCCTCGCCGACACCGACCAGGAAACGCGCCGCCAGCATCTGCGGATAGTTCTGCGCCAGGGCGCAGGCCAGCGTGGCCAGGCTCCAGACGATGGCCATGATCGTCAGGCTCTTCACCCGTCCGAAGCGGTCGGCCAGCAGCGACAGCGGGAAGGTCAGCAGCCCCACCATCAAGGCGACGATGCCACTGAGCAGGCCAAGCCGGGCATCGGTCAGCGCCCACTCGGCCTTGAGCAGCGGGAACACCGCGTTCAGCACCTGCCGGGACATGTAGTCCGACAGCAGCAGGCCGAAAGTCAGCGCGAACACGACCCAGGCGTAGCGGCGCGGGATGCGCGCGCCCGGATCGTCGTCGCCGTGGATCGGAAGGGAGTGGTACACCATGTCGTGCTACCGATGGTGGACTGCGGCTCAGGCGGCCGTTGGCACGCCCTTCCAGAACGGCCGGCGGTTCGGCGCGAAGCCGTTCTCCGCCAGCGTCTGGTCGGCGTCCCGGTAGAAGGTGCCGATCTTGTAGATCTCACGCGCCTCGGCGGCAGTGGCGACGTCGCGGCCGAACTCCTTGGCGATCCGCACCAGTTGCTCGATCTGCTCGACGCTGCCCATCTTGCGGTCGCGGCGCTGGGTCCAGATGTTGTCCTCGTTGCCGCAGCGCACGTGCAGGCCCATCGCGATCGCCATCATGTTCAGCGGCAGCACGTTGAGCATCGAGGACTCCAGCGTCAGCACCGAACCGTCCGGGCAGGCGCGGACGAAATTGGCCAGGTTGTAGATGTTGGGCGCGTCGAAACCGCCGCCGATCGCGACCCAGGTCAGGATCAGCGGCACGTTGCAGGTGCCCTTGCGCATCATCCGCTCGACCGTCTCCAGCTGGGTGATGTTGGCCAGCTGGAAGTGGGTCTGGATGCCGTTGGCGGACAGCCGGCGGATGTGCTCCTCGACCCATTCCGGGCCGGCCGGGATGGTCATCTCGCGGTAGGCGCGGTAGCCCTCCGGCGTGCCCAGGCTGGTGCCGGCGACGTCGGCCTCGCACATCTGCTCGACCACGTTCATCTGGTTGGTGTTGATGGCGATGGTGACCTGGTCCGGCGCCGGCGTCAGTTCGGCCAGCATGTGCCGGGTGTCGTCGGACAGCCACTTGGCGACCTCGCCGTCGCCTTCCGGCGCGAACGAGATCGAGCCGCCGACCTGCAGGATCATGTCCGGCACGCGGGCGCGGATGCCGGCCAGCAGTTCGTTGAACATCGACAGGCGCTTGGAGCCCTTGCCGTCGAGTTCGCGCACGTGCAGGTGCAGCACGCTGGCGCCGGCGTTGTAGCAGTCGACCGCCTTCTGGATGTGCTCTTCCATCGTCACCGGGATGTCTTCCGGGAAGTCGGACGGCATCCACTCCGGACCGTACGGCGCAACGGTGATCACCAGCTTCTGCTGGTTCTCGGGGAACAACGATCCATCGAGGAAATTCATGGTCTTCTCCGTGGGTGGCGCGGCGAGGCGGTGGCGCGGCTCAGTACGGCACGTCGCCGATGATTCCGGCCCGCTCCATCTTGCGGTGGCAGGGCGGGTAATCCATCACGGCGTAGTGCTGCGTGCTGCGGTTGTCCCAGATGGCGATGCTGTCCGGCGTCCAGCGCCAGCGCACCTGGTACTCGGGGATCCGCGCCTGGCTGATCAGGTACTGCAGCAGCAGCGGAGCGCCGTCGGTGTAGTCCTGACCGTAGCGCACGCGGTCCGGCGTGTGGAAATTGGTGAAATGGGTGGTGAAGGCGTTGACGAACAGGATCTTCTCGCCGGTCTCCGGGTGCGTGCGCACCACCGGATGTTCGGCGTCCGGGAACTGCGCCTTCAACGCGAGCCGCTTCTCGATCGGCATCGCGGCGCCGAAGGTGGCCTCGATGCTGTGCCGGGCGCGCAGGCCGGCGATCTGCTGCTTGACGTGGTCGGGCAGCTTCTCGTAGGCCAGCGCCATGTTCGCCCACATCGTGTCGCCGCCGGTGGGCGGGCATTCCACGCAGCGCAGCACGCAGCCGAACGGCGGCGCCTCGCGCCAGGTGGCGTCGGTGTGCCAGGCGTTCTCGTAGCGGTCGTTGGGCTG
>CAZBDE010000049.1:6096-15501 GCA_964490415.1 uncultured Pseudoxanthomonas sp. | reverse complement strand
GAATCGCCCAGCGGTCGATCTCGCGGTCGAACACCGACAGCGCGCCGAAGAAGAACGCGGCCATGAGCACGAAGCCCAGCACCAGGCCGAACCAGGTGTGCAGCCAGGCCATCGCCTGGCGGAAGCTCTGGAACACGACCGACTCTCCCCGCTTCATGCCCCTGCCCTCATGCGATGGTGGCCTGCACCAGCGAGCCGGTGGCGGCCATCAGCGCGCCGCCGCCGGCCAGCACCGCCCAGGCCAGCACCAGGCGGCGTTTCGTGGCGATCGTCCACAGGAACGCGGCCAGGAACACCAGCAGGCCCAGCGCGCTGGCCAGGAACTCGGCGTCGTGGAATTCCATCCCGGCCTTGAACAGCAAGGCCATGGCCGCGGCGATGAAGCCCCAGGCGAAGGCGTAGCCGCCGAGCACGGCCGCGCCCACGCGCGCTGCAAGGTGCAGGCGCGGGACGCTGAAGGAAGCCGGGGTGGCGGGCATGCGGGACATGGCGTGGGGCGGGTGTCGTGGCGCGGGCCGGTGCGTGGCTCAGAACCACCAGTTCAGGGTGACGGTGTAGTTGCCCGGCGCACCGTAGAAGCCACTGTAGCGCAGGGTGCTGATGTACTTCTCGTTGAACAGGTTGTTGACGTTCAGGCGCACGCTGGCGTTGTCGACGAAATCCCAGCCGATGAAGCCGTTGAGCACGGCGTAGCTGGGCTGGCGCACGGTGAAGCCGCTGCTCTCCATGTTGGAGACCTCGCTCTGCCAGCGCCCGCCGATGCCGTACGACAGCGCGGCGTAGCCCGGCGCGCGCGCGCTCAGGATCAGGTTCGCGGTGCGCCGCGGCACCCACGGATAGGTGTCCTCGCCATTCAGGCCGTCCAGCTCCAGCGCGGTGTAGCCGGCCACCAGGTCCAGGTTGCCGGTGAGCCTGCCGACCGCCTCGAACTCGACGCCCTTGGACTTCACGTCCACCGGCGCATAGATGGTCTGCCCGTACTCGTTGTACTGGCCGGTCGGCGTGGCCAGTCCCTGCTGGTCGGCCTTGAACACGGCCAGCGTGGTCAGCAGGCGATGGTCCAGCCACTCGGCCTTGATCCCGGCCTCGTAGTTCACGCCCTTGCTGGCGTCGAGGTAGCGGTCGTTCGCGTCGACCTGGTCCTGCGGCTGGTAGATGTCCGAATAGCTGACGTAGCCCAGCACGCTGCCGGTGAAATCGAAGGTCAGGCCGGCGTAGGGGCTGGTGTGGCTGGTGGTCTGGTCGAAGGTGAGCGCGTACGACGTGCCGTCGCGGCGGTACCGGGCATAGTTGGCGCCGACGATGGCGTTGAAGCGGTCGCTGAGCGAGATCCGGGTGGCGCCGAACACGCGCTCGAGCCGCTGGTTCAGCACCGAGTAGAGCGAAGGATCGCTCCACGCCGGCTCGGGAATGGCGTCGGTCGGGAACGGGAACGGCGGCAGCGGGCCCCACGCGGGCGAGGCGGAGTCGGCGCTGCGCTCCCAGCTGTTGCCTTCGCCGCGCGAGACGCTGGCGCCCAGCATCGCCTGCTGCTCGCGGCCGAACAGTTCGAAGCGGCCGTCGAGGCTGATCGCACCCAGGTGCGCGCTGGACGCGTCGTTGCCGCCCCACGGGTAGCCGACCAGGCCCAGGCCGGTGTCCGGATCCAGGCCGGTGCCCTGCCCGTCGTAGGCGTAGAACATCCGCTCGTCGCCTTCGGAGCGGCGGTAGTTGTACGAGGCCTTCAACTGCCAGTCCGTGCCCAGCTGGTGGGTGTACTCGGCGAAGGCGGTCTGCTCGGTGGTGTTCCAGTACGTCCAGTCCTGCGTGGTCGTGGCATCGCGCGGCCATTCGTTCTGGGTGCCGTCGCTGTTCATGAAGGGCAGCGCGCCCCACATGATGCCGTCGGACTTGGCCCGCTGGTACGAATAGCCGACCGCCAGGGTGCCGTTCCCGCCGACCTGGCCGTCGACCACGCCGTAGAGGAAGTCGCGGCTGTTCTCGTTGGCCTGCAGCCACGACCCGCCGTCCTCGTGCGCGGCGACCACGCGCCCGGCCCAGGTGCCGTCGTCGGTGAACGGGGTCGAATAGTCGGCTTCGGCGCGCAGCGTGTCCCACGAGCCGTAGCCGAGGCCGAGCGTGCCCTGCACCTCGTTGGTCGGGCGCTTGCGCACGTAGTTGATGGTGCCGGCGGCGTTGCCGACGCCGGTCAGCAGGCCGTTGGCGCCGCGGATCACTTCCACCTTCTCGTAGCCGAAGGTATCCATCGCACCGGTGGCGATGCCCCAGTTGTTGGGCATGCCGACGCCGTCGATCTGGGTGTTCAGGATGTCGAAGCCGCGCGCGCTGTAGCTGGTGCGGTTGGTCTCCCACTCGTCGACCTGCACGCCGGTCGCCAGGCGCAGGGCATCGTTGACGCTGTTGGCGCCGAACTGGCGCATGTGCTCCCCGCTCACCACGCTGATCGACTGCGGGGTGTCCTTGATGTCCAGGTCCAGGTTGGTCGCGCCGTTGCTGACCCGGTTGGCGCGCTGGGCGACGACCATGACCGCGTCCAGCTCGGTGGTCGAGGCGGCAGCGTCGACAGCTTCCTGTGGCGCGGCCAGCGCCGCGGCCGGAATGGACAGGGCCAGGGCGATCGCGAACGGCAGGCTGCCGCGGGCCAGCACGCGGGAAGCCGGGTGGCGGGTGGCCGCCGGGCAGGAGGAACGGGTCGGACGCATCGGCGGGAGGTGCCTTGTCGAATGGGGGTGGGCAAGGAGCGAAGGCGACCGGAAGGTCGGCTCCGGAGTCGGATCTGCCCGCATATTAAATGCGAATCAATATCATTACACAACAACGCGGAGGTGGCGCCCCGCCCCGAAACGACGACACCCGGCCGGAGCCGGGTGTCGTCAAGCGCGCAGCGATCGAGGAATGCGGTTACTTCGCCTTGCCCTGGTTGGCCACCGCCTCGGCCGCACGCCTGGCCGCCTCGGGATCGCCAAGGTAGCGGTACGACTGCACCTTCAGCTCGTCGTCCAGCTCGAACAGCAGCGGGATGCCGGTGGGGATGTTGAGCTCGAGGATTTCCTCCTTCGAGACATCGTTGAGGTACTTGTACAGCGCGCGCAGCGAGTTGCCGTGCGCGGCCACCAGCACGGTCCGGCCAGCCTTGAGCGAAGGCGCGATCGCGTCGTGCCAGTACGGCAGCACCCGCTCCAGGGTGGTGGCCAGCGATTCGGTCGACGGCAGCGCGTTGCGGTCCAGGCCGGCGTAGCGCGGGTCGTTGGCCGGATGGCCGGGATCGTCCAGCGGCATCGGCGGCGGCGGGATGTCGTAGGAGCGGCGCCAGATCTTGACCTGTTCCTCGCCGTGCCTGGCCGCGGTCTCGGCCTTGTCCAGGCCCTGCAGGGCACCGTAGTGGCGTTCGTTGAGGCGCCAGCTCTTGTGCACCGGCAGCCAGTCCTGGTCCAGTTCGCCGAGCGCCAGGTTCAGCGTGCGGATCGCGCGCTTGAGCGTGGAGGTGTAGGCGACGTCGAAGCGCAGGCCTTCCTCGCGCATCAGCCTGCCGCCGGCGGCGGCCTCGTTGCGGCCCTGTTCGGTCAGGTCGACGTCGACCCAGCCGGTGAAGCGGTTCTCGAGGTTCCACTGGCTCTGGCCGTGGCGCAGCAGGACGAGCTTGCGGGTCACTGGGGGGATCTCCGGTTTTGACGAAGGGGACGGACGCGGATTGTACCCGCAACGGTCTGGCCGGCCGCGGCGGTGGGCGGCGTTTTTACGCTGGTGTCCGACGCGTCTTGATGCCCGTTCCCGGGCTGGCCACCGGAGGTCCGATGAAAACCTGCCCGCTCGTCCTTTCCGCCTGCCTGCTGGCCGCCTGCGGCGCGCAGTCCCCGGCCAGCGCCACGGCCGACCCGCCACCGGCCGCTGCGGCCCCTGCCGCCATCGTCCAGCACTTGCCGCTGGAACGCGGCTTCTACGTGCGCGACGGAACCCCGTGCGCGCAGGCCTCCAACGCCACGCTGCTGCTGCACGGCAGCGCCGGCATCAACGGCGCGCACGAGGCCTGCGAGTTCACCCGGATCGAGCAGACCGCGCCGGACACCTTCGCGGCCACCCAGACCTGCCGCGACATCGCGGGCGGCGAAGCCGAGACGGCGACGCTGACCTACGGGATCGCCAGCCCCACCGCCTTCACCGTCCGCAGCGAGGAATACGGCTGGCAGTACACCGCCGAGCACTGCCCGCAGTCGTCCCTGCCCGACCCCTGGCGCGACAACGACATCAGCGACCTGTGAGGCGGCGGGCGGCGGATACATCCGTCGCATCGCCATTCCGGCGCCCGGGTCGGCCCATCGCGCCGGCATCACCGCACGGGTGGCGATAATCCCGGCATGACGGCCCATGCGTCTTATCCCTTTCCCGGCTGGGACGGCAGCATCGCCGGCGCCCGCGCGCTGCAGGCGCAACTGGCGGCGCAGGTATCGCTGCAGGACGCGCTCGCCGAGCCGCTGCGTACCGTGGCCGGCTTCGACGTCGGCTTCGAGGACCAGGGCGCGACCACCCGTGCCGCGGTGGTGCTGCTCGACGCCGACAGCCTGCAGCCGCTGGAAGCGCACGTAGCCCGGCTTCCGACCTCGATGCCGTACGTACCGGGCCTGCTCAGCTTCCGCGAGCTGCCGGCGCTGCTGCAGGCGCTGGCGATGCTGGCGCGGACGCCGGACCTGGCCATGGTGGATGGACAGGGCATCGCCCATCCGCGCCGGCTCGGGATCGCCGCGCACTTCGGCGTGGCCACGGGGCTGCCGGCGCTGGGGGTGGCGAAGACGCTGCTGGTGGGGCGGTTCGAGGCGCCGGGGCCGGAACGGGGCGCGCGCAGTCCGATCGTGCATCGCGGCGAGGTCGTCGGCTGCGCGCTGCGCAGCAAGCCGCGCTGCAATCCGCTGATCGTTTCGCCGGGACACCGGGTCTCGCTGGAGACGGCGGTGCAGCTGACCCTGCGCTGCCTGGCCGGTTACCGCTTGCCGGAACCGACGCGGCTGGCGGACCGGCTGGCGTCGCGGCGCGATGGGCCCTCCGATTCGTTGCCGCTCTGACGGGGGCCGGCGGCCGGCCGCGCGAGGGCACCGCCACCGGGGCGGGCCCCCGCTTAACCGGAAAGAAACGCTTGTGCCCGCGCGCCGGCGTAGGCTCAGCCAGCCCATTCCGGGCGTCAACGACGGGGACGACGATGACTTTGACGAAGCGTTGTACGGCCGAGTTCCTCGGCACGCTGTGGCTGGTCCTGGGTGGTTGTGGCAGTGCGGTGCTGGCGGCGAAGTTCGGCGGCGACGGCAATCCGCTGGGCATCGGTTTCGTCGGCGTGGCCCTGGCCTTCGGCCTGACCGTGCTCACCGGGGCCTATGCCTTCGGCCACATTTCCGGCGGGCACTTCAACCCGGCGGTGAGCCTGGGCCTGGCCGCCGGCGGACGCTTCCCGGCCAAGGACCTGTTTCCGTACATCGTCGCCCAGGTGCTCGGCGCGATCGTGGCCGGGTTCATCCTGCTGCAGATCGCCCGCGGTGGCGGCGGCTTCAGCATCGACCCGACCGCGGCCGGGACGTTCGCCACGAACGGCTACGGCGTGCTCTCTCCCGGCGGCTACACCCTCGGCGCCGCGCTCCTGTGCGAAGTGGTGCTGACCGCGTTCTTCCTGCTGGTGATCATGGGCGCCACCCACAACAAGGCCGCGGCCGGCTTCGCCCCGATCGCCATCGGCCTGGCCCTGACCCTGATCCACCTGATCAGCATCCCGGTCACCAACACCTCGGTGAACCCGGCCCGCTCCACCGGCGTGGCCCTGTTCGCCGGCTCCGGGGCGCTGGGCCAGCTGTGGCTGTTCTGGGTCGCCCCGCTGATCGGCGGCGCGATCGGCGGCGTGCTCTACGCCTGGCTGCGCCCGGCGAACGAGTAATCCCGGCGCAATGCGGGTTCACGGGCCGGGCCATGCATGGCCCGGCCCGTATTCATGTTCCAGCAGCGCGGCATCGGCATGACACCGGTGCCGCGAGGCCGCGAATGCGGTTAGGATTGTGCGATGCAACACCCCAGCCGCAGGCGTGGCCCCTCGATGCTCTATCAGCTCCACGAACTCAACCGCGCGATGATGGCCCCCTGGGTCCATCTGGCCGAAGCCAACTCGCGCATCTTCTCCAACCCTTCCAGCTGGGCCTCCTCACTGCCCGGCGCCGAGCGCATCGCCGCCGGCAACGAGCTGGTCCACCGGCTCGGCAAGGACTACGAGAAGCCGCCCTGGAACATCCATGAAGTGGAGGTCGCCGGGCACAAGGTACCGGTGCTGGAACAGGAGGCACTGCGCAAGCCGTTCTGCCGCCTGGTCCGCTTCAAGCGCTACAGCGACGACGCCGAGGTCATCGCCGCGCTCAAGGACGACCCGGTGGTGCTGGTGGTGGCGCCGCTGTCCGGCCACCACGCCACCCTGCTGCGCGACACGGTGCGCACCCTGCTGCGCGACCACAAGGTCTACGTCGCCGACTGGATCGATGCGCGCATGGTGCCGGTGGAGGACGGTGCCTTCGGCCTGGAGGACTACGTCGCCTACATCGAAGACTTCATCCGCCACATCGGCGCCGCGAACCTGCACGTGATGAGCGTGTGCCAGCCGACCGTGCCGGTGCTGGCCGCGGTGTCGCTGATGGCCGCGCGCGGCGAGGCGGTGCCGCGCTCGCTGGTGATGATGGGCGGGCCGATCGACGCGCGCCGCAGCCCGACCCAGGTCAACGGGCTGGCCACGCGCAATCCGCTGTCGTGGTTCGAGAACAACGTGATCCACACGGTGCCGCAGCCCTACCCGGGCGAGGGCCGCGAGGTCTATCCGGGCTTCCTGCAGCACGCCGGCTTCATCGCGATGAACCCCAGCCGCCACTTCATGTCGCACTGGGATTTCTATTCGGACCTGGTCAAGGGCGACCTGCAGGACGCCGATTCGCACCGGAACTTCTACGACGAGTACAACGCGGTGCTGGACATGCCGGCCGAGTACTACCTGGACACGATCAGGACGGTGTTCCAGGAATTCCTGCTGCCGCGCGGCGAGTGGAAGGTCAACGGCGAGCTGGTCAGGCCGGCGGCGATCAAGGGCGCGGCGCTGATGACCATCGAGGGCGAGCTGGACGACATCTCCGGCCTGGGCCAGACCGAGGCGGCGCACGACCTGTGCACGGGCATCCCGAAGACGAGGCAGAAGCATATGACCGTCGAAGGCGCCGGCCACTACGGCATCTTCAGCGGCCGCCGCTGGCGCGAGAAGGTCTATCCGCAGGTGCTCGAATTCATCGCCAAGTACAACGGCTGATCGCACCCAGATAAAGAAGAAAGCCCCGCCTGCAAGCGGGGCTTTCTGTTTGTGGAGCAATGCGATGGAGCCGACGCGTTGGCGGAAGCGTCGCCGCAGGCACTGCGGCGCGAGGCGTCCTGCCGCTCATGTCCCCCGGCATCGGCCTGCGGCCGATGCCTCCTCCTTTACTTCCCGTCAGGACGCCTCGCACCACAGTGCCTCATGCTGGCGAGCGTTCTGCACGTGCAGCCGGGCAAGCCCGGCTCTACGAAAGGCGCAAAGCCACGTCGGAAGGGTTGGTTGTGATGCCTCCTGACGGGAAGTAAAGGAGGAGGTGCCGGCCGCAGGCCGGCACCGGGGGACATGAGCGGCAGGGGGCATCACAACCAACCCACCCCGCCACCTCGCCGCATCCCCACCCGCATTCCCCCCTCAAACCACCGGATCGCGCACCAGCAGGTGCTTCGCCAGCCAGCCGTGGAAACGGCCGACCAGGCGCGCCAGGTGCAGCGTGACGAACAGCATCAGCAGCCCCGCGACGAACACCAGCGGCAGGCCCCACACCGGCAGCGACGTGGCGAGCGTGCCGTCGCCATAGTTCAGCAGCTGCCAGCCATCGACCGCGGCATGCGGATGGGCGACGCCCGTCCACACCAGCACCGGCGCCGCCACCAAGGCCAGCGACAGCACCGCCGCCGTGACCACGAAGCTGAAATAGGCCGAACCCAGCGGCAGCATCAGCAGCATGTAACCCATCGCCGTCCAGGTGCGCACGTCGGTGAACAGCTCCCCGATCCGGGTCAGCCACGGCTTGTCGCGCTGCGTGTACAGCGGCCGCCGCGGCATGCGCACGCCCAGCAGCGTCTCGACGATGCGTCCCTCCACCAGCGACAGCAACCGCACCGACATCAGGAACAGCAGCAGCAACGGAATGCCGATGATCAGCACCAGCAGGCCCAGCGACAGGCCCATGCCGGTCACCACCCAGGTGAAGTAGAAGGTGCCGGTGGCCAGCGCCAGCAGCATGTAGAACAGCGAACCGTAGGTGTACGGATCAGCGGCCACGCCGAAGAATCGGCCGGCCAGCGAGCGCCGCTTCGGCGGCTCCGGCGGGCGCAGCGCGCGGTTCACGGTCACCTCGGTCTCGCGGTAGATGTCGGCCACTTCTTCCGGTGCGCCGTAGCTGCCGGCGACCGCGGCGATGACCTCGGCCTCGGAGCGGTCCGGGTTCTCCGCCAGTTCCGAGCGCAGGTATTCCTCGGCGTCGTACAGCGCGTCCTGGACCATGGCCTTGTCCGCGCCGGCCAGGGCCTCGCGCAGCTGCTCCAGGTATTCGGGGATGGTGGCCGGCAGCGGCCGTGCGGAAGACGTGGCGTTCATGCGGGGATCCCCTCCAGGGCGGAATCGACGGTATCGCGGGTGGCGCGCCAGGCGGCGGCCCAGGACTGCAGGACCTGCCGGCCCGCCCCGGTGATGCGGTAGTAGCGGCGCGGCGGGCCGGCCACGGACGGCTCGACGAAGCTGTCGAGCAAGCCGCCGCCCTCCAGGTTGCGCAGCACCGGGTACAGCGCGCTCTGCTTGCCGGCGAGCACACCGTCGCCGGTGCGCTCGAGCTGCTTGGCGATCAGGTAGCCGTAGAGCGGTTCGCCGGCGCGCGCCAGCACCGCCAGCAGGACCAGCGACACGGTGCCGGCGCTGAGTTCCTTCTGGAACTTCTTGAGGTGGGCCTCGGAATCGACCATTGCGTCCTCCCGGGCGGATCCGCCACTAGGTTGGAGGCCATGCTATTGCGAAGTTTGATATAGCGTATGTGCCACTAGTCACCCAGCGAGCGTCTCGCCTCCGCGGATGTCCCGCCTTTGTAGGAGCTCCCTTCAGGGGCGACCCGATCCTGCGGGAAGGCGCCGCGTTCGACGCGGAATCTCCGGATGGGTCGCGTCAAACGCAGCTGCGTCCAGGCGCCTCGGGTCGCCCCTGAAGGGAGCTCCTACAAAAGCCGCCATTGTCGAAGCCGCCGCTGGGCGGCCAGAATCGGACCCTTCCCGCCGAGGCCCGCCATGCGCATCCGACTTCCCGCCCCCGCCCTGCTCGCCGCCCTGCTGCTTGCC
>CAZBDE010000049.1:0-6086 GCA_964490415.1 uncultured Pseudoxanthomonas sp. | reverse complement strand
GCGGCCGACCCGCCACCCTACCGCAGCGCGCAGCAGATCCTGGACGCGTCCCCGGCCGCCGACTGGCGCACCCCCGACCCCGACAGCACCCTCTACCTGGAACTGGCCGCCGGCCGGGTGGTGATCGAACTGGCCCCCGGCTTCGCCCCCGGACACGTCGCCAACATCCGCACCCTGGCCCGCGAAGGCTTCTGGGACGGGACCAGCATCTACCGCGTGCAGGACAACTTCGTGGTCCAGTTCGGCGACGCCGACGCGGACGATGCGGCCAAGGCCAGGCCGCTCGGCACGGCCAGGCGCAAGTTGCCCGCGGAGTTCGAGCGCGATGCCAAGGGCCTGGCCTTCGACGTGCTGCCCGACGCCGACGGCTGGGCGCCGCAGGTCGGCTTCGCCGAGGGCTTCGCCGCCGGGCGCGATGCGCAGGCCGGCAAGGCATGGATGGCGCACTGCTACGGCGTGGTCGGCGCCGGCCGCAACATCGAGGACGACAGCAGCATCGGCGCCGAGCTGTACGTGGTGATCGGCCAGTCGCCGCGGCAGCTGGACCGCAACATCACCCAGGTCGGCCGCGTGATCCAGGGCATGGAACTGCTCAGCGCGCTGCCGCGCGGCCCCGAGCCGATGGGCTTCTACGAGGACGCGGCGCAGCGCACGCCGATCCGCGCGGTGCGCCTGGCCAGCGATGTGCCGGAGGCGCAGCGCAGCCGCCTGCAACTGCTGCGCACCGACACCGGCACCTTCCGCGACGTGGTCGAAGCACGCCGCAACCGCCGCGACGATTTCTACAAGCGCCCGGCCGGGCACATCGACCTGTGCAACGTGCCGCTGCCGGTGCGGGCGGCGCCGCGCTGAACCGGCAGCGACGACGACCTGCTGGCTCAGGGCAAGTCGTCCAGCGTGCGCGCGGCCAGCGGTTTCAGCGCACGGGCCGGCTCGTCGCTGGAACGGTCGGCCTGCAGGTTGATTTCCAGCAGGAACATGCCCAGGTCGTGCCGCCGCGCCAGCCAAGCCTCGTCGTTGTAGGCCGCTGCCTGATCACCCAATCGTGCCGGCAGGGCCGCGAACCAGTCCTGCCAGTCAGCCGCATCGAGCAACCCGCGTCGCGCAGCCTGCATCACCGGCCGCGCCAGCCGCGCCGACTCGCCATGGACATAGGCGTGGCCCCCGGCCGGAACCACCTGGACGGCGACCGCATCCAGCAGGACCAGCAGCTGCGCGCGGTCGACCTGTCCGTTCATCGCCAGTTGCATCACCCAGTCGGCCCCATGCGCCACGCCATGGCGCCAGCCTTCGCCGTCCCGGTAACCGCGGTAGTCGCCCACCGCCGCCAGCCATGACGCCGCGCGTTCCACCATGCCGGCACGTTCACCCGGCGTCATCCAGGGTTGGATCCGGTCGGTGCGGGCCACTTCGGCGAGCACGAGCGCGGCGAAGGGCGCGGCGAATCCATCCGCATCGGGCGCATCCAGTGTTGCGTAGAGCCGGTCGCGCAACTGCCGGCGCAGGTCCGGCGACAGCCGGTCGGCGCGCAGCCAGCCGGCCAGGGCCTCATAGGCGATGCCGTCGCGCAACCGCGGGTCTGGCTCCGCCAGGCAGTCCAGCAGGCCGAGGGCCAGCGCCGGACGCAGCTCGTCGGCGACCTCGAAGCGCTGCGTCTTCAACGCCTGCAGGTCCGGCAGGTCCATGCCCGCGGGCGGGCACGCGGCGTGCGCCGTGACCACCGCCGCCAGCCACAGCGCGAGCGGCGCCGCTGTGCGCAGCAGGTACACGCGCACGAGGCTCAGAAGCTGGCTCCGTCCACCTGCACCACCTTCAGCGACGCCAGGTCCACGTCCGGCAGGCAACGCACGTTCACCGCCACCGTCGCCTCGCCGGTCTTCGGGTTCGTTCCCTCGCTGAAGGGCGCGACGCCGCAGTCCGGGCAGTAGTGGTGCGCCAGGTGCTTCCTGTTGAAGCGGTACGTGCCCAGGTCCGCCTCGGCCGTCTTCAGCGCCAGCGCGGTGCGCGGCGCGAACCAGAGCAGGCCGCCGCGGCGGCGGCACATCGAGCAGTTGCAGTCGTAGACCTCGGCGATGCCGTCGCCGACCTCGACCTCGAAGGCGATGCGGCCGCAGTGGCAGCTTCCGGCACGTTTCATGGCGGATTTCCCGGGATGTCCGGCGCAGAGGGTAACCCCGCGCCGGCCGACCCGCACGCCGCAACGCGAGCATCGTCTCCCGCACGTGCGCAGCTCGCGGAGGGCCACTATCCTTGGTCGTCTCCATCCCGCTGGAACCCCGATGCGCCATTCCCTGCTCGCCCTCGCCCTCCTCGCCGGCCTGGCCGCGTGCCACAAGGCCGAAACGCCCGCCCCGGGCGCCGATGCGACCGCCGCCGCGGCCGCCGCCGGCCTTTCGCAGGCCGATGCCGCCTTCGCCGACCTCTCCAGGCGCGCCCTGGACGGCTGGCTGCAGCTGTCCCCGGTCGGCGCCACCCAGGTCGGCGAGCACCGCTACGACGGCGAACTGGACGACCTGAGCGCCGCAGGCCGGCAGAAGGCCCTGGAATTCAGCAGGACGACCCTCGCCGAACTGGACGCCATGGACGTGTCCGCGCTGTCGCGCGAGAACCAGGTCGACGCGGCGATCCTGCGCAACCAGTTGCAGTACGACATCTGGGGCAGCGAGACCCTGCAGTCCTGGGCCTGGGACCCGCAGCTCTACAACGGCCTGGCCGGCAGCGCGCTCTACGGGCTGATGGCGCGCGAGTTCGCGCCGCTGCCCGAGCGCCTGCAGTCGGCCACCGCGCGCATGGAGAAGGTCCCGGCGTTGCTGGCCCAGGCCCGCGCCAATCTCGACCCGGCACGGGTGCCGAGGATCCATGCCGAGACCGTGGCCAGGCAGAACGCCGGCATCCTCAGCATCGTCGAGACCTTCATCACCCCGAACCTGGGCCAGCTGCCCAATCCGGAGCGCGAGCGCGCCGAACTGGCGATCGCCGGCCTCAAGCAGGCCGTGACCGAGCACCAGGAATGGCTGGACAAGACCCTGGTCCCGAACGCGAAGGGCGACTTCCGCATCGGCGCGGCGCTGTACGACCAGAAGCTGCAGTTCGCCCTGCTGTCCTCGCTCTCGCGCGCCGACATCAAGCAGCGCGCGGAGGCCGAACTGGTGCGCGTGCGCGGCGAGATGTACGGCATCGCCCGCGAAGTGCTGGCCGGCAAGCCCGGCGCGCCCATGCCGGGCGACCTGCCCGAGAGCCCGACGCCCGAACAGCAGCAGAAGGCGATCGAGGCCGCGCTCGAACTGGCCTACGCCGAACGCCCGGCGCGCGACCGGGTGGTGCCCGACGCGGAAGCCGCGCTGGCCCGCGCCACCGAATTCGTCCGCACCCACGACCTGGTCACCCTGCCGGACGCGCCGGTGGAGATCATCGAGATGCCCGAGTTCCAGCGCGGCGTGGCGGTGGCCTATGCCGATTCGCCCGGTCCGCTGGACAAGAACCTGAAGACCTTCTACGCGGTCTCGCCGATCCCGAAGGACTGGACCCAGGCGCAGGTCGACTCGTTCCTGCGCGAATACAACTCGCGCATGATCGAGCTGCTGAGCATCCACGAGGGCACCCCGGGCCACTACCTGGAGGGCTGGCACTCGGCCAAGTTCCCCTCCACCCTGCGCGCGGTGCTGCGCTCGGGCATGTTCGCCGAGGGCTGGGCGGTGTACACCGAGAAGATGATGGCCGACGCCGGCTACCTGGACAACGACCCGCTGTTCCGCCTGGTCCAGCTGAAGTTCTACCTGCGCACCATCGCCAACGCGATCCTCGACCAGGGCGTGCAGGTGGACGGCTGGACCCGCGAACAGGCGATGGACCTGATGGTCAACCAGACCTTCCAGCAGGAAAGCGAGGCCGCCGGCAAGTGGACCCGCGCGCAGCTCACCTCCGCGCAGCTGCCGACCTACTTCGTCGGCGTGCAGGAGCACTTCGACATGCGCAAGGCGGTGGAGCAGAAGCAGGGCGACCAGTTCGACCTGAAGGCCTACCACGACCAGGTCCTGTCCTACGGAGCCCCGCCGGTCCGCTTCGTCCGCCAGCTGATGCTCGACGAACCGATCCAGTAGCAGCCCCTCCCCGCGCGCAAAACATCGCCCTTGTAGGAGCTCCCTTCAGGGGCGACCCGAGGTGGCCGGACGCAGCCGCGTTCAAGGCGGCCGATCCGGAGGCTGCGCGTTGAACGCGGCTGCGTCCAGCCACCTCGGGTCGCCCCTGAAGGGAGCTCCTACAAAAGCCAGGTTCACCGCACCGGTTTCAGCACCAGGTCCTGGAAATCGAAGCTGAAATCGGTCAGCTCCGAAGCCGCTTCCATCCGCGCCTCGCGTGGCCTGCCGTCCGCGTCCAGGCTGAAGGTGACGAATGCATCGCCGTTGAGCGTGCGGTCGTCCCACTTCACCAGGAAGGTGTCGTGCTGCCAGTGCTGCAGGGTGCCGGTGAGCAGCGGGCTGTGGACGAAGCGCATGCGCAGGCCATCGCCCTTGCGCTCGATCGCCACGTCGCCCGCCCACGCGTCGCGCCAGGTGCCGGCGTAGGCCGACAGCGGCAGCGACGGCTTCGAGCGCGCATCGCGCGCGGCCACGCGCTCCTGCCACGCCGTGTCGGCCTTGGCCCGGGCCTTGTCGGCCGCCGCGGCGTAGGCGGCGATCCAGTCGGTGCGCTGCGCCGGCTGCAGGTACGCATCCAGGATCTGCATCGTCAACGCATTGAACGCGCCGCCGGCCTCCTGGTTGGTCAGCACCACCACGCCGAGGTCGCGCCCCGGCACCAGGGTCACCCGCGAGACCATGCCCGGCCAGCCGCCGGTGTGCCAGGCCAGCTTCTCGCCGCGGAAGCTGGAGGTGATCCAGCCCAGGCCGTAGCCCAGGAAGTCCGGCTTCGCCGCGGCCAGCGCCGGCACCGACGGCTCGGCGATGGGCATCGGCGAGAGCAACGACCACATCTCCTTCTGCCGCGGCGGCGAGAACAGCCGCTGCTCCCGGCCCTGCGCATCGGTATAGACGCCACCGGCCAGCTGCGCCCGCATCCAGCGGCTCATGTCGTGCACGCTGGAATAGACGCCGCCGGCACCGGAGGCGTTGTGCCAGGTCAACGGGAAGGTCGGCCGCAGCGTGGCGAAATCGGCCTTCGCATGCCCGGTGGCGGCGGCGTCGCCCGGGCGCAGCGCGTCGGCGTTGAAGCGCGTGGCGGCCATGCCCAGCGGATCGAAGAAGCGCTGCTGCAGGAACCCGGCATAGGACTGCCCCGAGACCTGTTCGATCACCCGCGTGGCCACCGCATAGAGGATGTTGTCGTAGGCGTAGCGCTCGCGGAAGCCGGCCTTCAGCGGCACGTCCTTCAACCGCCGCACCACGTCTTCGGTCGAATGGTCGCTGCCCGGCCAGAACAGCAGGTCGCCGGCGCCCAGGCCCAGCCCGCTGCGGTGGGTGAGCAGGTCGCGGATGCGCATCTGCCCGGTGACGTAGGGATCGGACATGCGGAACCACGGCAGGTGGTCGACGACGCGGTCGTCGAGCGAAAGCTTGCCCTCGTCGGCCAGCATCGCCAGCGAGGCGGCGGTGAAGGCCTTGGTGTTGGAGGCGATCGCGAACAGGGTGTGTTCGTCCACCCGCGCCGGCTGGCCCAGCTCGCGCACGCCCCAGCCGCGCTCCAGTACCACCTCGCCGTCCTTGACCACGGCGATCGCGATGCCGGGGACCTCGAAGCGTTCGCGCACCTGTTCGACCCAGGCGTCCAGCGCGGCCGGATCGAGCGCGGCCGGCTGCGTGGCTGCGGTGGTCGCCGGCACGGCGGCATCGGCCATCGCCGGCGGGGCCGCGAAAAGGCCCACCGCGAACAGCGACGCGCAGGACAGGCCCAGCCATGACGGGAACGGACGCATGCAGGAATTCCAGTTGATGTGTCCCCCGATTCTAATGGCCCGCCGGCGTAGAGCGTGCGTGTCCAGCCCGACCGCGGAGCGGCCAGGCGGCGGCCCAGGCCCTGCTCCAGCGCCTCTTGCAGGAGCTCCCTTCAGGGGCGACCCGACGACGCTGGAAGGCGCTGCATTCAACGCG
>CAZBDE010000048.1:0-15532 GCA_964490415.1 uncultured Pseudoxanthomonas sp. | reverse complement strand
CGCCCGACCACAGCTTGTTGCCGATGAAGAGGTTGCGCGTGATCCACTCGATCTCTTCGCGGTTCATCAGGTAGAAGCCGCCCCACCAGCGCTCGAACTCGAGGAAACGCGGCGGCTCGGTGTCGATGTTGGCGAACACGTGGTAGTACTTGTCCCAGAACGTGTTGGCCGGGTTCAGGTTCTCGAAGTTCTGCACCAGCCAGGCGCCGTCGAAGACGCCGTTGCCGAGGTCGGCGGTGAGCGAGGCCAGCCAGCTCCCGCCCAGCAGTCCGCCGGAATAGCGCATCGGGTTGTCGCCCTCGCCTTCCTGCCAGGCGCCGCCCCAGTAGGACATCGGCGCGCCGTTGATCACCAGCGGACCGGTATCGTCGGGGTCGGACGCCGCCAGCATCATCGCCGCCCATCCACCCTGGCAGTTGCCGACGATCGCCGGCTTGGGACTGTGCGGATGCCGTTCGCGCACCGCGCGGACGAAGCGCCGTTCGGCTTCGCACACGTCGAGCAGGGTCTGGCCCGGCTCGGGTTCGCGGAAGAAGACCAGGAAATACACCGGGTGGCCGCCGCGCAGCGCGACGCCGACCTGCGAGTCGTCCTTGAAACCGCCGATGCCGGGGCCGTGCCCGGCGCGCGGATCGATGATCAGGTAGGGACGCCGCTTCGGATCGACCGTGACCCCCGCGGGCGGGACGATGGCCACCAGCGCGTAATTGACCGGCTTCTCGAAGGTGCGGCCGTCCAGGACCGTCTCATGGTCGAAATGCAGCACGGGCGGCTGGCCCTGCTGCACGTGCGCGTTGTAGTTGTTGCCGCGCTGGCGCAGCGTGTCCCAGAACAGGACGGTGCGCTGGCCGAAGTCGACCGCATAGCGCGACCACTCCGACCACAGGTCCCAGGGTGTTGCCGGTTCGAGCGCAGCCCCGGCCGCATACTTCTCCCAGGCGTCCTGGAGCCGTTCCTGGTACTTCCTGTCGGCAGTGGCCACGCGCCTGGCGAACACGCGATTGACCTTGCCGGCGACCTCCTGGCCGCGCGCGAACGATTCGATGCTCATGCCGATGATCCCGTACGGGGTGGGGACCCGTACTGGTATCCAAAGATCAGGCAAAAACCGCGTCGGCAGAATTGGCCCTTCGGCGCATATGCCGGCGGACTCCGTGGCCTGCCAATGCCGCCCACCGGCCGCACGAAGGACCGGATTCCTTTTTCGCCACAAACACTTACAGCCGGAACCGCTTGCCGGCCGCTGGTCTGCGCCGCTTCAGGCGCCCTGGCGCGCCGCCAGCCAGCGGTGGATCGCCGCCGGCACTTCGCGCTGGGCGCGGCTGGAGACGTAGATGCCGATGTGGCCGCCCTTGAAACCCAGCTCCGTGTAGTCGTCGCTGCCGACCAGCCCCTGCAGCGCGCGCGAGGCGTCCGGCGGCACCAGGTGGTCCTGCTCGGCGTAGATGTTCAGCACCGGCATGTCGACGAAGCCCAGGTCCACCTTCTGCACGCCGATGCGCGCGGTGCCCGCGACGAAGGCGTTGCCCTGGTAGAACTGCTTGATGAAGTCGCGGAAGGCTTCGCCGGCCTGGTCGGGCGAGTCGAAGATCCACTTCTCCATGCGCAGGAAGTCCTCGACCGCCTTCGGGTTGTCCAGGATGTCGACCAGGCCCACGTACTTCTGCAGGTTGAGCCGGAACGGCTTGAGCATCAGGTAGCTGGCGTTCATCAGGTCGGCGGGGACGTTGCCCAGCGCGTCGACGAACAGGTCCACGTCCAGTTCGCGCACCCAGTTCGACAGCATGTTGTCCGGGGTCTGGAAATCCACCGGCGTGACCATGGTGATCAGGTTGCGCACCTTCTCCGGGTGCAGCGAGGAGTAGCACAGCGAGAACGAACCGCCCTGGCACACGCCCAGCAGGTTCACCGGCCCGCCGCCCGCCTCGACCAGGTGGTCGATGGCCCCGTCGATGTAGCGGTTGATGTAGTCGTCCAGGGTCAGGTAGCGGTCGGAACGGTCCGGATAGCCCCAGTCGAGCACGTACACGTCCAGGCCGAGCGCGAGCAGGCCCTTCACCAGCGAACGGTCGTGCTGCAGGTCGACCATGTACGGCCGGTTGACCAGCGCATAGACGATCAGCAGCGGCGGGCCCTTGGCCGGCCTGTCGCCGACGAAGCGGTAGAGCACGGTCTTGCCGTCGCGCCAGACTTCCTCGCGCGCGGTGGCGCCGTACTCCACCTCCGGCACGTCGCCGAGCACGCGCAGGCCATCGGCCAGGTGCTTCTGGAAGTTCCAGGCCTCCTGCGCCAGGTCGAGCGGATTGAACTGCAGCGGGCCCAGCGGCGGGATCGCCATGGCTTATTTCCTCGCCTTGCGGCCGGGCGCATCGGGCCGGGCAGTGTCCAGGTTGCGGCTGACCCAGTCCTTCATCGACACGACCTTGACCGATGCGGGGGCCGCCACCGCCCTGGCCGGCGCACGGCGCGCGGCCACGGTGGCCGCCTTGACCACCCGCGCCTTGCGCGCGGTGGCGGTGGAGGCCTGCGGCGCGCGCTTGGCGGCGGCCTTGACTGGCGCGCGGCGCGGGGTGGCGGGCTTGCGCGAAACGGCGACCGCGGGTTTCGCGGCTTTTGCCGCCGCCGCCTTCACGGCGGCAGCCCGGGGGCGTGCGACCGCGGACGCCTTCTTCGGCGCCGCGGCGCCGCGGGGTGAACCGGCCTTGGCAGCCGGGCGCCCGGCGTTGCTACGCGCGGGTGCTTTCTTCGCCGGCTTCGCGGCCGGACGGACATCGCGGCCGGCCGTGGCCGGGGCGCGCTTGCGCGGCTTGGCCCTGCGAGCCTTGGCCGCCACCGGCGAGCGGGTCGCGACCGCCGGCTCCTCCGCTTCCGGCTGTTCAACTCCAGCAGGCGCGACGCTCGCCCGCACCGGTCGCGCAGCCGCCTGCGCGGGCCGTGCCGCCGCCGGCTTCGCCGCGGCGCGGCGCGCCGCGTGCAGCGAGCGCTCCAGGTCCGCGACCTTGCGGTGCAAGGCATCCAGTTCGCTGCGCCCGGGCAGGCCCAGCATCGCACCGAACTGCTCGACCTCGCGCTGCAGCCCCAGGCGCAGGCGCATCAGCGCATTGGTCATCTCCGCGTAGGCATGCCGGTACTCGGTCGACATCGCGATCTCGGCCCAGGCTTCCTCGGCCGCGTCGATCCACAGGTCGAACAGCGCGCGCGCCGACTCCAGGCGCTTGCCCGGCACGTCATGCTGCTCGAGCAGCCGCTCGAAGCGCGCGAACGCGCCCTGCCCGGCCTGCGCCAGGATCGCGTTGAAGGCGTCGTTGCGTTCCTCCCACTGTTGCCAGGCCAGGGCCAGCGCCTGCAGCCGCTCCTGGTGCTCGCGCGCCGGGCCGAACGCCGGGCGTTGCAGCCAGTCGGCGCCCTGCTGGCGCAGCGGGCGCAGCAGCATGTCCAGCACCGGGCGCATCTGCTCCAGCCAGTCGCCGCCGGCCAGGCCGCCGTGCATCGAGCGCAGCATCCCGGCGAACGGCTCGGCGGCATGCGCCTGCCCGCCCAGCATGTCGCGCCAGGCCGAGGCGATGTCCGCCGCCCTGCCGCCGCCGCTGAAATCGGCGGCCAGGCGCTGCATCCGCTGGTACCAGTCGTAGGCGCCCGGATCCATCCGGCCCAGGCCCGGCGGCAGACCGCCGGACAGGCCCCAGCCGTCGAGCGCGCCGCTGCCGCGGCCGCCGAGCAGCTCGTTCCAGGTATTCCAGTACTGCCGGGCCAGCGATTCGAACTCGCCGGAAAACGGTGCGTTGGCCATGAACCCTCCCGTACGGGGACGATTCTAGCGCCGCGCGGCCGCCACGGGGCACCCGGCGGGCTCCGGAAACCGGCTCAGGGCTTGGGAATGCGCAGGGTCTTGCTGACCATCAGCGACCCGGACAGCGCGAACAGCAGCACCAGCGGGTGCAACTGCCACGGGCCCAGCTGCCAGCGGCCCCACCACAGGTCCTCGCCGATGTTGCCGGTGGCCGCGGCGATGGCCAGCACGACCACCAGCGCCAGGCTGGTCGGGATCGGCGTGCCCTCGAAGTACTTCACCTTGTCCTCGCCCTCGGACAGCTGTTCGGCGGTGACGTTGTAGCGGGCCAGGCGGCTGACCCCGCAGCAGACGAAGTACGACAGCAGCAGCCAGTCCCAGCCGCCCTGCATGCCGCAGGCGTAGGCCAGCGCGGCCGGGGCCACGCCGAAGGAGATCACGTCGGACAGGGAGTCCAGTTCCCGCCCCAGGGTCGAGGACGACTTGCGCCAGCGCGCGACGCGGCCGTCGAGCGCATCGAAGACGAAGGCCAGCGGGATCAGGGCCATGCCCAGCAGCAGGTCGCGCACGTGCCCGTCCTGCAGGAAGCGCATGGCGGCGAAGATCGCGCCGGTGCCGCAGAAGGCGTTGGCCAGGGTGAACCAGTCGGCGAGCTGGAAGTCGCGCAGCATCGAGAAGTGGCGGGTCATGCGGGCGGCCGGCGGTGGAAACAGCCCCAGCATACCCGCCCCTTGTAGGAGCTCCCTTCAGGGGCGACCCGATCCCGTGGGGAGGTGCCGCGTTCAACGTACTGCCTCCGGAGCGTCCGCGTTGAACGCGGCTGCCCCGGTGCACCCCGGGTCGCCCCTGAAGGGAGCTCCTACAGAGGCTGCGTCAGCGTGGCAGGGGGAGTTGTGCGGCGTCGACCGCGCCGGCGCCGCGGCCGCGTGCCTCGATCACCGCGTCGACCGGCAGCGCGTCCTGTCCGTCCAGGTGCGCCGACACCCGGTCCAGCGCCGCGTACACGAACGGCAGCATCGGCGCGTAGCGCGCGCCGTAGGCCGGGAAGGCCAGGAACGCATCGAAGTGCTCCGCGTTGCGCACCTGCCAGTAGCGCACCTGGTCGCGGCCGGCGGCGCGCGCCGCGGCCACGTACGGCGTGCTGGTGAAGGCCGGCGGGACCAGGCCGTCGTCGGTGCCATGCACCACCAGCACCGGCAGGCCGGCCCGCGGCATCGCCGCGCGCGTCGCCGCGATCCCGGCACGCACGCCGTCGGCGGCCGCGTCCTGCCCCGTGTACAGCCCGCGCAGGCACTGCAGGCCCGGCAGGGTGAAGTCCGGCGGCGCCAGCTTCGTGTCGACGATGCCCACCCCGTTGCCCGGCGGAATGCCCGCCGCATCGGACCACCACACGCTGCGCTCGGCCGCCGTGGCCGCGCGCGGGGTGAAGTCCGGGTTCTGCGCCGAGAACGCGAAGCCGCAGGGATGCGCGCCGATCCCATGGCGGCCATAGGCCGACGCATAGGTCACCGCCACCGAGCGCCACAGGTCGAACCCCACGCTCAGCGCGCCGGCCTCGAGCGCCTCGTCGGTCCAGCCGCTGGCCTTCATCTGCTCGTAGGCCGAACGCGCCTGCGCGGCGGCATCGGCGCCCTGCACCCGCCCGGCCGCCTGCAGCGTCGCGCAGCGACCCTGCCACAGCGGCTCGACCTGCGCGCGCAGCGGCGGCTGCGGCAGGCTGTCCGCCGGCAGGTGCAGCAGCGCGCACGGCATCAGCAGCGCCGCCTCGGTGGAGAAGTCGTACAGCGCACGGCTGCCGTGGCCTTCGACCAGCACGTTCGGCTCGCCGGCGACCACCGCGTCCAGCCAGCCGCCCTCCAGTCCGGCCGCGCGCAGCACCGCGCCGCCGCCGTTGGAGATGCCGACCGCGATCACCCGCGTGTTGTCGAAGGTGAACGGCGCCGACTGCGGAAAGGCCTGGCCCAGCGCCGCCAGCGCGAACTGCGCGGCCTGCTGCACGTGCCGGCCCCAGTCCGCCTCCGGGTTGTCCTGCGAATGCGCATGCTTGAACGCCACGCCGGTCGCGCCGGCCGGGACTTCCGGCGCGAACGCCAGGTCGCCGGCCTCGCCCAGTCGCCCCGGCGTGCCGTCCAGGCGCACGCCGATGCCCGCATCCAGGTCGACGTAGTCGCTGCCCGCACCCTTGTCGGTGTACGCCACCGCGCAACCGCGCGGCAGCGCCCACGGCGCGGCCACCGCGATCGCGCCGTACACCCCGCGCGAACCGGAGGCCGGCGCCACCACCACGCAGCGCTGCTTCCGGTCGAACGCGTCGGGCACCTGCACCAGCACCCGGTGCGGCTGCTTCGCGCCGGGCACGCGCGCCAGCGCCGAGTATTCGCGGCCGGGCACGCTGGCCACGCTGCCGTAGAGCGTGCCGTAGCCGCCGCCCGGCGACAGGTCGGCGATGCCGCGCCAGTTGCTCCAGATCGCGCGCCGGCGCAGTTCGGCCGCGGTCGGGGCGGCCGCGTCGGCGAACGCCGGCGGCGCGACCGCGCGCAGTCCGTCCAGGCCCAGGCCGGCGGTCAGCAGGTCGTCGCTGCCGCGGTGTTCGGTGACGCGCTGCGGTTCGATCATGGCGGCGGCCGGCTCGGTGTGTTCGCGTTGCGGGGCACTGCTGCAGGCACCGAGCAGGGCGGCACCGAGCAGGATCGGAATGAGCGGCGGAAGGGTCTGGCGGCGCATGTCGGGACCGGGTCCAAGGGATGTTCGCACGCTACCGGCGGCCTGCTCCGCCGTCATCGTACTTTGGTACCACGCCGGGTACGGCCTGGCTTGCTAAGCTGGCCCGAGCAGATCCTCCGAAGGCCCACTCCCCCATGCGCAGCATCCTCATCACCGGCGCGGCCAGCGGCATCGGCGCCGGCATCGCCCACGCGCTCGCCGCCGCAGGCCACCACGTCATCGTCAGCGACCTGTCCCTGGACGGCGCCGAAGCGGTCGCCGCCGACATCCGCGGCCAGGGCGGCTCGGCCGAGGCCGTGGCCCTGGACGTGACCTCCGACGACAGCGTCGCCGCGGCGCTGGCCGCCCTCTCCCGCCCGGTCGACGTGCTGGTCAACAACGCCGGCCTGCAGCACGTCTCGCCGCTGGAGGAATTCCCGCTGGCCAAGTGGGACTTCCTGGTCCAGGTGATGCTGGTCGGCGTCGCCCGCCTGACCCGCGCCGTGCTGCCGGGCATGCGCGAACGGGGCTTCGGCCGGATCGTCAACATCGGCAGCATCCACGCGCTGGTCGCCAGCCCGTACAAGAGCGCCTACGTGGCCGCCAAGCACGGCCTGGTCGGCTTCTCCAAGGTGCTCGCGCTGGAGACCGCCGACACCGACATCACCATCAACACCATCTGCCCCAGTTACGTGAAGACCCCGCTGGTCGACAGACAGATCTCCGACCAGGCGCGCACCCGCGGCATCTCCGAAGCGGATGTGGTGTCCCAGGTCATGCTCAAGCCGATGCCCAAGGGCGTGTTCATCGAAATGGACGAACTGGCCGGCACCACCGCCTTCCTCATCTCCGCGGCCGCACGCAACATGACCGGGCAGACGCTGGTGCTTGACGGTGGCTGGACAGTGCAATGAAGCGAGGGGAATGAGGGGAATGGGGCAAGCCCGCGGTCTCCAACCTCCCTTCATTCCCTCGCTCCCAACCCCATGCCCACCCTGCTGATCGCCGACGACCATCCGCTGTTCCGCGCCGCCCTGCGCGGCGCGGCGGCCGATGCGGTGGCCCGGCTGCAGGTGCTGGAAGCCGAATCGCTGGACGGCGTGCTCGCCGCGCTGGATGCGCGGCCGGACGTGGACCTGGTCCTGCTCGACCTGCACATGCCCGGCAACCACGGCCTGGCCGGCCTGGCCGCGATCCGCGCGCAATACCCCGCGGTGGCCGTGGTGGTGGTCTCGGCCAACGACGATCCGCGCGTGGTCCGCCGCGCGCTCGACCACGGCGCCGCCGGCTACCTGCCCAAGAGCTCGGGGCTGGACGAGCTGCGCGATGCGATCCGCAGCGTGCTGGCCTGCGAACAGTGGCTGCCGGCCGCGCTGCGCGCCTCAGTGGCGCGGGCGCAGTCCTCGCACCAGGACACCGAACTGGCGTCGCGCCTGGCCAGCCTGTCGCCGCAGCAGTTCCGCGTGCTCACCCTGGTCGCGCAGGGGTTGCTCAACAAGCAGATCGCCGACCGCCTGGACGTGCAGGAACGCACGGTCAAGGCGCACCTGTCGGCGATCTTCGAACGGCTCGGCGTACGCAACCGCACCCAGGCCGGCGTGGTCCTGCGCGAACTGGAACTCCGCGACCCGAGCCGGCAGCTCGAAGGCTGAAGCCGCGCGCGTGGAACCTCCGGCATGCCTTGCGCGCATCGCCGCGTTCTGGTCATTTTTCCGCCATACCCCTTGACGCGTCCGCCACGCAAGGCGCGCCGGCGGTTATCCACACGCTTGTCCGCAATCCATCCACACCCGCTGTGGAAAACCCCGGCTCCCACCCGTCATCGCCTGGTCAAATTTCCGCCACACCTCTTGACAGCCTTGCCGCGCAAGGCGGTGCGACGGTTATCCACATCCTTTTCCCGATCCTTTCCACACCCGCTGTGGACAGGCGCACGGCGTGGAACCTCCGCTTCAGATCCGCGAGAAGTTCCAGGACTGCATCCGCCCGTCGCGGTACGGCATCACCCCGTGGAAGGCGCGCGGGTCGGCGTCGAACACCAGCGGCAGGAAGCGGCGGTCGCCGTCCCACAACGGAAGCTCGAGGATGCGCTCGACCTCGATCCATTCCAGCGTGCCTTCCGGGTTGCGCTCCAGCGGCGTGCCGCTGAATGCCTCCACCACGAACACGAAGCCCAGCCAGTCCTCGCCGTGCTTGCCGAAACCCGGCCAGCTGATCGTGCCGCGCAGGCGCAGCGCCTCGCATTCGATGCCGGCCTCCTCGCGGATCTCGCGGCGCATGCCCGCGACCACGTCCTCGTCGCGTTCGATCTTGCCGCCCAGGCCGTTGTACTTGCCCAGGTGCTGGTCGCCCGGGCGCGCATTGCGATGGATCATCAGCACCCGCCGGCGGTCGGGCGAGAGCACGTAGCCGAGGGTGGCGACGATGGGCGTGTACGGCATCGGGCAGGCCTGCGCGGAAGGTGGATGATTCTACCCGCGGTATTTTGTAGGAGCTCCCTTCAGGGGCGACCCGACCCCGTTGGGAGGCGCCACGTTCAACGCGACCTCTCCGGAGCGGCGGCGTTGAACGCGGCGTCCGTTCCGGTACCGTCGGGTCGCCCCTGAAGGGAGCTCCTACAAACGCGTCGCGGCGAGCATGCGGTCGAGCACCGACTTCAGCGCCAGTGGCCGCACCGGCTTGGGCAGCAGGGTGAGCTCGGCTTCCAGCACCGCGGTGCGCGTCGCCTCGCCGGCATCCGCCGACAGGATCAGGCACGGCGCTGGCCCGTAGCGGCCGCGCAGCCGCGCGGCCAGGGCCACGCCGGTGTCGCCGCGATCCAGGTGGTAGTCGAACAGCCACAGGTCGGCCGGCCGCTGCGCCAGCGCCGCGGCCGCGCCGTCGCCGTCGGCGGCGGTGGCCACCTCGCAACCCCACCCGGCCAGCAGCTGCGCCAGCGCGGCCAGCGCGCCGGCGTCGTTGTCCACCAGCAGGATCCGCCGCCCGGCCAGCCCCTGCACCTTGCCCGCCGAGGGCGGCCGCGCCGCGGCCGGCGCCTGCGCGCGCGCGACGTCCACCGCGAACACCGAGCCGCGCCCTTCCGCGCTGCCCAGGGTCAGCGGCGCCTGCAGCAGGCCGGCGATGCGGTCGGCGATCGACAGGCCCAGCCCCAGTCCCTGCCCCGGCGCATCCTCGCCACGCCGGAACTCCTCGAAGATCGCCCCGCGCGCCGCCTCGGGCACGCCCGGCCCGGTGTCGTGCACCTCGATCCGCACCCGCCCGCCGCCGCGCCGCGCGCCCAGCACCACGCGCCCGCGGGCGGTATAGCGCACCGCGTTGCCGAGGAAGTTCTGCAGCACCCGCCGCAGCAGCTGCGGATCGCTGTGCACCCACAGCGTGGTCGGCCGGTAGGCGAACCCCAGCCCGCGCTCGCCGGCCATCGCCCGGAACTGCTCGGCCAGCGGCGCCAGCACTTCGTCCAGCGGGAAATCGCGCGGCGCCGGGACCAGGCCGCCGGCCTCCAGCCGCGACATGTCCAGCAGGCCGGTGAGCAGGTCGGTGGTGGAATCCAGCGCGCCGCCGAGCTGGCGCAACGTCTCGCGCGGTGGCGGCGCGTTCTCGGGCGCGTCCGGCGCGCCGGAGATCTGCCGCGACAGCGAATCCACGAACAGCTGCGCCGCGTGCAGCGGCTGCAGCAGGTCGTGGCCGATCGCCGCCAGGAAGCGGCTCTTGGCGTCGCTGGCGTGCTCGGCCTCCTGCTTGGCCGTCTCCAGCAGCGCGGTGCGCTCGACCACGCGCTGCTCCAGGGTCTCGTTGGCGCGGATCAGCCCGTGCTCGGCCTCGCGGAACGCGGTCACGTCGGTGAAGGTGGCGACGAAACCGCCGCCGGGCATCGGGTTGCCGCGGATCTCGACGATGCTGCCGTCGGGGAACACGCGCTCGGTCAGGTGCGGGCTGCCATGGCGCATGAACGCCAGGCGCCGTTCCACGGCCCTGCCCACCTGCTTCGCATCGGCATCGGCCGGCGCCTGGCTGCGCAGCGACCATTCGGTCAGCTCGGCGATCGGCCGGCCCACCTGCAGCAGATCCTCGGGGAACCCGAACAGCTCGACATAGCGCCGGTTCCAGGCCACCAGCCGCTGTTCGCGGTCGATCACGCTGATGCCCTGGCTCATGTTCTGCAGCGCCGCCTGCAGCACCTGCTGGTTGAAGCGCAGGTCCTGCGAAGCCTCGCCGACGATCGCCGCCACCGTGTCCAGGTCGCCGCTCTCGCGCCGGGCCGCGTCGAGCAGCAACCGGGCCGACGCCGCACCCAGCACCGCCGACAGTTCGCGCTCGACCCGCGCCTCGACCAGCGCCGGCACCGGGCCGCTGCGCGGCGCCGGCGCCAGCAGTTCGGCCACCTTCTCGCCGGACAGGAAGCGGCGCCCGGCATCGCGCAGGGCATCGACATCCAGGTTGCGGCTGGCCCGGTGCGGCGCCTCGCGGCGCCAGGCCATCGCCAGCAGGGTCGCCAGCGTGCCCATGAACAGGCTGGCGCCGACCGCGCGGCCCAGCGGACTCCAGCCGGTCAGGCCGAACAGTCCGCCCGGCGCGAGCCAGCGCTGGCCGAACGGGCCGTGCTCGATCCAGCCCGCATCCAGGCTTGCGGCGGCGACCACGGTCGGCGTCATCAGTACCCAGGCCCAGGTGAGGAAGGCCGCGGCCACGCCGGCGATCGCCGCGCGCGGCGGCGTCTGCGGCCGCCACACCGCGAAGGCCAGCACCGGCGCCAGCGTGGCCAGCGCCGAGAACGACAGCGCCCCGACATCGGCCAGCGCCTCGTTGCCGGCCACCAGCCGGCTGTAGGCCCAGGCCAGCAGCATGATCGCGGCGATGCCGGCGCGGCGCAGGCGCAGCACGTCGCGGCGGCGGTCGCCGCCGCCGTCGCGCGACCAGGCGCCGCGCAGCAGGCCCGGCGCGAACCAGTGGTTGCCGATCATCAGGCTCAGGGTCAGCGTGCTGACCACGACCATGCCGGTGGCCGCGCTCAGCCCCCCGAGGAAGGCGAACAGGGCCACGCCCTCGTGCCCCTGCGAGAACGGCAGCGCCAGCGCGTACATGTCCGAAGGCACGCTGTCGCCGAGCAAAGCGCTGCCGGCATGGGCCAGCGGCAGGGTCGGCGCGGCGATCAGCAGCAGGTACAGCGGGAACAGCCAGCGCGCGGTGCGCACGTCGCGCTCGTCGCGGCACTCGACCACGCCGACGTGGAACTGGTGCGGCAGGATGAACATCGCCAGCGCGCCGAGCAGCACCAGCGGCAGGAAGCCGCCGACGGGCGCGGCCGGCGCGGCGGACGGCGGCGCGGCGGCCACCTCCGGCAACGCATCCAGCCCGAACCAGACGAACGCGCCCAGCGCCAGCATCGCCGCCAGCTTGAACACCGACTCGAACGCCATCGCCAGCACCAGCCCGCGGTTGTGCTCGGCCGCGCTGGCGCGGCGGGTGCCGAACAGCATCGCGAACAGCGCCATCGCCAGGGCCACGTACAGCGCACTGTCGCGCCAGAACGGGCCGTTCTCCGCGCCGCTGCGGGTCAGGGTGGCGAAGCTCATCGCCACCGCCTTCAGCTGCAGGGCGATGTAGGGGATCAGGCCCAGCGCCGCGACCAGGGTGACCGTGGCCGCCAGCCATGCGTCCTTGCCCAGGCGGGTGGCGATCAAATCGGCCAGCGAGGTGGCGTTGGTCTCGCGCGCCAGGCGCACCAGGCGGACCATGAAACCCATGGCCAGCGCATAGAACAGGATCGCGCCGACGAAAGTCGGCGGCAGCGGCCAGCCGTAGCGGGCGGCCTGGGTGACGGTGCCGTAGAAGGTCCAGCTCGTGCAGTGCACCGCCAGCGACAGTGCGTAGACGTGGCTCCAGCGCCGCGCGAACAGGGTCGGGTGGCGCTCGCCGTACAGCGCGGTGCCGAACATCAGCGCCAGCCACAGCACGCCGGCCAGGGCGACCAGCCCCAGGCTCAGCATGGCGACCCGGCCTGCATGTCCACGCCCCTCGTCCCCCGCCCCGCGACCCGGTCACGAGCATAACGCGACGGCGGCGGGCCGAAGCCCGCCGCCGTGTCCTTCGCGCGGGCGGACGCCGCGGTCAGAAGTCGTAGCGCGCGGTCAGGCTGTACTGGCGCGGCGGGCCGAAGAAGCCCGTGTACACGCCCACCGCCTGGTTCAGGTTGTAGCCCGTGGTCATGTACTCCTCGTCGGCCAGGTTCGTGCCCTGCAGCGAGAGCGTCCAGCTGTCGTTGACGTTCCAGATCACGCCGGCGTTGACCAGGCCATAGCCGTCCTGCGAAATCGGCGGCCGGCCGAAGGGCGCCAGCGGCGGCGTGGTGGCACGCTGGGTTTCGGTGGTGGCCACCACCTCGCTCTGGTAGCTGTAGCCGACGCGCGCCGAGATCCTGCCGCCGTTGGCCAGGTCGGTGCGCCACTCCACGTTGATCGCGCCGGAGAAGTCCGGGGCGTTGGTGAAGGTCTCCTCGTCGGCGATGTTGACCGTGGCGCCCACGGACGGATCGTAGAAGTTGTACTCGTCGTACCTGGCGTCGAGCCAGGCCAGGTTGCCGCTCACCACCCAGTGCTCGCTGGGCAGGAACTGGTACTCGGCCTCGAAGCCCTGCACCGTGCCCTGGCCGGCGTTGGTGAAGTCGCCGAAGAAGCCGCCGCCGGGCAGTTCGGTGAACACCGACAGCTGGATGTCCTCGTACTTGTTGTGGAACGCCGACAGGTTCAGGAACAGGCGCTGGTCCAGGAACGACATCTTCGAGCCGATCTCGAAGCTGTCGACCTGCTCGTCGTCGAACGGCTCGGCCGAACTCGGCACCGCGGTGGCGTTGGCGCGGATGTTGTAGCCGCCGGACTTGAAGCCGCGCGAGAACAGGCCGTAGACCATCACGTCCTGGCTGAGCTGGTAGTCCAGCGAGACCTTCGGCGAGAGGTTGGTGAAGTTGACCGTCTTGTCGAAGTCGGCCGGAGTCGCAATGACCGTGGTGAAGCTCGAGTCTGAGTAGGCGCGGTTCAGCACGATCGCGTGCTTGTCCTCGTCGGTATAGCGCGCGCCCACGTCCAGCTTCAGCCTGTCGCTGATGTCGAAGGTCCAGTCGGTGTAGATCGCGGCGCTCTCGGTGTAGACCGTGCCCTGGGTGTCGCCGAAGCTCAGGTTGAAGAAGTTGTTGAGCACCTGGCCGCCGGCCGAGCCGTCGAAGAAGTACAGGCCGGTGACGCCGCGCAGGCGGCCGCCGCCGTCGAAATTCACCTGGAACTCGTTGCTCACCTGCTCGTCGCTGTAGTACGCCTTGACGTCGGTGATCGGGTCGGGCGTGACGTCGAAGTCGATATTGGTGACCGTGTCCGACTCGCGCTTGGCCAGGACGTACTTGAAGGCCCAGTCGTCGTTGAAGCGGTGGTTGACCGTCACCGAGGCGCCCTGCAGCGTGGTCTCGTTGAGGTTGGACATGCCGTTGCGCACGTCGTAGCGGCTGTCCATGGGCAGGAACGGGCCGGTGCCCGGGGTCAGGATCGCGTCGAAACGGTTCGCCTCGAGCATCTTCGCGCCGCGCACGCCCGAGCCGTCCTCCAGCCAGTCGATGGAGAACTGGATGTCGGTCCGGTCGTCGACGTAGGCGCCCAGCTGGGCGCGCACGACGGTGATGTCCTTGTCGCTGACCGGGTCGCCGGTGAGGATGTTCTCGCCGAAGCCATCGTGGCCCAGCTTGGCCGCCGAGATCCGTGCGCGCAGCGCCTCGTCGCCGCCGATCGCGCCGGCGAGCGACGCCTTCACGTCGAGCTGGTTGTAGTTGCCCACGGTCACCGACGCGGTGCCGGAGGTTTCCCTGGGCAGGCCGCGGGTGATGTACTTGATCGCGCCGCCGATGGTGTTCTTGCCGTACAGCGTGCCCTGCGGCCCGCGCAGCACTTCCACGCGCTCGACGTCGACGATGTCGAGCAGCGCGCCCTGCGGGCGGGCCAGGTAGACGTCGTCCAGGTACAGGCCCACGCCCGGGTCCACGCCCCACAGCGGGTCGGACTGGCCGACGCCGCGGATGTACGCGGTCAGGGTCGTGTTCGAGCCGCGCGCCGCGTAGATGGTCATGTTCGGCACCAGCGCGTCGAGGTCGGCCAGGTCGCGCACGTTCAGCCGGTCCAGCGACTCGGCGGTGAACGCGGTGACCGCCACCGGCACGTCCTGCAGGGTTTCCTCGCGCTTGCGCGCGGTCACCGTGATGGTGTCGAGCTGCGTGGCCTTGACGTCCCTCTGGTATTCGGCCGCGGTTTCCTCCTGCGACCATGCCGGCAGCGCCGGCGCCACCAGCACGCAACCGATCGCCAGGCTCAGATACTTGCGCTTCATCAGTCCCCTCCTCCCAAGTGCAGGACGTTGTGGCCGGCACATGCCTGCCAATGCTGCGCACCTTAGGCGGCCTCCCCCGGCCGCGGCATCGTCCGTTGGTACAGTGGGCCGCGCCGGGCGGGCAACGGGATACTGCGCCGCACCGCCATGGGAGGCGGGCGGGGTGTGGCGGATGTCGTTGTTGATCGTGCTGGCGGCGCTGGCGTTCCTGATGGTGGTGGCCTACCGCGGCTACAGCGTGATCCTGTTCGCCCCGATCGCGGCGATGGGCGCGGTGCTGCTGACCGACCCGTCGCTGGTCGCACCGATGTTCACCGGCCTGTTCATGGAGAAGATGGTCGGCTTCCTGAAGCTGTACTTCCCGGTGTTCCTGCTGGGCGCGGTGTTCGGCAAGCTGATCGAGATCTCGGGATTCTCGAAGTCGATCGTCGCCGCCACCATCCGCGTCGTCGGCGCGCAGCGGGCGATGCTGTCGATCGTGCTGGTCTGCGCGCTGCTGACCTACGGCGGCGTGTCGCTGTTCGTGGTGGTGTTCGCGGTGTATCCGTTCGCCGCCGAGCTGTTCCGCCAGAGCGAGATTCCCAAGCGGCTGATCCCCGGCACCATCGCGCTGGGCGCCTTCACCTTCACCATGGACGCGCTGCCGGGCACGCCGCAGATCCAGAACATCATCCC
>CAZBDE010000047.1:425-15553 GCA_964490415.1 uncultured Pseudoxanthomonas sp. | reverse complement strand
AGGTCGGCGGGGCGGCGGTGGACGTGTTCCCGGTCGAGCCGAAGGGCAACAACGATCCGTTCGTGTCGCCGCTGCTGGAGTTCGACAACGTGATCCTGACCCCGCACATCGGCGGTTCCACGCTGGAGGCGCAGGAGAACATCGGCGTGGAGGTGGCGGCCAAGCTGGTGCGCTACAGCGACAACGGCAGCACGCTGTCGGCGGTGAACTTCCCCGAGGTCACCCTGCCCGAGCACGAGGACAGCCTGCGCCTGCTGCACATCCACCGCAACGTGCCGGGCGTGCTGTCGAAGGTCAACGAGATCTTCAGCCGCCATGCGCTCAACATCGACGGCCAGTTCCTGCGCACCGACGCGAAGGTCGGCTACGTGGTGATCGACGTGGCCGCCGACGAGGCGCAGGGCGCGGTGCTGAAGGAAGAGCTGGCGGCGATCCCGGGGACGCTGCGGACGCGGGTGCTGTACTAGGCCCTAGCGCGCAAGCCACTTGGCGGCCATGCGCCGCATCGAGGCGTCGCTGGCCGGGTCGGCGGCGATTCCGGCCACGTCGCGCCAGGCCAGGGCGTGCGATTCCCCGCTGACCGTGAACCGCTCGTCCACCCCGGCGCGCACCACGTAGCGGGCGTCGTAGTGCCAGTGCCCGGGCACTTCGCCGCGCTCCGGGATCCAGTGCCGGTCCAGGTCGAAGATCGTCCCGTCCTCCAGGCGCAGGCCGGCCACACCGGTCTCCTCGTCCGCTTCGCGCAGCGCCACCCGGGCCAGGTCGACGTCGCCGTCGGCGTGGCCGCCGGGCTGCAGCCAGCGGTCGAGCTTGCGGTGGTGGGTCAGCAGGGTGCGGTGGCCGTCGGCGCTGACCACCCAGGCCGAGCCGGTGAAATGGCCGGCCAGGCGCGCGCGGACGAAAGGATCCCCGGCCGCGTCGAGCAGGGCCAGGAATTCCCCGGCCACGCCGGCCTCGTCCGGCCATCGGCGCCGGTACGCGACCAGCGCACCCACAAGTGGATCGCCTTCCTGCCCCGCATCCATTCCCAGCCGCGCTCCCGGTCACGTTCCGGCGGCCATTATCGGGTAGCGCCGGAATCCGCGCTTGTGGTCCCCGGGCCGCTTTGGCAAGGTACGGCGCTTGGGCCCGACGCCGCCGGCAGCCGGTGCGACCATCAAACCAGGCACATCGGACGGCCGCTTCCAGGGGAAACAACGCAATGTCCAAGGGTCTATTCATCGTCAAACCCGTCGAGCCGGCCGGGCACGTCGACGCCGGCGAGCCGGTCGAGGGCAGCCTCGAGGGCGAAGCCACGCTCAAGCGCACCCTGACCGCCCGCCAGCTGGTGCTGCTGGGCATCGGTGCGGTGATCGGCGCCGGCATCTTCGTGCTCAGCGGCCATGCCGCGGCCGAGCATGCCGGCCCGGCGATCGTCCTGAGCTTCGTCATCGCAGGCATCGCCTGCGCGCTGGCCGGCCTGTGCTACGCCGAGTTCGCGGCGATGCTGCCGGTCTCCGGCAGCGCCTACTCCTACTCCTACGCGACCCTGGGCGAGTTCGTGGCCTGGTTCATCGGCTGGAACCTGGTGCTGGAATACATGTTCGCCGCCTCGACCGTGGCGGTGGGCTGGTCCGGCTACCTGAACAGCCTGCTGACCACCTTCGGCCTGGGTCTGCCCGTCTCGCTGGCGGCCGCGCCGCTGAACGTGGTCGACGGCTCCCTCGTCTACACCGGCGGCCTGATCAACCTGCCGGCGGTGGCGATCATCGCCGCGATCAGCGGCCTGTGCTACGTCGGCATCACCCAGTCGGCGTTCGTCAACTCGATCATCGTGGCGATCAAGGTCACGGTGATCGTGCTGTTCGTGGCTTTCGCGGCCAGCTACGTGAACCCGGACAACTGGGTACCGTTCATTCCCGAGAACGAGGGGCCGGGCAAGTACGGCATCGACGGCATCATCCGCGGCGCCTCGGTGGTGTTCTTCGCCTACATCGGCTTCGACGCGGTCTCCACCGCCGCCGGCGAGGCCAAGAACCCGCAGCGCGACATGCCCATCGGCATCCTCGGCTCTTTGGTGATCTGCACCATCATCTACATCGTGGTCGCGCTGGTACTGACCGGCCTGATGCCCTACTCGCTGCTGAGCACGCCCAAGCCGGTGGCCACCGCGCTGGAGACCTACCCGTCGCTGGCCTGGCTCAAGCACATCGTCGAGATCGGCGCGATCGCCGGCCTGTCCTCGGTGATCCTGGTGATGCTGATGGCGCAGCCGCGCATCTTCTACTCGATGTCCAAGGACGGCCTGCTGCCGCCGTTCCTGGCCAAGGTCCACCCGAAGTTCCAGACCCCGTACGTGGGCACGATCCTGGTCGGCGCCTTCGCCGCGCTGCTGGCCGGCTTCCTGCCGATCGGCCTGCTCGGCGAACTGGTGTCGATGGGCACGCTGCTGGCCTTCGCCACGGTCTGCATCGGCATCGTGGTGCTGCGCCGCACCCGCCCGGACCTGCCGCGCCCGTTCCGGGTGCCGGCGTACTGGCTGATCGCCCCGCTCGGCGCAGCGGCCTGCCTGTACCTGTTCTGGCAGCCGTTCCGCGCGCACTGGCCGCTGATGGTCGGCTGGACCGCGGTCGGCATGGTCATCTACTTCGCCTACGGCTACCGCCACAGCAAGCTGCGCAACAGCCGCTGAGGCGCGAACACCCCGCAACGCGGCCGGCCCAGTGCCGGCCGCTTCGCTTCCACCGTCCGGGCTTGCCGCCCAGGAGCAGGCGCAATGAGCGCGATCACGCCCCGCAAGATCGGCCCGGTCCTGGCGACCTTCGTCGTCGCCAACAACATGATCGGCTCGGGTTTCTTCCTGCTGCCGGCCACGCTGGCCAAGTCCGGCGGCGTGACCGCGCTGAGCTGGCTGCTGTGCACGGTGCTGGCGATGATGCTCGGCGGGGCCTTCGCCCGGCTGGCCAAGCACCATCCCGACCTGCAGTCGCCGGACGACTACGTGCGCCCTTCGCTGGGCCGCGACGCCAGCTTCCTGGCCACGACCATGTACTGGGTCTCGTCGTGGATCGGCAACAACGCGATCGCCGTCGCCGCGTTCGGCTACCTGGTGATCCTGCTGCCGCTCGGCGACGGGCCCGGCGTGCGCCTGGGCGGGCAGGTCGCGCTGATCTGGCTGATGTTCGCGCTCAACCTGCTGGGTCCGCGGCCGATCGCGCGCTTCCAGTCGATGTGCGTGGTGCTGGGCCTGCTGCCGGTGGCGCTGATCCTCACCGCCGGCTGGGCGCATTTCGATCCGGCGCTGTACCGCGCGGCCTGGAACGTCTCCGGCCAGTCCGACCTGTCGGTGGTGATGCATTCGCTGGCGCCGATCTTCTGGGCCTTCGTCGGCCTGGAGACCGGGGCGATGGTCGCCGGCGTGGTCGACGATCCGGACCGCAACGTGCCGCGCGCGACCCTCGGCGGCATCGCCATCGCCGGCGTGGTCTACCTGGTGTCCTCGGTGCTGATGATGGGCATCGTGCCGGTGTCCATGCTGGCCGATTCCAGCGCGCCGTTCGCGCTGGTGGCCGGACAGATGTTCGGGCCCTGGGCGGTGCCGCTGATCGCCGCCGCCGCCGCGCTCAAGGCCACCGGCACGCTCGGCGGCTGGATGCTGGTCACCGGCGAATCCGGTGCGCGCGCGGCGCAGCGCGGCTTCCTGCCGGCGGTGTTCGGGCGGCTGCGCGGCAACGGCTCGGCCGGGCCGGGACTGTTCATCATCGCCGTGTCGATGACCGTGCTGGCGGTGCTGACCCTGTCGCCGACCGTGTCCGGCCAGTTCGAGACGCTGATCGAGATGGTGGTGATCCTGGTGGTGATGGCCTACGCCGCCGCCGGCCTGAGCCTGCTGCTGGGCACGCCGGAACGTCCGGCGACCCGGCGCGAGCGGGTGCTGGGCATGGGCGCGCTGGTCGCCTGCGGCCTGCTGGTGTACTCGACGCCGGGCAAGACCCTGATCGGCGGCCTGGTGATCGCGCTGCTGGCCTGGGCCGCCTACCGCGGCTTCGGCCGCCGGTCGCCGGCAGCTGCGCGGTAAACTTCGCCGCATGGACAAGGCCCTGCCCTACGATCCCGCCCTGCTGCGCACGCGCGCCGAATCGATCATCTCCAACGTGCGCGAACTGGCCCAGCTGGGCTGGACCCCGGCGACCAGCAGCAACTTCTCGCTGCGCCTGGACGGGTCCCACGCCGCGATCACGGTCTCCGGGCGCGACAAGGGCCGGCTGGTCGAGGACGACATCATGGTCGTGGACTTCGACGGCCGCGCCGTCGGCCGTCCGCTCAAGCCCTCGGCCGAGACCCTGCTGCACACCCAGCTGTACCGGCGCTTCCCGGAGGTCGGCTGCGTGCTGCACACCCATTCGCTGGTGCAGACGGTGGCGTCGCGCCTGTTCGCCGGCGCCGGCCACGTACGCCTGGAGGGGTACGAGCTGCTCAAGGCCTTCGAAGGCAACGCCACCCACGAGATGGCGATCGAGGTGCCGGTATTCGCCAACACCCAGGACATGAACGTGCTGGCCGCCCAGGTCGAGGCGCTGCTCGACGCCGGGCTCGCCAAGGGCCGGCCGTTGTGGGGCTACCTGATCGACGGCCACGGCCTGTACGCCTGGGGCCGCTCGATGGCCGAGGCGCGCCGGCACCTGGAGGCGTTCGAGTTCCTGTTCGCGTGCGAGCTGGAACTGCGCAGGCTGGGCGCCCGCGTCTGAATGCAGCGCGTGGAGCGGGGCTCGCCCCGCCCTCCCGGGCATCCGGCACGGCGGCGGGCAAGTCCGACTCTCCCTTCATTCCGCCGGCGTACGCAGCGTTGCGCCGGCGTTATCAGACCGGTCGCGCCACGCTGGTAATCTAGGCGGCCCCCGGCGCCTACCGCGCCACCGCAGGTGAGACACCCCATGAGCCGACTGCGCATCTTCGACGAGAACGATCCGGGCCAGCCCCTGTTCGCCAGCGGCGACGGGCCGGCCATTGCCGCCGAACTGGAGAAGATCGGCGTGACCTTCGAGCGCTGGCGGGCCAGCCAGCCGATCGAGCCGGGCGCCACCCCCGAGCAGGTCATCGCGGCCTACCGCGCCGACATCGACCGGCTGGTCGCCGAGCGCGGCTTCAAGACCGTGGACGTGGTCAGCATCGCCCCGGACAACCCCAACCGCGGCGAGATGAGGAAGAAGTTCCTCGACGAGCACTTCCACAAGGAGGACGAGGTCCGCTTCTTCGTCGCCGGCTCGGGCCTGTTCACCCTGCACGTGGACGGCAGGGTCTACGAGATCGAGTGCGTGAAGGACGACCTGATCGCGGTGCCGGACGGGACGAAGCACTGGTTCGACATGGGCGAGGCGCCGAGTTTCGTGGCGATCCGCTTCTTCACCGAGCCGGACGGCTGGGTCGGCCATTTCACCGGCACCGACATCGCGCAGAAGTTCCCGCGCTACGAACCGGAAGCCGCCTGAGCCGCCTGGCATTCCCATACCCATTCCCACGCCGCCCCTCCACGGAGGGGCGCCGTCTTTGCAGGCCGACATGACCCGCGCCATCCTCACCGACATCGAAGGCACCACCAGCAGCATCTCCTTCGTCCGCGACGTGCTGTTCCCGTACGCGCGCCGCGCCCTGCCCGGCTTCGTCCGCGAGCATGCGCAGGATCCCGACGTGCGGCGCTGGCTGGACCAGGTCGCCACCGAGGCCGGCGGGCTGTGCCAGGACGACATGGTCGTGGAGACCCTGCAGGGCTGGATCGACCAGGACCGCAAGCACACCGCGCTCAAGGCACTGCAGGGGCTGGTCTGGGAAGCCGGCTACCGCAATGCCGACTTCACCGCGCCGATCTATCCGGACGCGGCGCCGACCCTGCAGCGCTGGCATGCGCTGGGGCTGCCGCTGTACGTCTACTCCTCCGGCTCGGTTCCGGCACAGAAGCTGTTCTTCGGCCACAGCGACGCCGGCGACCTGACCGGGCTGTTCTCCGGCTGGTTCGACACCGAGGTCGGCGGCAAGCGCGAGGCCGACAGCTACGCGCGCATCGCCGCCGATATCGGCCTGGCGCCGCACGAGCTGCTGTTCCTGTCCGACGTGGTCGAGGAGCTCGATGCGGCGCGCGCGGCCGGCATGCAGACCGTGCTGGTCGACCGGCCGGCCGACTACCCCGAGCCGCGCCACGGCGAGGCGGCGCACGGGCATACCCGCGTCGCCAGTTTCCTCGACATCGAACTGCCCCTGTAGGCGCATGGACGCCGTGCGCAAGGCCACGCTCGCCGGCGTGGCCGCGATCCTGCTCTGGTCTTCGCTGGCGCTGCTGACCGTCGCCACCGAGGGCCTGCCGCCATTCCAGGTGCTGGCCACGGCGTTCGCCGTCGCCGGCGCGACGGGCCTGCTGCGCGCCGCCCTGCGCGGCCGCGCCGGCTGGGCCGAACTGCACCAGCCGCCGGCCGCGCTGGCGCTGTCTACCGTGGCGCTGTTCGGCTACCACGCCCTGTACTTCATCGCCCTCAAGCGTGCGCCGGCGGTGGAAGCCAACCTGCTCAACTACATGTGGCCGCTGCTGATCGTGGTCTTCGCCGGGTTCCTGCCCGGCGTGCGGATCGGCGCGCTGCAGTGGCTGGGCACGCTGATGGGCCTGGCCGCGGCGGTGCTGCTGGTCACCGGCGGGCGACGGCTGCAGGTCGATCCCGGGTACCTGGCCGGTTACCTGGCCGCGATCACCGCGGCGGTACTCTGGGCCGCCTATTCGGTGCTCAACCGGCGCCACGCGCAGGTACCCAGCGCCGCGATCACCGTCGCCTGCCTGGCCGTGGCCGTGCTCGGCGCACTGGTCCACCTGGGCTTCGAGCGCAGCGTGACCCCGTCGCCGATGCAGTGGGCCGCGCTGCTGGCGATGGGCATCGGCCCCACCGGCGCGGCCTTCTGGCTGTGGGACACGGGCACCAAGCGTGGCGACATCGCCCTGCTCGGCAGCCTGTCCTACCTGGCGCCGCTGCTGTCGACGGTGCTGCTGGTGCTGTCGGGCCGGGCCCAGCCGCATCCGTTGCAGGCGGTGGCGCTGGCGCTGCTGCTGGGTGGCGCGTGGTTGAGCACGCGTTCGCGCAGCGCGGGTTGAGGCGTCGCGCCGCGCATGCGTCGAGCGGACGCGTCGCGGTGAGAATGCTTCGCGTTTGACCGCGGATCGGCGCGGCTGGATAGACTGCGCGCCACGTAGCCAGCACGCCTCGCGCGCCAGTCACGCAATCCGCGCCAGCCAGCCTTCGCCAGCCAGCCGCGGACACCCCGAAAACGCCCTGCGAGGGGCGTTTTTTTGTGCGCGTTTTCTTTTGTAGGAGCTCCCTTCAGGGGCGACCCGGGGTGGCTGGAACGCAGCCCTGTTCAAGGCGACCGATCCGGAGGCCATGCGTTGGACACAGCACCTTCCAACGCGATCGGGTCGCCCCTGAAGGGCGCTCCTACAACGGTGGCAACGCGTCTTCGAGGCGGTAAATGGTTGCGGCGCGGGTTTCGCCTTGCCAGCGGTCGAAAGCACGGACTTCGACGCGGTGTTCGCCGGCGGCCAGGTCCGTGGCCAGCGCGCCGCGCCACAGGTGGGTGGAATCCACCGCTTCGGGCGAGCGGTCGAAGCCGCGCAGCGCAGGGGCGAGGTCGTCGGCGACGTTCTCCAGCAGCAGCCGCGGATCGGCGCGCTCGACCCGGCGCATCGGCTTCCATGCGCCGCCGTCGATGCGGTACTCGACACGGCTGTCGGCATCGCCCATGAACACGTTGGCGAACACGCCCCACGCCGGATAGGCGCCACGGCGCAGCACCTTCGGCGCATGCAGGGCCATGCTCGAAGTGAAGGCCGGATCGTCCGCCGGCGGGCGTGCCGGATGCCAGGCCAGTGCATAGCCGCCCGTGCCATCGAGCGTCAGCGTCGCATGGCCGTTCGGCGTACCGTCGGCCATGGACGCGTCGGGGATCCCCGCCGCATCCGGCGCGCCTGACCAGAATGCGCCGCAGGCCGCACCGAGGTTGTACTCGTGCAGCGGCGCGGCGCCCTGCCAGCCGTCCTTGGCCGCGTGCCAGTAGTGCTGCTGCACGTGGCTATGGCCGCTGAGCAGCAACACCCGCGGCCGCTCGCGAAGCAGCGCGAACAGGCGCGCGCGGTCCTCGGCGCGGAAGGTCTGGCGGCCGCCGGTGTCGAACACCGGGATGTGCATGCCCAGCACCAGCAGCCGCTCGCGCGGCAGCTGCGCCAGGTAATTCCCGAGGAAGCGGAACTGGTCCTCGCGCAGGCCGCCGATGTAGCCCGGTCCCTGCCCCGGCTGCACCACCACGTCGTCGAGGAAGACGAAGGCCGCGCCGGCCTCCTCCACCGCGTAGGTGTCCGGGCCGTAGATGCCGCTCCAGGTCGCCAGCGAACCGGCGTCGCCGGTCGAACCAGGATCGACATCGTGGTTGCCGGGCACGTGGAACCAGGGCACGCCCAGCTTCGCGGTCACCGCGTTGAGCGCCGGGTACAGGTGCATCTGGTCGTCGACCAGGTCGCCGAGGGTGGTGCCGAAGACCGCAGGATGGCGGCCGCCCGCGGACCCGGCAATGGGCTCGATGATGTCGCGGAGGTAGTAGTCGATGTCGCGTTCGTTCTTGACCTGGGTGTCGGTGAACAGCAGCACCTGCAGCGGCTCCGATCCGGCGGCGGTGCGCTCGCGCCCTTCCTCGACCAGGCCGAAGTCGAAAGCGCCGCCGTCCGCGTCCAGCGGCGGCACGCGCCGCCAGAACGCCGGCAGTCCGTCGGCACCGGCGACGAAGCGGTAACCGGCCGGCTTGACCACGAACACCTGCCCGCCCGGCGCGGCATCGATGCGGTAACGCCCCTGCGCGTCGGTGCGGACGATGTCCACGCCGTTGGAGACGGCCACACCGGCCAGCCCGGGCCCGGAACCGCCGCGGGGGTCATGGCTGCCGCGTTCGAGGTGGACCTGGCCGGAGATGGTCCGGGTGCCGGGGGCGGTCGGGGTCGCGCCGGCCTGCGCGCAGAGCGCAACGGTCAGCAGGAAAGCGAAGAAGGAACGGATCGGCATGCTCGTCGGACTCCCGGCGGAATCCCGCAATTGTAGGAGCTCCCTTCAGGGGCGACCCGAGGACGCAGGAACGCAGCCGCATTCAAGGCGACCGATCCGGAAGCCATGCGTTGAATGTCGCACCTTCCAGCGGGATCGGGTCGCCCCTGAAGGGAGCTCCTACAAGGGCCGGTGGCGGCGCTCCAGCACGTCGACTGCGTCGGCCAGCGCCAGGCCGCGCGAATGCAGCAGCACGGTCAGGTGGTAGACCAGGTCCGCGGCCTCGCCCAGCAGGTGTTCGTCGCTCTGCGAGACGCCGGCCAGCGCGGTCTCCACGCCCTCCTCGCCCACCTTCTGCGCGATCCGGCGCACGCCGGCCTCGAACAGGCGCGTGGTGTAGCTGCCCGACGGAAGCTCGCGGGCGCGGGTGGCGACCAGCGCGTCGAGTTCGCCGAGGAAGCCGACATTGGCCGCCACCTCAGGCGCGGGCTCGACCCGGGCCGGCGCGCCGGCGAAGCAGCTGGCCCGCTGCAGGTGGCAGGTCGGCCCGCGCGGGCGCGCCAGCACCAGGATCGCATCCGAATCGCAGTCCGCCTCCAGGCCGACCAGTTCCAGCACGTTGCCGGAGGTCTCGCCCTTGGTCCAGAGGCACTGCCGGCTGCGGCTGTAGAAGGTCACCAGGCGATTGGCCAGGGTGGTGCGCAGCGCGGTGCGGTCCATGTAGCCGAGCATCAGCACGCGCAGGCTGTCGGCGTCCTGGACGATGGCCGGAAGCAGGCCGTCGCCCTTGTCCCAGTCCAGCGACTCGGGCAGCAGGGTCGGCCCGGCGGTGACGCGCGGGCTTGCCGCGGGAATGTCAGACATCGCGCACCTCGATTTCGCGCTGGCGCAGGAAGCGCTTGAGTCCGGGAATGGGGATGGCGCCGCTGTGGAACACGCTGGCCGCCAGCGCGCCGTCCACGTCGGCCTGCTCGAACACCGCGGCGAAGTGCTCCGGCTCGCCGGCGCCGCCGGAGGCCACCAGCGGCACGCCGCACAGCGCGCGCGCCTGGCGCAGCTGTTCGATGTCGTAGCCGCGGCGCACGCCGTCGCTGTCCATGCAGTTGAGCACGATCTCGCCGGCGCCCAGGCGCTGCACCTCGACCATCCAGTCCAGCGTGCGCACGCGCAGCGCCTGGGTCTTGTCCGGGTCGCCGGAATAGCGGCGCACGCGCCACTGGCCATCGCCCTCGCGCACCGAATCCACGCCCACTACCACGCACTGCACGCCGAAGGCCTCGGCCAGCTCGGCCACCAGCTGCGGGCGCTCCAGCGCCGGCGAGTTGATCGAGATCTTGTCGGCGCCGGCATGCAGCACCGAGCGCGCAGTTTCCACCTCGCGGATGCCGCCGGCCACGCAGAACGGAATGTCGATCAGCCGCGCCACCCGCTCGACCCAGGCGTAGTCGACCGAACGCCCTTCCGGGCTGGCGCCGATGTCGTAGAACACCAGTTCGTCGGCGCCCTGGTCGCGATAGCGCAGGGCCAGTTCGACGATGTCGCCCATGTCGACGTGGTCGCGGAAGCGCACGCCCTTGACCACGCGGCCGTCGCGCACGTCCAGGCAGGGAATGATGCGGCGGCTCAACATGGTGCGGACTCCTGCGCCAGCGCGTCGGCCAGCTGCAGCCGGCCTTCGAGCAGGGCGCGGCCGAGCACCGCGCCGGCGCAGCCGACCTGGCGCGCGTTGCGCACGTCGTCGGCGTCGCGCACCCCGCCGGAGGCCTGCACCGCCACGCCCGGCGCCAGCGCGCGCAGGTGCGCGTACAGGTCCAGGTTCGGCCCGGAGAGCATGCCGTCGCGGGCGATGTCGGTGCACAGCAGGTGGCGCAGGCCGGCGCGCACGTAGCGCGGCAGCAGCGCGTCCAGGGTGACGCCGGCATCCTCGGTCCAGCCGTGCACCGGCAGCCGCCACTGGCCGGTCGCGTCCTGGCGCGTGTCCAGCGCGACGGTGATGCGTTCGCCGCCGAATTCGGCCAGCCATGCGGCCACCGTGTCGGGCTCGCGTACCGCAAGCGAACCGACCACCACGCGCGCCGCGCCGGCGTCGAGAATCTTGGCCACGTCCTCGCGCGAACGCACACCGCCTCCGGTCTGCACCTGCAGGCCGGTATCGCGGGCGATGTCGCCGAGCAGCCCACCGAGCGTGTAACCGCCGGCCTTGGCCGCGTCCAGGTCGACCAGGTGCATCCAGCGCGCCCCGGCGCCGGCGAACGCCGCCGCCCGCGGCAGCGGATCGTCGCCGTACCGCGTCTCGCGCGCATAGTCGCCCTGCGCCAGCCGCACCACGCGGCCACCGCGCAGATCCAGGGCGGGATAGACAGTGAAGCCCATCAGAAATCCATCTCCAGGAAGTTGCGCAGGATGCGCGCGCCGGTGGCGGCCGAGCGCTCCGGGTGGAACTGCGCGCCGCAACGGCGGCCGTCCTGGACCACGGCGGTGAACAGCCCGCCATGGTCGCTGGCGGCGACGGTGTCGGAGGTCACGGGTGCGGCGTAGCTGTGCACGAAGTAGGCGCTGGCGCCGTCGGCCACGCCGTCGAGCAGGGGCGAGGCGCGCATCGTGTGCAGGCCGTTCCAGCCCATGTGCGGGATGCGGATGCCCAGCGCCGGGGTCAGGCGGCGGACCACGCCGGGCAGCAGGCCCAGGCACTCCACGTCGCCCTCCTCCGAGCGCTCGTACAGCAGCTGCATGCCCAGGCAGATGCCCAGCAGCGGCGCCTGCAGCGCGCGCAGCGGTTCGACCAGGCCCTGCGCGTGCAGCCGGCGCATCGCCTCCGGCGCGGCGCCCACGCCGGGCAGGATGACCCGGTCGGCGCCTTCCAGCCCCGCCGGTGCATCGATCACCGCGGGCTGCACGCCCAGCCGTTCGAGCGCGTAGCAGACGGAGCCGAGGTTGGCGCCCCCGGCATCCACGACGACGACGCGGCGCACCGGTGCGCGGGTCACAGCACCCCCTTGGTCGAGGGCAGCGCGTCGCCTTCGCGGCGGATCGCCTGGCGCAGCGCGCGCGCCAGCGCCTTGAAGCTGGCCTCGATCTTGTGGTGGTCGTTGTCGCCCTCGACCTTGATGTGCAGGTTCAGGCCCGCGGCGTCGCACAGCGAGCGGAAGAAGTGCGGCACCAGTTCGGTCGGCATGTCGCCGACCCGTTCGCGCCTGAATTCGCCCTCGTAGACCAGGTACGGGCGGCCGCTGAAATCCAGCGCAGCGCTGGCCTGCGTCTCGTCCATCGGCAGGGTGAAACCGTAGCGGCCGATCCCGCGCTTGTCGCCCAGCGCCTCGCGCAGCGCCTGGCCCAGGGCCAGCGCGGTGTCCTCGATGGTGTGGTGCTCGTCGATGTGCAGGTCGCCGTCGGCGTGGATCTCCAGCGCGAAGCCGCCGTGCTTGCCGATCTGCTCGAGCATGTGGTCGTAGAACGGCAGGCCGGTGTGGATCTTCGGATCGGCGGCGCGGTCCAGGTCGACCTCGACCCGGATCTTCGTCTCGCGCGTGTCGCGCTGGACCACGGCCCGCCGCGGCGCGTCGGCCAGTTCGTGGGCGATCCCCGCCCAGTCCCACTCGCCGCCGAACTGCGGCGTCGCCAGCTGGAAGGCGCGGATGCCCAGGTTGGCGGCGAACTCGTTGTCGGTCGGCCGGTCGCCGACCATCGCCGAGCGCTTCCAGTCGATCGTACGGTCCTTGAGGTACGGCAGCGCCAGGCCGATGCCGGGCTTGCGCGTGGGCTTGTTCTCGTGGGCGAAGCTGGTGTCGATCAGCACGTCGCGGAAGACGATGCCCTGGCTCTCGAACACCTGCATCATCAGCGCATGCGGGCCATCGAAGCTGGCCTGCGGATAGCTGCCGGTGCCCAGCCCGTCCTGGTTGGTCACCATCACGAACCGCCAGCCGGCGTCGCGCAGCTTCAGCAGTGCCGGCACCACGCCACGGACGAAGCGCAGCTTCTCGTAGGCGTCGATCTGGAAGTCTTCCGGCTCCTCGATCAGGGTGCCGTCGCGGTCGACGAACAGGATGGGCGTACTCATGCAGCGGCTTCCTTGGTGTCCTTCGCGTCCAGCGCGGCGAGCACGCGGTCGTTCTGTTCGGGAGTTCCGACGGTGATGCGCAGCGCGTCGCCCAGCTGCGGCGCGGCGCGCTGGTCGCGGACCACCACGCCGGCGGCGAGCAGGCGGGCGAAGGCCGCGCCGGCATCGGCGAAGCGGACCAGCAGGTAATTGCCGTCGGAGGGATAGACCCGCCGCACGCCGGGCAGCGTCGCCAGCGCCCGCTGCAGGCGCGTGCGCTCGCCGCGGACCTGGTCCACGCGCGCTTGGGTGCGCGCCAGGGCCTCATCCGAAAGGCCGGCCACGGCCAGTTCGGCGCAGGGCGTGGGTACCGGATACGGCGCCTGGCAGGCGCGAAGCACCCGCACCAGCGCCGGATCGGCAAGCAGCACGCCGATCCGCGCGGCGGCCAGCGCATGCGCCTTGGACAGGGTGCGCAGCACGGCCACGTTCGGATGCGTGCCCAGCAAGAAGGCAGCCGAAGCCTGGCCGGAGAATTCGCCGTAGGCTTCGTCCACCACCACCAGCGCGCGGCCCTGCAGGCGCGCGGCCAGCGCGGCGATGCCGTCCACCGGCACGCTGGCGCCGGTCGGGTTGGAGGGCGAGCACAGGAACACCAGCCTGGCCGCGCCCTGCTCCGCCGCATTCGCCACCGCCTCGAGATCGACGCCGAAACCGGCTTCGCCGTCGACCAGCGGCACTTCGAGCAGCGGCGCGTTCTGCAGGCGGGCACTGACCGCGTACATGCCGAACACCGGCGGAGTGACCAGCACCGCATCGCGGCCCGGCTCGCACAGGACGCGCACCAGCAGGTCGATCGCCTCGTCGCTGCCGCGGCCGATCAGCAGCCGCTCCGGATCGACCGCATAGAGCCTGGCCAGCGCCTCGCGCAGCGCAGGCGGCTGCGGCTCCGGATAACGGCGGCAGCCGCCGCCCGCATCCGCCGGGTTCGCCCACGGGCTTTCGTTGGCATTGAGCCAGACCTCGCCCTGCAGCGCATGGCTGCGCGCGGAGGAATAGCCGCCGAAGCCGCGCAGGTCCTCGCGCACCAGGCCCAGCACGCTTTCCGCGCCGTCGCCCGCGCCGGCCGCGCTCATGCCGCCGCTCCCTGCAGGCGCAACACCACCGCGTTGGCATGCGCGTCCAGTCGTTCGGCGCGCGCCAGGGTCACCGCGCACTCGCCGATGGCGAGGATGCCCTCGCGGCTGGCCGCCTGCACGCTGACGGAATTCTGGAAGCTGGCCACGCTCACTCCGCTCCACGCCCGCGCCGCGCCGTTGGTCGGCAGCACGTGGTTGGTGCCGCTGCAGTAGTCGCCCAGTGCCTCCGGGGTCCAGTCGCCGAGGAACACCGAACCGGCGGCCTCGACCCGGTCGAGCCAGTCGCGCGGCTGGCGCAGCGCCAGGATCAGGTGTTCGGGCGCATACGCGTTGCTGATCGCGAAGGCCTCGTCCAGCGAATCGACCAGGACCAGGCGCGAGGCCGCCAGCGCCCGCTCCGCGATCGGGGCGCGCGGCAGCGCCGCCAGCTGCGTGGCCAGTTCCGCCTCGACCCGGTCGATCAGCGCCGCGCTGTCCGACAGCAGCAGCACCTGCGAATCCGGTCCGTGCTCGGCCTGCGACAGCAGGTCGGCGGCGACGAATGCGGGATCGGCGCCGTCGTCGGCGATCACCAGCACCTCCGACGGCCCGGCGGGCATGTCGATCGCCGCCGCACCGGCCTGCGCCACCTGCTGCTTGGCCTCGGTCACGAAGCTGTTGCCGGGGCCGAACAGCTTGTCGCACGAGGGCACCGAGCCGGTGCCGTAGGCCATCGCCGCGATCGCCTGCGCTCCTCCGAAATCGATGAGGGCGGTGACTCCAGCCAAATGACAGGCGGCGCGCACCTCGACGCTGGTGTCGGGGCTAGCGAGGTAGATCTCCTGCACGCCTGCGACCTGAGCCGGCACGGCGCACATGAGCACGGTCGAAGGGTAGCTGGCCTTGCCGCCCGGCGCGTAAATTCCC
>CAZBDE010000047.1:0-415 GCA_964490415.1 uncultured Pseudoxanthomonas sp. | reverse complement strand
CGCGTCCGCCGAGCAGGACACCTTCTTCTTCGTATTCGAAAGAGCGCTGCTGCTCGAGCTGCTTTTGGTGGTAGCGACGGATGCGACCAGCGGCGAGCACGAGCGCGTCCCGCAGATCCGAGTCGAGCTCGGCGAGGGCGCGCTCTCCGTCGTAGTCACGGATCAGGAGCGTCTTCGGCTGTCGCTTCTCGAAGCGCTCGATTTCGCGCCGCGCTCCAGCGTCCCCGTGCGCACGGACGTCCTCGACGATTTCACGCACGGTCGGCTCGACCCGAGCCAAATCGGTGTCGCCTCGACGTGCGAGAGCTGTCAGTGCTTCCGAAAAACCGGCCTCACCATCCGTGTGCAGAGAGAGCGCGCTCATGTCCAGTGTCCTGCCTTGTATGCCGCTGGATCGTATTGCCGAATGCGTGGC
>CAZBDE010000046.1:0-15785 GCA_964490415.1 uncultured Pseudoxanthomonas sp. | reverse complement strand
TCACCAGCGGCGAGCACATGGAAACCCACGGCGCGACCAATACCCTGCGCCTGCTCGAAGTCGGCCAGAGCGGCAGCGCCAGCGGACTGGGCGACCTCTGACCGCCACCGTCGCGGCACAAGGGTGAAGAAGCAGGGGCGCCGCGAGGCGCCCCTTGCCGTTTCAGGCGGCGGAATGCCGTGGCGGAATGGCCGCCGCGCCGCGCGGCTATAATCGCCGTCCCCCGTACACGCCCGCGCAGGAAGCCTCTCATGAGCATCGAACAGCTTGCCGAGACCGCCCAGGCGATGGTCGCCCCCGGCAAGGGCGTGATCGCCATCGACGAATCCACCGCCACGATCGGCAAGCGCTTCGCCGCCGTGCGCCTCGAGAACACCGAGGAGAACCGTCGCGCCTACCGCGAGCTGCTGCTGACCGCGCCGAAGCTGTCCGAGCACATTTCCGGCGCGATCCTGTACGACGAAACCCTGCGCCAGTCGACCCGGGACGGCGTGCCGTTCGCGAAGTACCTGGCCGAGCAGGGCATCCTGCCCGGCATCAAGGTCGACAAGGGCACCGTGGCCCTGGCCGGCTTCCCGGGCGAACTGGTGACCGAAGGCCTGGACGGCCTGCGCGGTCGCCTGGAGGAGTACTACCGCCTGGGCGCGCGCTTCGCCAAGTGGCGCGCGGTGATCAACATCGGCGAGGACATCCCGACCGGGACCTGCATCGAGGCCAACTGCCACGCGCTGGCGCGCTACGCTGCGCTGTGCCAGGAGCAGGGCCTGGTGCCGATGGTCGAGCCGGAGGTGCTGATGGACGGCGAGCACGACATCGAGACCTGCTACGAGGTCACCGAGGCGGTGCTGCGTTCGCTGTTCGCGGCGCTGTACGAGCAGAACGTGCTGCTGGAAGGCACGATCCTGAAAGCGTCGATGGTCGTCTCCGGCAAGGACTGCGAGGAGCAGGCCGACGTGCAGGAGGTGGCCGAGTCCACGCTGATGTGCCTGAAGAGCACGGTCCCGGCGATCCTGCCCGGCATCGTGTTCCTCTCCGGAGGCCAGGACGACGAGCACGCCACCGCGCACCTGGACGCGATGAACCGCCTCGGCCCGAACCCGTGGCCGCTGAGCTTCTCCTACGGCCGGGCGATGCAGCAGGCGGCGCTGAAGCTGTGGGCCAAGGACACCACCGGCAACTTCGCCAAGGCCCAGCAGACCGTCGTCGCCCGCGCCCGCGACAACGGCCAGGCCGCGCTGGGGCAGTGGAAGGGGCCGGGCTGATCGGCCTACTCCCTTCCCGGCGAAAAAACGCCGGCTTCGCGCTGGCGTTTTTTTTCGGACGGGTAGGTGCGGGTCGAAGCCGCAACTGCAACCGCAACTGCAACCGCAGGAGCAACGGCGGTGGGTCTTGTCGGCTCCGGAGGGAGTCCGCCGTCGCATGGGGGCATGGCCCACCCCTCGGTACGACATCCTGTCTTTACTCAGGGCCGTGGCACATCCCTGTGCCACTTGGGCCATACCCCCATGCGCCGACGCCCTTCGGGCGCGTGGGGGTCTGCGCCGTGCGGTTCGACGGCAACGGCAAAGCCGCCATGGCTTTTGTAGGAGCTCCCTTCAGGGGCGACCCGACGCACCGGGGAAGGCACTGCGTTCAACGCGCAATCCCCGGATCGGCCGCGTTGACCGCGGCGGCGTTCAGGCGTCGTCGGGTCGCCCCTGAAGGGAGCTCCTACAAAAGAACGGATTCCGCCGGCATTGGGATGGCCAATGCGGATGCTTTTCGCCACGCAGCCAAAGGCTCAAGCCTCGAAGCGCCCGAAGGCCGTCGTTGCAGCGGGATATGGCCCAAGTGGCACATGGATGTGCCACGGCCCTGAGTAAAGACAGGATGTCGTCCCGAAGGGTGGGCCATATCCCGCTGCAACGGCGGACTCCATCCGGAGCCAACGCCCCCGAAGATTTTGCGGTTGCGGTTGCGGTTGCGGTTGCCGTTGCCGTTAGCCCACACCGCTGTCCAGGCAACAGCCGGCAGACATCACTCCGTCCGCACCGTCCCGCCCGGCACGAACACCCACGTGCGGGTCACGTGCAGGACGTCGACTTTGTCCTTCGTTTCCGGCAACGGCGGGAACGGCTCGGCCAGGCGCACCATCCGCAGCACCCCCTCGTCCAGCAGCGGCGTCCCGCTCGAACGCAGGATCCGCGTGCTCTCCACGGTCCCGTCCCGGCGCACCCCCACACTGACCACCACCTGCCCGCCGAGCCTGCGCCGGCGCGCCTCGTCCGGATAGTTGAGGTTGCCGATCCGCTCGGCCCGGTCCACCCACGCCCGCAGGTAGTTCGCGTATTCGTATTCGCGCGTGCTCGCCGAGACGAACTTGCGCGTCGGCCGCTTCGCATACAGCTCCGAGCGCAGGTACACCTCCGCCGCCAGCCGCGCCATCTCCGCGTCGCGCGCCGCCCGCGCCGCACTGACCGGCGGCAAGGGCGACTCCTGCGGCTCGCGCGGCTGCGCCGCCGCCACCGTCTCCTCGCCACGCCGGCTCGCCACCACCCGCGCCTGCGGCGGCGGCGTTTCCGCCGCCGCGCTCTGCTTCTGCGGCAGCGGCGCCTGGCCCGGCTCGGCCAGCGGGATCGCCCCGGCCTGCAGGTCGCGCGGCCGCTGCGCCTTGTCGTGTTCGCCGCCGCCGCGGTTGTTGGCCTGGGCGAGGAAATCGGCCTGCTCGGGGCTCAGTTCGGTCTGGGTGCGGCTGAAGATCACGTCCAGCGTCGGCACCAGCGGCGCCTCGTCCTTGAACGCGAAGCCCAGCCCCAGGATCAGGATCCCGTGCACCAGCAGCGACAGCACCACGGTGGCGTTGAGCCGCTGGCGGGGCCCGATGGGTGCGGGCCCCGGCGTGGCGACGGCGGTGGCGCTCATGCGCGGCCGTCGACCGCCACGGCACCGGCCTCGACCGCGTCGAACAGCCGTCCGGCGATGTTGAGCCCGAACTGCGCGTCCAGTTCGCGCACGCAGGTCGGGCTGGTCACGTTCACTTCGGTCAGCCAGTCGCCGATCACGTCCAGGCCGACGAAGCGCATGCCGCGGCGGCGCATTTCCGGGCCGACCTGGGCCGCGATCCAGCGGTCCCGGTCGCTGAGCGGCCGGCCTTCGCCGCGGCCGCCGGCGGCCAGGTTGCCGCGGAACTCGTCGCCCTGCGGGATCCGCGCCAGGCAGTAGTCCACCGGTTCGCCGTCGACCAGCAGGATCCGCTTGTCGCCGTCGACGATCTCGGGCAGGTAGCGCTGCGCCAGGGCCAGCTTGCGGCCGCCGTCGGTCAGCGTTTCCAGGATCACGTTGAGATTGGGGTCGCCGGCCTGGCTGAGGAAGATCGAGCGCCCGCCCATCCCGTCCAGCGGCTTGAGCACGGCCTTGCCCTGTCCGGCCACGAACGTCTTCAGCTCGGCCGGGTCGCGGCTGATCCGGGTCGGCGGGCAGCACTGCGGGAACAGCATCGCCGCCAGCTTCTCGTTGAAGTCGCGCAGCCCGCGCGGGTCGTTGACGACCTGCGCCCCGGCCAGGCGGGCCAGGTCCAGGACCTGGGTGTCGTAGACGTACTCGGCGTCCACCGGCGGGTCCTTGCGCATCAGCACCACCTGGCCCGGGCCGAAGGCCAGCTCGCGCCAGCCGCCCAGCTCGAACCAGCCGGCCGTGTCGTCGCGCACCGCCAGCGGCGCCGCCACGGCCACCGCCCGTCCGCCGTGCAGCGACAGGCCGCCCGGGCGCACGTAATGCAGCCGGTGGCCGCGGCGCTGGGCCTCCAGAAGCATCGCGAAGGTGGTGTCCTTGGCGATCTTGATCGACCCGATCGGGTCCATCACCACGATGACGTCCAGGAGCGCGGCCATGTGCGGAAAGGGCAGGGGGGACCGGGGATGTTAGCCGATCGCGCCGCCGCCGCCCCGGCTTCGCGGAATGCGACCGGGGCCACGAAATGGGACGGGGTTCGCATCTCCCCGTTCAGGCTCGGCCGTGGACGAGATCGGGCTTGACAGTCCCTGGCCGTGCTGGGATATAGACATCCTCGCAGTGGCGTCGCAGAAAGCGCCACGCGCATGGGGAATTAGGGTAATGACTGACAACACGGCCCCGACCGGGGCATTGGGCGGTTTGCGGGTCATGGTTATCGATGACTCGAAAACCATCCGTCGTACGGCCGAGACGCTCCTGAAGCGCGAAGGCTGCGAAGTGGTCACCGCCAGCGACGGTTTCGAGGCCCTGGCCAAGATCGCCGACCAGCAGCCGCAGATCATCTTCGTCGACATCATGATGCCGCGCCTGGACGGCTACCAGACCTGCGCGCTCATCAAGGGCAACCAGAAGTTCAAGTCCACGCCGGTGATCATGCTGTCCTCCAAGGACGGCCTGTTCGACAAGGCGCGGGGCCGCATCGTCGGCTCCGAGCAGTACCTCACCAAACCATTCACACGCGAAGAGCTGCTGGGCGCAATCCGCACGTACGTCAACGCCTGACCGGGGGGCAGGCAACAACATGGCTCGAATCCTGCTGATCGAAGACTCGCCGACCGACCGCGCGGTCTTCACCCAGTGGCTTGAACGGGGTGGCCACCAGGTCATCTTCGCCACGAATGCCGAGGACGGCATCGACATCGCCCGCAAACAGCTGCCGGACCTGGTCCTGATGGACGTGGTCCTGCCCGGCATGAGCGGCTTCCAGGCCACGCGCGCGCTGACCCGCGACGCGGCCACGAGCAAGATCCCGGTGCTGATCGTCAGCACCAAGAGCATGGAGACCGACCGCGCCTGGGGCATGCGCCAGGGGGCGGTCGACTACGTGGTCAAGCCGCCGCGCGAGGAAGACCTCCTCGAGCGCATCAACCAGCTGGTCGCCTGACATGCGCACTCCGTTCGACATCCTTTCCGACTACGAACAGCGCAGCCTGGCCCATGCGGTGCAGCTGCCCGCCCGCGAACTGGGTCCGGAGACCTGGCGCGGCGTCGGCTACCGCATCGGCGAGCGCCGCCTGGTCTCGCAGTTCGGCGAGGTGGTCGAAATCCTGTCGATGCCGCCGGTCACGCCCGTGCCCGGCGCGCAGCCCTGGCTGCTGGGCATCGGCAACCTGCGCGGCAACCTGTTCCCGGTGATCGACCTGAAGCTGTTCCTCGAGGGCGAGCGCACCGTGCTGCACGAAGGCCAGCGCGTGCTGGTGATGCGCCAGCAGGGCGGCGACGTGGCCCTGACCATCGACGAGCTCTACGGCCAGCGCAGCTTCGGCGAGGAACTGGCGGTCGATCCGGAGCCGCTGGCGCAGGGCCGCTACGCCCACTTCGTCGAACGCGCCTTCCACAGCGACGGTGCCGACTGGGGGGTGTTCTCCCTGTCGCGCCTGGCCCGTACTCCCGAATTCCGCCAAGCGGCCGCCTGATCGCGCCGCCCCGCACCGCAACCGAGGTTCACAAAGCATGAGCACTGCACCGGACACTCCCAAGACCAGCCGCCTGGGTGGCGTCAGCACCGGCTTCTGGCTTGTCCTGCTCTCGCTGTCGGTCATCGTCTTCGGCCTCAACACCGGCGTGGCGACCTGGCAGGGCAGCCGCCTGGCCGGCGCCAGCACCGGTGCGGCCGACCTGCAGGTGCTCTCGCAGCAGCTCGCCAACCAGGGCCGCGACGCGGTGGCCGGCAATGCGGAAGCGTTCGGTGCCTTCCGCGAGACCAAGGCGCAGATCGATACCACCGTGGCCGGCCTGCAGGGCCGCTTCGGCCAGGAGCCGGGCGTGTCCGGTCCGCTGCAGACCCTGGCGACGGTGTGGAAGCCGCTGGGCGAGAACGCCGAGCAGATCGTGGCTTCCGAGCCGGCGGTGCTGGCCCTGGCCGGCAACGCCGACCGCTTCACCGGCCGCGTGCCGCAGTTGCAGGCGCAGCTCAACGAAGTGGTGCGCGCGATGGCCGCCAGCGGCGCGCCGAGCTCGCAGGTGTTCAGCGCCCTGCAGCAGGTCGTGGTCGCGGGCACCATGGCCCGCCGCGTGACCGAAATCCGCGCCGGTGGCCCCGGTGCGGCCGCCGCCGGCGACGCGCTGGCGCGCGACGCGGTGGTGTTCAGCCAGGTGCTCGAGGGCCTGACCAAGGGCAACGAGGAACTGGGCGTGGCGCCGGTGCGCAATGCCGCCGCGGTGGCCGCGCTGGAGCAGTCGCAGGCGCAGTGGGCCGAGATGCGCAAGGACCTGGAAGCGATCCTGGCCAGTTCGCGCAACCTGTTCGCCGCGCAGTCGGCGGCCGCCAGCCTGACCGGCGGTTCGGCCGGCATGCTCGACGCGAGCAAGAAGCTGTTCGACGCGTTCTCCGCGTTCGGCTCGGTGCGCGATACGCGCCTGTTCCCGAACTTCTGGCTGGGCATCGCCTCCGGCGTGCTGGCGCTGCTGTCGCTGATCGGCTTCGTCTGGGCCTCGGTGCGCGGCCGCGCCCGCGAGCAGGAAATCCGCTACCAGGCGCAGGTGGAGTTCAACAGCCGCAACCAGCAGGCGATCATGCGGCTGCTGGACGAAATCAGCTCGCTGGGTGAAGGCGACCTGACGGTGAAGGCCTCGGTGACCGAGGACATGACCGGCGCGATCGCAGACGCGATCAACTACGCGGTGGACGAGCTGCGCCACCTGGTGACCACGATCACCGACACCTCGGTGCAGGTCGCGGCTTCCTCGCAGGAAACCCAGGCCACCGCGCTGCAGCTGGCGGAAGCGTCCAACCACCAGGCCGAGCAGATCACCGCCGCCTCCGGCCGCATCCACGACATGGCGGCCAGCATCGAACAGGTGTCGCGCAACTCGACCGAGTCGGCGGAAGTGGCGCAGCGCTCGGTGGTCATCGCCGCCGAGGGCGCCGGCGTGGTGCGCGAGACGATCCAGGGCATGGACCAGATCCGCGACCAGATCCAGGAGACCTCCAAGCGCATCAAGCGCCTGGGCGAGTCTTCGCAGGAGATCGGCTCGATCGTGGAACTGATCAACGACATTTCCGAGCAGACCAACATCCTGGCGCTCAACGCGGCCGTGCAGGCCGCGGCAGCTGGCGAAACCGGCCGCGGCTTCGCGGTGGTGGCCGACGAAGTGCAGCGACTGGCGGAACGTACCTCCGGCGCGACCCGGCGAATCGAAGGCCTGGTCCAGGCGATCCAGGCCGATACCAACGAGGCGGTCAGCTCGATGGAGCAGACCACGGCCGAAGTGGTGTCGGGCGCGCGCCTGGCCGAGGACGCCGGCACCGCGCTGACCGAGATCGAGCGCGTGTCCAACGCGCTGAACGACCTCATCAAGGGCATCTCGGTCGCGGCGCAGCAGCAGGCGGGCGCGGCCGCCGACATCACCAAGACGATGGGCGTGGTCCAGCAGATTTCCGGGCAGACCTCGCGTGGCGCGGGACAGACGGCCGACTCGATCGGACACCTGGCGCAACTGGCGGCGGACCTGCGCCGCTCGGTGGCCGACTTCAAGCTGCCGGCCTGAGTGGCGCGCGACGGGGGAATGATTCGATGACGATGGATCGCGACATGCATGCGCCGGGCCGCGGCAATATCCGACGACGGCTCCGCCTCGCCGGGGGACGCCGATGAGCGCCCTGCGCGAAGCGATGAGCCATGCGGTGCTGGGCTGGGTCAAGCCGGAGCTGGACGAGACGCTGCGCCAGGCGCGCAACGAGATCGAGGCGTTCGTCGAGGACCCCGCCGACACCAGCCGCATGCGCTTCTGCGCCGGCTACCTGCACCAGGTGCAGGGCACCCTGCGCATGGTCGAGCTGTACGCCCCGGCGATGGTCGCCGAGGAGATGGAGCTGCTGGCCCAGACGGTGCAGCAGGGCGCGGCCAACGACCGCGACGAAGCCTGCGCCACCCTGATGCGTGGCACCGTGCTGCTGCCCGATTACCTGGAACGCCTGCAGAACGGCCACCGCGACATCCCGATCGTGCTGCTGCCGCTGCTCAACGACATCCGCGCCGCGCGCGGTGCCGCCGGCCTCAGCGAGAGCGTGCTGTTCGCCCCGGACCTGAGCCGGCCGCTGCCCGGGCAGGTGCCGGAAGCCTCGCCGCTGCCGTGGACCCAGCGCCAGGACACGGTCGCCGGCGCCCAGTCGCGGTTCGAGCAGGCGCTGGCCGCCTGGCCGGAACACGGCGTGCCGGCCGATGCCGCGGCGCTCGCCGCCGCCGCCGCCACGCTGCTGGAGAACGCCCGCCACGACACCACCCGGCGCATGCTGTGGGTGCTGTCCTCGGCCGCCGACGCGCTGCGCGACGGCGCGCTGGCCGCCAGCGACGCGTTGCGCTCCGCCTTCACCGGCATCGCCCGCGCGGTCCGCCAGGCGCACGAGGACGAATCCTTCCCGGCCGCCGCGCAGGGCGTGGCCAGCCAGGAGCCGACCCGCCAGTTGCTGTACCTGGTCGCCCAGGGCTCGGCGCCGCACCCGTCGCTGGATGCGCTGCGCGAAGCCTTCGAGCTGGACGCGCACGCGCCCAGCGAAGCCGAACTCGACCACGCCCGCGGCAGCCTGTCCGGGCGCAACCGCGACCTGCTCAACACCGTCGGCGGCGTGGTCAAGGAAGAACTGCTGAGGGTCAAGGACGCGCTGGACCTGCACCTGCGCACCGGCGGCGATGCCGCCGCGCTGCAGCCGCAGGCCGCCGAACTGGGCAACGTGGCCGACACCCTCGGCATGCTCGGCCTGGGCGTGGCCCGCGACGTGGTCCTGCAGCAGCGCGAGGCGCTGGACGCGATCGCCCGTGGCGAGATGCCGGCCAGCGAGAGCGCACTGCTCGACATCGCCGGCGCGCTGCTCTACGTCGACGCCTCGCTGGACGACCAGGTCGCGCGCCTGGGCGCGGGCGAGGAGGGCGGGGAGGACGCGGCCGCCGCCGAGGCGCGGCGCACCGTGGAGGTGCTGGCGCACGAGGCGATCGCCAATTTCGCCGCCGCGCGCGAGCATTTCGTCGCCTTCATCGAGACCAACTGGAACCATGCCCGGCTGGAAGGCGTGCCGCAGCTGCTGTCGGAGGTGTCCGGCGCGCTGCGCATCCTCGACCTGCCGCAGCCGGCCGACTACCTGGAAGGCGTGCGCCGCTACATCGGCGCCGAGCTGCTCAAGCGCCGGCGCGTGCCCAGCGGCCGCCAGCTCGACACCCTGGCCGACGCCATGGCCAGCCTCGAGTACTACCTGGAAGCGCTGCGCGACCGCCGCCCGAACCGCGACGAGATCCTCGAGATCGCGCGCAGCAGCCTGGAAAGCCTGAACTACTGGCCGCTGCCGGCCGAAGAGGCCGAGGTGCAGGAGGAGGTGGCCGACGAGGCCGCCAGCTTCGCGCCGGTGTCCATTGCCGCGCCGGCCGCAGTCGCGCCGGTCGCCGCCGCCGGATCGGACGCATCGCCCTGGGATCCCGTCGTCGCCGAGCAGGATGCCGAACTGCCGGCCGTCGCCGACGCGGCGTTCGTGCCCGCGCCGGAAGCGGAGGCGCTGGAACCGCCGTCGCTGGACATCGAGCTGCCGGCGGTCGCGCCGGTGGCGTTCGAGGCGCCGGTCGCCGCCGCCGTGGCCTCGCAGTGGATCAGCTTCGATCCGGTTGCCGCCGAAGACACCACCACTTCCGCGATCGAGGCGCCGGCCGCGCCGGAGTTCCCGGCGACCGCAGCGGTGGCCGGAGCCGAGGCCGAGTCCGCCGCCGAGGCACTGCAGGCCACGCCGGTGGGCGAGCCCGGGCAGTGGATCGACCTGAGCATGAAGGTGCAGCCGGACCTGCGCCCGGCGCAGGTCTTCGAGAGCACGGTCAGCCGCATCGAACTGGATGTCGACTCGCATTCGCTGGTTGCCGAGATCAGCGCCGCGGCCGCCACGCTGGATGCGCCGGGCCTTGCGGCGCCGGTGCCGGCGATCGTGGCCGCCGCCGCGGCGTCGACGGTGATCGGGGGCTTCGACGAAAGCGCCGACATCGACGCCGACATCCGCGAGGTCTTCCTCGAGGAATTCGACGAGGAGCGCGACAACCTGTCGCGACTGGTCCCGCACTGGCGGCAGGTGCCGGAGGACATGGAGCGGGTGCGGCCGATCCGCCGCGTGTTCCATACGCTCAAGGGCAGCGGTCGCCTGGTCGGCGCGCGCGCGCTGGGCGAGTTCAGCTGGAAGATCGAGGGCATGCTCAACCGCGTGCTCGACAATTCGCGGCCGCCGAGCCCTGCGGTGCTGACGATGGTCGAGCAGGCCTGCGAGGTGCTGCCGCAGTTCGACGCCGCGCTGCGTGGCCAGGCCAGCATCAGCGCCGACCTGTATGCGATGGAGGCGATCGCCGATCGCATCGCCGCCGGCGAGGACGCGTTCTACACGCCGCTGGCCGCCGTCGCGGCCACCCCGGTCGCGGTGGAAAGCGCGGCCGTGGAAGTGGCCGAACCGGTCGAGCCGGTCGACGTGTTCGAGGAAGGCACGCCCGCCTCGGTGGACAGCGTGCTGCGCGAGATCCTCGAGGCCGAAGTCGCCCAGCACCTGGAGACCGTGGACGCCTGGGTCGACGCCGCGCGCCTGGCGCCGGAGCCGGCCAGCGATGCGCTGCTGCGCGCGATCCACACCATGAACGGCGCGTTCGCGATGACCGACGTGCCGGAGATCACCACGGTCACCGACCCGGCCGAGACCTACATCAAGCGATCGCTGGCCGCCTCGCAGGCGCCCGATGCCGAAGGCGTCGAGGCGCTGGCCGCCGCCGCCGGCGCGATCCGCACCTGCGTGCGCGCGCTGCGGGCCGAGTCGCCGCGGATCCCGCGCTTCGCCGCGCTGGGCGAGCGCCTGCGCGCGCTCGCCGACAGCCTGCCCGATGCGCGCTGGCCGCAGGCGGTGGACGCCGAAGCCGAAGCCGAGCCGATGGTGCAGGATGGCCTGGAGGTCGAGCTGACCGGTATCGACGACATGAGCGCCTACCTGGGCGAAGCCGCGGGCGAAGGCCCGGCGGCACCGGCCGAAGCCGACCACGACACCGCCACCCTGGCCGCGGCCGCCGGCGTCGTTGCCACCGGGGCGTTCCTCGCCGGGGGCGCCGATGCGGCACCGGTCGTCGAGGCCGGGTCCTCCGGCGCGGTCGAGGCCGCCACGGTGGACGGCTCCGTCGGGGTCGAAGCCATCGGGGTCGAAGCCATCGACGCAGCGCTTGTCGAAGTCACCGACAGCGGTGTGGTCGCGGGCGACCACGCGCCCGAAGCCGCCGCAGTCGATGCGCTCGAAGCCGCCGCCGACGATACCGTCGTCGAGGCGTCCGCCAGCGAAGGGCAGGAGGTCGAGGCGATCGACGCCCCGGCCGGAGTGCTCGAGGTCGAAGCCATCGAAGTGGAAAGCGGCGAAACCGCCGGAACCGCGGTCGTGGCCGATGCGGGTGAAGTGTCCGCGACCGCGGAAACCCCCGGAATCATCGAAAACGCCGAGGCCGCCGAAGCGGCCACCGCGCAGGAGGCCGTCGAACTGCCGGCCCTGGGCGAACCCCTGCCTGAGTTCAGCCCCGAGGAGGAGGCCGTGGCCGACGGTCCCATGCTCGACTTCACCGAACTGGATCGCGACCTGGTCGACATCTTCGTCGAAGAGGGCGTCGACCTGCTCGACCACATCGACGGGCTGATCCAGGAGCTCCGCGCCGATGCCACCTCGCGCGAGGCTATCATCGGCCTGCAGCGCGACCTGCACACCCTCAAGGGCGGTGCGCGGATGGCCGGCATCGCCACCATCGGCGACCTGGGCCATGTGATCGAATCGCTGCTCGAGGCGGTGGCCGAACAGCGCACCGAACTGCAGCGCGGCGACATCCACCTGCTGGAACGCGGCTTCGACACGCTGCACCGCCTGCTGCAGCAGACCCGCGCGCATCGCACCACCGAGATGCCGCAGGCGCTGATCGACGAGTTCGAAGCCCGCATCCGCGGCGAGAAGCCGGCGCCGGTGGCGGCCGACGACGCCATCGACGCGACCGCCGAGACAACCGCCGAGGTTCCGGCCGGGATCGACGAAGCCGCCGCGCCGGCCACCGACGTGGAAACGCCGGAGCCGGCACGGACCGAGGCCGTCGTGGTGCCGTTCCCGGCGCCCGTACCCGTGCCCGGTTCCGTGCGCGAGCTGGGCGCGCTGTCGGCGCCGGTGGAAGACGAACCGGTGGCCGCGGCCGCGGCCGAAGAACCGATCACCCGCGCGCCGCAGGAACAGGTCCGCGTCCGCGCCGACCTGCTCGACAATCTGGTCAACCACGCCGGCGAAGTGGCGATCTACCGCTCGCGCCTGGAGCAGCAGCTGGGCGCCTTCCGAGCGGCGATGGCCGAACTGGACCGCACCAACGCCCGACTGCGCGACCAGCTGCGCCGCCTCGACCTGGAAACCGAGGCGCAGATCGTCGCCCGCTACCAGCGCGAACAGGACAGCGCCGACCCGACCTTCGATCCGCTGGAACTCGACCGCTTCTCCACCCTGCAGCAGCTCAGCCGCGCGCTGAACGAATCGTCGGCCGACCTGGTCGGCCTGCAGGGCGTGCTCGACGACCTGGCGCGCCAGTACGACGTGCTGCTGCAGCAGCAGTCGCGGGTGAGCTCGGAGCTGCAGGATGGCCTGATGAGCGCGCGCATGGTGCCGTTCGACAGCATCGTCCCGCGCCTGCGCCGCGTGGTCCGCCAGGCCGCACACGACACCAAGAAGCAGGTCCAGCTCAAGCTCGACGGCACCCACGGCGAACTCGACCGCAACGTGCTCGACCGCATGGTCGCGCCGCTGGAGCACATGCTGCGCAACTCGGTCGCGCACGGCCTGGAAACGCCGAAGGACCGCCGCAGCCACGGCAAGGACGAGGAAGGCACGATCACGATCGGGCTGCGCCGCGAAGGTTCGGAAATCGTGCTGCAGGTGGCCGACGACGGCCGCGGCCTGGACCGCGCGGCGATCCGCCGCCGCGCCGAGCAGCGCGGCCTGGTCAAGGCCGACGCGGTGCTCACCGATGCCGAGCTGGACTCGGTGATCTTCGAGTCCGGCTTCAGCACCTCGGAGAAGGTCAGCCAGCTGGCCGGCCGCGGCGTGGGCATGGACGTGGTCCGCAACGAAGTGCGCCAGCTCGGCGGCACGGTGGAAAGCACCTCCGCCGCCGGCCAGGGCGCGACCTTCACCCTGCGCCTGCCGCAGACCCTGGCGGTCACCCAGGCGGTGTTCGTGCAGATCGGCGATACCACCTACGCGGTGCCGGTGGCCTCGGTCAGCGGCATCGGCCGGATCTCGCGCGAGCGTTTCGAGGCCGGCGGCGGGGTCTACCGCTACGCCGGCGAGGAGTACGCGCTGCACGACATGGGCCTGCTGGTCGGGCAGGGCACGGCCCGGGCCGAAGGCCAGGCGCAGGTGCCGCTGCTGCTGGTCCGTGCCGGCGACCTGCGCGCGGCGGTGGCCATCGACCAGGTGGTCGGCAACCGCGAAATCGTGGTCAAGCCGGTCGGCCTGCAGATCGCGTCGGTGCCGGGCATCTACGGCGCCACGATCACCGGCGACGGTCGCGTGGTGGTGATCCTGGACGTGGCCCCGCTGGTCCGCCGCCACCTGGCGCAGCCGGAACGGCCGGTCCCGGTCGAGCCGGAACAGTCGCGCCACGTGCCGCTGGTGATGGTGGTCGACGACTCGCTGACCATGCGCAAGGTCACCGGCCGCGTGCTGGAGCGCCACAACCTCGAGGTGGTCACCGCGCGCGACGGCATCGAGGCGCTGGAGCGGCTGGAAGAGCGCGTGCCCGACCTGATGCTGCTCGACATCGAGATGCCGCGCATGGACGGCTACGAGCTGGCCACGGCGATGCGTGCCGACGAGCGTTTCCGCGGCGTGCCGATCGTGATGATCACCTCGCGTACCGGCGAGAAACACCGCCAGCGCGCGTTCGAGATCGGCGTGCAGCGTTACCTGGGCAAGCCGTACCAGGAGCTCGACCTGATGCGCAACGTCTATGACCTGCTGGGGATCGCCCGTGCCCGAGGCTGACCGCAAGCCCGTCGCCCTGCTGGCCCGCTCCGGCGCGGCGCGCGACCGCCTGCGCGAGGCGCTGGACGCGGCCGGCGCCGTGATCGTGCTCGAGGAGGACCCGGGCGCGATCGACGCCGCGACGCTGGCCGCCGCCGCGCCGCAGGCCGCACTGGTCGCGCTGGAGCCGGCGGTCGAGGACGCGCTGGTCGCGCTGGAACCCGCGCTCGAGGCGCCGGGCCTGCTGGTGATCTTCGACGAGGCCGACCTGGCCGCGCGTCGCGAGGGCTGGGAGGCGCAGCGCTGGATCCGCCACCTGGCGGCCAAGCTGCATGGCCACGGCGACGTGCTGCCGCCCGGTTGCGAGCAGGACGTGGTCATCGATATCCGGCCCGGCCCGCCGGCCACCCCGGCGCAGCTGCATGCGGACGATCCGTTCGAACGGCACCTGGCCGAAGCCAGCGCGCTGGCTTCGGCGCTGCCGCAGGACCGCCCCGGCGAGCCGCAGCCCGGGGCGGAGGCGTTCGCGCCACCACCGGCTGCGCCGGCTCCGGTCGTTCCGGCCGCGCACGAATGGGCGCTGGCGGACGACGAGCCGCTGCTGGCCGCCGCGCGCGCCGCCGCCGCGCCGCCGCTGCCCGATTTCGCCAACCTGGAACTGGTGGCGCTGGAAGCGGATGCAGTGGATGGCGTCCGCGGCGCGGTGCTGGTGCTGGCCGGCATCGGCGGGCCCGATGCGGTGCGCAAGCTGCTCGCCGCGCTGCCGGCGGAGTTCCCGCGGCCGCTGCTGGTCCAGCTGCGCCTGGACGGCGGCCGTTACGACAACCTGATCAAGCAGCTGGCGCGCGTGTCGACGCTGCCGGTGGCGATGGCCATGCCGGGCGACGCGGTCGGTGCCGGCACCGTCCACGTGCTGCCCGATGGCGTGTGCGTGGAAGCGAAGGAGGGCGGCCTGGCTTTCGCCGACGGCGGCACCGATCCGGTGACCGTGCTGGCGCCGGCGGAAAGCGCGGTGGTCGTGCTCAGCGGCGCCGATCCGGCGCGGGTGGACGCGATCCTGGCGCTGGCCGGGCGCGGTGGCCACGTCGCCGGGCAATCGCTGGAAGGGTGCTACGACGCGGCGGCGGTGAAACTGCTGGCCGCCGGCGGCGCCGGACTGGGTACGCCGGCGCAGCTGGCCGAACAGCTGAGCGCGCGCTGGTCGTGAAGCCGGCGCGACGTTCGAGGAACAGGAAACGATGAGCACCTACAGCAGCGACGAAATCCGTGGCGTCATGATCCAGGTCGGCGAGGACGACCGCCTGCTCCTGCCCAACGCCACCGTGGCCGAGGTCCTGGCGCGCGTGGCGATCGATCCGATCGAAGGCGCGCCCGCCTGGCTGGCCGGCCAGATCGTGTGGCATGGCTGGAACGTGCCGCTGGTGTCGTTCCCGCGCCTGGCCGGGCTGGGCGAGGAACCGGCGATGCGCAACAACCGCGTGATCGTGCTCAAGGGGCTGGGCAATGACGCGGCGCTGCCGTACTTCGCGTTGCTGACCGCCTCGTTCCCGCAGCTGGTCTCGGTGCCGCGCGACAGCCTGCTGGCCGACGCGTCGGAGGAAGACCTGCCGCGCGGTGTGCAGATGCGCGTGCTGCTGGGCGAGCAGGGCGCCCTGCTGCCGGACCTGGAAGCGGTCGAGAAGCTGGTAAGCGAGGCCCTGGCCGCCACTGCGGCCTGACTCCCCTGTAGGAGCCCCCTTCAGGGGCGACCCGAGGACGCCTGAACACCGCCGCGGTCAACGCGGCCGATCGAGGCATAAAAGGGGACGGAGGC
>CAZBDE010000045.1:9291-15872 GCA_964490415.1 uncultured Pseudoxanthomonas sp. | reverse complement strand
GGGTGCATCTCGGCCATGTTCGAGCCCCAGAGCACGAAGGCGTCGGCGGCCTCGATGTCGTCGTAGCAGCCCATCGGCTCGTCCATGCCGAAGGTGCGCATGAAGCCCATCACCGCCGAGGCCATGCAGTGGCGCGCGTTGGGATCGATGTGGTTGCTGCGGAAGCCGGCCTTCATCAGCTTGTTGGCCGCGTAGCCCTCCCAGATCGTCCACTGGCCGGAGCCGAACATGCCGATCGCGTCGCCGCCCTTGGCCTTGAGCACCTTCTTGAACTGCTCGGCCATCACGTCGAAGGCCTCGTCCCACTCCACCGGGGTGAAGTCCCCGTCCTTGGCGTAGACGCCGTTCTTCTTGCGCAGCAGCGGTTTGGTCAGCCGGTCCTCGCCGTACATCACCTTGGACAGGAAGTAGCCCTTGACGCAGTTGATGCCGCGGTTGACCTCGGAATGGACGTCGCCGTGGGTGGCGACGACGCGGCCGTCGCGCACCGCCACGTTCACCCCGCAGCCGGTGCCGCAGTAGCGACAGGGTGCCTTGCTCCATTTCAGCGTGGTCAGGTCGCCTTCGGTGATGACGTTGCTGCCGTCGCCGGGCAGCGGCAGGCCGGCGGCGGCCGCGGCGGTGGCGATGGCGCTGTGGCGGATGAAATCGCGTCGTGTGGTGCTCATGCGGGGGCTCCGCTCGCAGTGGCGGTGGGCAGGGGTTCGTCGAGCGCGTGGCGCGACTCGGCATGGTGGTGGACCAGCAGTACGTTCAACACGCCGGGCACGTCCTTGAGCTGGTCGACGCGGTCCATCACCGCGTGGCGGTCGGCCGACTCGCACAGCACGACGCTGCGGGTCGGGCCGGGCACGGCCAGTTCCAGGTCGGCACTGGCCGCCACCATCGCGGCCAGTGCCGCGCCGGCGTCGTCGCGGTGCTGGACCACGAAGCTGGCGATATGGATTTCGTCGTCGCGCGCCGCGGCGTTCATGCCGGCACCCCCAGCGGCGCATGCGCCAGCGTGATCGCGGCGGTGGGGCAGATGCCGACGCAGGCGCCGCAGCCGCTGCAGCGCTCCGCGTCGATCACGGCCGCGCCACGCCCGCCGGGCGGGACCCGGATCGCCGACTCGGGACAGATTTCCCGGCAGCTGGCGCAGACCACGCCATGCGCCGGCAGGCAGCCGGCGCCGACCGCGGCCCGCAGCTCCCAGGGCGGCGAGAGGTCCGCCACCAGCGCGCCGCTGCCGCAGGCCTGCACGCAGTCGCCGCAGAAGGTGCATTCGCCGTGCGCGGGATCGAAGCGCGGCAGGCCGTCGGCGCCGCGCACCAGCACGTTCTCCGGGCAGGCGCTCACGCAGGCGTCGCAGCGGGTGCAGCGCGAGGCGAAGCCGGCTTCGGCCAGCGCCCACGGCGGGCGCAGGACGGGCGCTTCGGGCGTGTCGCGGCCGAACAGGAGGGCGCGGCGGCTCAGGGGCGTGGAAACGGCCATGGCTCAACCCGTCGGCGGCCCGGCGAACAGCAGCTGCCACATCCAGACCAGGAAGCCGTATCCGGCCACGATCAGGATCGCCATGAACGGGAAAATCACCGCCGTGACCAGCAGGAACGCGATGCGTTCCTGGTTCCGGGTCGCCTGTGCCTCGGGGCTGTGGCTCTGCTCCATGTGCCTGGCCTTTACAGGGTGGGAACGCAGCAATACCTCGGCTGCGAGGCTACCACACCCCCGGCGATGGACGGCAACCGCGGCGCATCATGCGGCACTCGCGCGCAGGCGCGGACAGCGCCGCCGCGGCGCATGCGCAGCGGAACTCAGCGGCTGGCGTGGACCGGCCACGCTCCCGCGAAGGGCGCGGCGATCGAGGCATCGCCGCGTGCGTCGCACTGCACCATCGCCTCGCCGAGCGCGGCCCCCACCAGGATCACGCCGGGCGCTGCGCCTGCCGGCTCCGGCGCGGGAACGGCCAGGTCGCGCAGCGTGGCCAGGTGGCGCCGTTCTTCCGGCTGGCTCGCCGCGTGCACGATCGCCACCGGCGTGTCTGCCGGCAGGTGGCGCAACAAGCCCTCGGCGACGGACGCGATCCGGCCCATGCCCATGTAGATCGCCAGGGTGGTGCCGCTGCGCGCCAGCGCTTCCCAGTCCGGCTCGCCATGGTCGGCGGTGTGCGCGGTGACGAAGGTGATGCCGTGGCAATGCCCGCGATGGGTCAGCGACACGCCCAGCGAGGCGGCGGCGGCGAAGGCGGCGCTGATGCCGTTGACGATCCGCACCGGCACGCCGGCCGCGCGCAGGAACGCGATCTCCTCGCCCGCGCGGCCGAACAGCAGCGCGTCGCCGCCCTTGACCCGGACCACGCGCAGGCCCTGCAGCGCGTAGCGGCGCATCAGCCGGCAGATGAACGCCTGCGGGGTGGAGCGGCAGCCGCCGCGCTTGCCCACGCGCACGACGCGCGCGCGCGGGGCCAGTTCGACGATGTCCGGGTTGACCAGTTCGTCGAGCAGCAGCACCTCGGCGCCCTCCAGCGCGCGCACCGCCTTGAGCGTGAGCAGCTCCAGGTCGCCGGGGCCGGCGGAGAGCAGGACCACTTCGGCCGGGACCCGGTCCCTGGAATCCACCGCATGCACGCCTGTGTCCATCGTGGTCTCCGTCATGTTCATGCGCTCGCCGCCTGGCGGGCCAGCCGGGTCAGTTGCGGCACGCAGGAGCCGCACACGGTGCCGCAGCCCAGGCGCTGCTTGAGCGCGGGCACGTCGGCTCCGTTGCGGACTTCGGCGCGGATCGCCGATTCGGTGACCTGGCGGCACACGCACACCACCGGGTCGCGCGCGACCTCGGCCAGCGCCGAGAACGCGGCCAGGCGCGGACCGCGCCAGGCATCGCCGGACAGCGCCGCGCGCAGCAGGGATCCGGCGACCGGTTGCACGTCGGTCAGCAACAGGCCGTCGATGAAACTGCCCGCGGTCTCGCTGCGCCAGGCCACGCGCTTGAGCAGGCCGCGGCGTGCGTCGCGGTATTCCAGCGTGTCCGGTCCGGCCGCCAGGGCCAGCGCCTGGTCCAGCGCAGCCAGCCACGCCGCCGGCATCGGCTCGGCGGCCGCGGCGTGCAGCACCACCCAGGCGATCCCCTCCGGCGCGCCGGCATCGGCCTGCAGCGATACGCCTGCGTAACCGCACTCCTTGAGCAACGGCTGCACCGCCGCATGCATGGCCAGCACCTCGCCGCGGCGCGCGGCCAGCAGGTGCCAGCCGAATTCCGCCTTCTCCACCCGCACCGCCGCATGCTTGAGTTCGGGCTGGCGCGAGCGCGCGTCCACCGCCGGCTGGCTGACCTCGTTGATGCCGCCGCTGGACAGGTGCTGCCCGCTCCAGTGCATCGCCGCGAACACCGTGCCCGAGCCGACTTCGTCGGACAGTTCCAGCGGCAGCACCAGTTCGCCGCGCTTGCTGGACACGCGCACCAGCTCGCCGGCCTTCAGGCCGCGGCGCGCGGCATCGTCCGGATGCATGCGCAGGCCCGGCTCGGGGCTGTGCGCGAACAGCTCCGGCACCCGGCCGGTGCGCGACATGCCATGCCACTGGTCGCGCAGGCGGCCGGTGATCAGGCGCAGCGGGTAGCGTGCGGAAGTCGGCTCGGCCACCGGCTTGTAGGGGGTCACATGGAAGCGCGCGCGGCCGTCGGCGGTGGCGAACACGCCATCGGCGTAGCGCCGCGCCTGGCCCTGCGTGCTGCCGGCGGGGAACGGCCATTGCTGCGGTCCGCCGCTTTCCAGGCGCGCGTAATCCAGCCCGCCGATGTCCAGGTCGCGGCCGACGGTCAGCGCGCGGTGCTCCTCGAAGATCGCCGCCGGCGCGTCGGCCCCGAACAGCGGCACGGCGCCGGGCGCGGCCAGCCGTGCCTCGATCCGGCGCGCGACTTCGCGCGCGATCCACCAGTCCGGGCGCGCCTGGCCGGGCGCGCCCACCGCCGCGCGCACGCGCGAGATGCGGCGCTCGGAGTTGGTGACCGTGCCCTCCTTTTCGCCCCAGGTCGCGGCCGGCAGCAGCGCGTCGGCATAGGGCACGGTATCGGTGTCGGCGAAGGCTTCCTGCACGACCACGTACTCGGCGCGCTGCAGCGCTTCGCGGACCTGGCCGATGTCGGGCATCGAATGGACCGGGTTGGTGCAGGCGATCCACACCGCCTTGACCCTGCCGCTGCGCAGGCCCTCGAACAGCTCCACCGCCGCCAGCCCCGGCTTCGGCGACAGGCTGCCCGGCGCCAGCTTCCACAACGCCTCGACCTCGGCGCGGTGCGCCTCGTCGCCGATCTCGCGGTGCGCGGCCAGCATCGTGGCCATGCCGCCGACCTCGCGGCCGCCCATCGCGTTGGGCTGGCCGGTGAGCGAGAACGGGCCGGCGCCCGAGCGGCCGAGCTGGCGCGTGGCCAGGTGCAGGTGGATCAGCGCCAGGTTCTTGTCGGTACCGTGCGCGGACTGGTTCAGGCCCATGCAGTACAGCGACAGCGCCGCCGGGCTGTGGCCGAACCATTCGGCGGCGGTGACCAGGTCGGCCACCGGGATGCCGCAGATCTCGGCCGACATGCGCGGGGTGTAGTCGCGCAGCAGATGCTTGAGCTCGGCGAAGCCGGTGGTGTGCGCGGCGATGAAGCGCGCGTCCACCAGCCCCTCCCAGAGCAGGTGGTGGAGCATGCCGTTGAACAGGGCCACGTCGGTGCCCGGCTGGATCGGCAGGTGCAGGTCGGCCATGGCCGCGGTGTCGGTGCGGCGCGGATCGACCACGATCCAGCGCACGTCCGGATCGCGCGCCCTGGCCTCCTCCAGCCGGCGGAACAGGACCGGGTGCGCGTAGGCGGCATTGCTGCCGGCGAACAGCACGGTCTTGGCGTGCTCCAGGTCCTCGTAGCAGGTCGGCGGGCCGTCGGCGCCGAACGCGAGCTTGTAGCCGGCCACCGCGCTGGACATGCACAGGCGCGAGTTGGTGTCGATGTTGTTGGTGCCCAGCAGGCCCTTGGCCAGCTTGTTGAAGACGTAGTAGTCCTCGGTCAGCAGCTGGCCGGAGATGTAGAACGCGACCGCATCCGGCCCGTGGCGCTCGACGATCCCGGCCAGGCGCTCGGCCACCGTGTCCAGCGCCAGCGCCCAGTCCACCGGACGGCGCGGCTCCTGGCGGCGGCCGCGCAGTTCCGGCCACAGCGCGCGGCCGTGCAGGCTGCGCGCGCTGTCGGCCAGGGTCCGGCCCTTGCTGCACAGGCGGCCGAAGTTGGCCGGATGCTCCGGGTCGCCTTCCACGGCGACGATGCGTTCGCCCTGTGCGGTGCGCTCGCTGTGGACCAGCACGCCGCAGCCGACGCCGCAGTAGCAGCAGGTCGAGCGCGTGGTGCGGCGCCCGGCCTGCTGCGTGCCGCCGACGCCGGCACCATCCATCAGGCGACCGCCTCGGCGGCCGGCTGCGCCGCCGCGACCGGGACCAGCGACAGCCACACTTCGCCGTCGCGGACCTGGACCGGGTAGCGGCGCGCGCAGCCCACGTCCGGCGCGCAGGCCTGGCCGCTGTCCAGGCCGATGTTCCAGCCGTGCAGCGGACAGGTCACCGTATCGCCGGAGACAATCCCCTGCGACAGCGGCCCGCCCTTGTGCGGGCAGCGGTCGGCCAGGGCGAACACGCGGCCGGCGGCGGGACGGAACAGGGCGATGTTGTCGCCGCCTTCGCGTTCGAGCACCCGCGCGCCCAGCAGCGGAATGTCGTCGACCGTGCAGATGCGCACCCAGGTTTCGGTTCCGGTCATGCTCAGTCCTCCAGGGCCACGGCGATCTGCCGGTCCAGCTTCGGCGGCTCCAGCTTCAACGGGGCGTATTCGCGGGCCTGGGTGCCGGCGATGCGCGCGGCCCACGGGTCGGGCAGGCCTTCCAGCGCATAGAGCAGGCGCTCGAACAGCGCGCGGCGGTTGGCCGCGTCCTCGACCACCTTCTGCTTGACGTAGTCCAGGCCCACGCGCTCGAGGTAGTGCACGGTGCGGTCCAGGTAGTAGGCCTCCTCGCGGTACAGCTGCAGGAACGCGCCGGTGTATTCCTTCACCTCCTCGGCGGTCTTGACCTTGGCCAGGAAGCGCGCGACCTCGGTCTTGATCCCGCCGTTGCCGCCGACGTGGATCTCCCAGCCCGAATCGACCGCGATGATCCCCACGTCCTTGATCCCGGATTCGGCGCAGTTGCGCGGGCAGCCGGACACGGCCAGCTTGACCTTGTGCGGGCTCCACATGTTGGCCAGCATCGTCTCCAGGTCGATGCCCATCTGCGTGCTGTTCTGGGTGCCGAAGCGGCAGAACTCGCTGCCCACGCAGGTCTTCACCGTGCGGATCGACTTGCCGTAGGCGTGGCCGGAGTTCATGCCCAGGTCCTTCCACACCCCGACCAGGTCCTCCTTCTTCACCCCGAGCAGGTCGATGCGCTGGCCGCCGGTGACCTTGACCATCGGCACCGCGTACTTGTCGGCGACGTCGGCGATGCGGCGCAGTTCGCTGGCATTGGTCACCCCGCCCTTCATCTGCGGGATCACCGAGAAGGTGCCGTCCTTCTGGATGTTGGCGTGGGCGCGCTCGTT
>CAZBDE010000045.1:0-9281 GCA_964490415.1 uncultured Pseudoxanthomonas sp. | reverse complement strand
CTGGGCATGGCTGACCAGGCGGTGCTCGCGGATGGCCTGGCGCACCTCGGCGTGGGTGCGGTCGGTGCAGCCGCACACCGCCTTGGTCTTGGGCGTCTCCTGGAAGTTGGAGCCCAGGCAGTTCATCAGGATCTGCTCGACCAGGCCGGTGCACGAGCCGCAGGAACTGGCCGCCTTGGTGTGCTTCTTGACCTCGTCGACGGTGAACAGGCCCTGCTCGCGCACCGCCTTGACGATGGTGCCCTTGCACACGCCGTTGCAGCCGCAGACCTCGTCCGAATCGGCCATGCTGGCCGCGCGGTCCTGGCCGCCGGTGCCGGCATCGCCCAGCGCCTTCTCGCCGAACACCAGCTGGTCGCGGCGGTCGTCCACGCCGGTGCCGTCCTTGATCAGCTTGAAGTACCAGCCGCCGTCGCCGGTGTCGCCGTACAGGCAGGCGCCCACCAGCTTGTCGTCGCGGATCACCAGCTTCTTGTACAGGCCGCCGGCCGGGTCGGAGAGCACGATTTCCTCGGTGCCCTCCCCGCCCATGAAGTCGCCGGCGGAAAACAGGTCGATACCGGTGACCTTGAGCTTGGTCGAGGCCACCGAGCCCTTGTAGATGCCGATGCCGTAGGTCGCCAGGTGGTTGGCGCAGATCTTGGCCTGCTCGAACAGCGGCGCGACCAGACCATACGCGATCCCGCGGTGGCTGGCGCACTCGCCGACGGCGTACACGCGCGGGTCGTAGGTCTGCAGGGTGTCGTTGACCACGATGCCGCGGTTGCAGTGGATCCCGGCAGCCTGGGCGAGCGTGGTGTTGGGGCGGATGCCGGCGGCCATCACCACCAGGTCGGCGGGGATTTCCTCGCCGTCGGAAAAGCGCACCGCGGCGACCTCGCCCGCATCGTTGCCGACAATTTCGGTGGTGGACGTGCTCAGGCGGAAGTCCAGCCCGCGCTCGGCCAGCGACTTCTCCAGCAGCGCGCCGGCCACCGGGTCGAGCTGGCGCTCCAGCAGCCAGCCGGCCAGGTGCACCACGGTCACCTGCATGCCGCGCAGCTTCAGGCCGTTGGCCGCCTCCAGCCCGAGCAGGCCGCCGCCGATCACTACCGCGTGCTTCTTCACCCGGGCGGTGTCGATCATCGTCTGGGTGTCATGGATGTCGCGGTAGCCGATCACGCCCTTCAGGTCCTTGCCCGGGACCGGCAGGATGAAGGGCACCGAGCCGGTGGCCAGCAGCAGGCGGTCGTACTCGGCCTCGGTGCCGTCGGCGGCGATCACCCTGCGGCGTACGCGGTCGATCGTCGTGACTTCCTTGCCCAGGTGCAGGGTGATGCCGTTGTCGGCGTACCAGGACAGCGGGTTGAGCACGATCTCGTCGAACTTCTGCTCGCCGGCCAGCACCGGCGAAAGCAGGATGCGGTTGTAGTTGGGGTGTGGCTCGGCCCCGAACACGGTGATCTCGTACATGTCCGGCACCAGCTTCAGCAGCTCTTCGAGCGTGCGGATGCCGGCCATGCCGTTGCCTATCACCACCAGGCTTGGCTTCTTCATCGTGGTTGATTCCCCGGAGGTCAGATGCGGGCGGCGCCGAGCGCCGTCCACTGGTTGCGCCAGTGCTGCTTGACGCCGGACAGCAGGCCCCAGGCCAGCAGCGCGACGCCGGCGAACAGGAACAGGCCCACGGCGTAGCCGCCGGTGTGCTGCTTGAGCACGCCCAGCCCGGCGGCGAGCAGGAAGCCGCCGACACCGCCGGCCATGCCGATCAGCCCGGTCATCAGCCCGATGTCGGCGCCGAAGCGCTGCGGCACCAGCTGGAACACCGCGCCGTTGCCCGCGCCCAGGCACAGCAGGGTGAGGACGAACAGCGTCACCGCGCCCACCGGCCCGCCGACGCCGAAACCGGCGGCGGCCACCAGCACGCCCACCGACAGGTACACCGCCAGCAGCGTGCGCGTGCCGCCGATGCGGTCGGCGATCACGCCACCCAGCGGGCGCATCACCGAGCCGGCCAGCACGCAGGCCGCGGTGGCCCAGCCGGCGAGCTTCGGCGCGAAGCCGAACTGGTCGTGGAAATAGCCCGGCAGCGCACTGGCGAAGCCGACGAAGCCGCCGAAGGTGATCGCGTAGAAGAACATGAACCACCACGAGTCGCGGTTGCCGACCAGCACCCGCCCGTAGTCGGCCAGGGTCTTGCGCTGGACCGCCACCGGCGCGTCCTTCGCGCACACCGCGAACACCACCAGCACCAGCAGCAGCGGGATCGCCGCCAGGCCGAACACCATCTGGAAGCCGAACGCGGCCGCCAGCGCCGGCGCGAACAGCGCGGCGAACACGGTGCCGGAGTTGCCGGCCCCGGCGATGCCCATCGCCGTGCCCTGGTGCTCGGGCGGGTACCAGCGCGAGGCCAGCGGCAGCGCGACCGCGAACGACGCCCCGGCCACGCCCAGCGCCATGCCCAGCAGCAGCACCTGGCCGAAGCTGTGCACGCCCAGCCGCCACGCCGCCAGCAGCGCGGCGATCACCACGATCTGGGCGAGCACGCCGGTGCGCTTGGCGCCGATGCGGTCGGCGAGCAGGCCCAGGAACAGGCGCAGCACCGCACCGCACAGGATCGGCACGGCCACCATCAGCGCGCGCTGCTGGGTGTCCAGCTGCAGCACGCCGGCGATCTGCACCTGCATCGGGCCGAGCAGGTACCAGACCATGAAACTCAGGTCGAAATAGAGGAACGCCGACAGCAGGGTCGGTGCGTGCCCGGCTTTCCAGAAGGATCGGTTCATTGCCAGCCATCTCCGGGGTGGGGGTGGGACGGTTTGCAGCGCAGAAAAAAAAAGGCGTCGCCCGGTTCGCACCGGGCAGACGCCGTTGTCTGCGTGGCCTCGGCCGCCGTTGGCCTGGCTACGTGATCGGGTTGTGCGCGGGCACGCCGTTGTGCCCACGCCTTGTTGCAATGCAATGGTCGTGCCAGTTTCTGGCGCAGTGCAGCATCAAGGCGGAAACGGCATTATTTTCAGGGACTTGGCATGTCGGCGGCGGACGCGCCACGGCGGGCGTGCGAAGGCGGCCCACGCCACGCACGCACCGCTTCGGTGCGCGCGGCACCGCGATCGTGCAAGGCGCACCATCGCTGCGCATGCGTGCGGCACGAGGGGTTGGCGATTGGGCGGGGCAGCGCGGCAAGCCCCGCTCTACGAGAGCCGGCGGATCGGAAAGCCAGGCGGATCGCGGCGCGGGCGGATCGGAAAGCCGGCGGATCGCGGCGTGGGCGGGTCAGTCGGCCACTGCGGGCGGGAGGGGCGCCAACGCGCCGCGCGCATCGCGCGCCGGCACCGGCACGCCCAGCCCGCGCGCGGCCGCGCGCCAGGTGTCGGGCCGGTACAGGTCGTCCAGCCAGGCATCGCCATCGCTTGCCGGCGGCAGCCAACCCCAGCGGCGGAACTGGCCGAGGAACCATTCCCCGTCCGAGCGCCACGGGAAATTGGCCTGGCCATCGGCGTGGAACTGCAGCGCCTCGGACGCCGAAACCCCGGCCGGCGGCAGCAGGCCTGCGGCCAGGCGTTCGGCCGGCAACCCGATCATGTCCGGCGCCGCCAGCCAGTGCGCGGCCTGCACACGGTTGCCCGCGTCGGCGTCGAGCCAGCGGCAGGCGTCCAGCACCGTCGCGGTGAGCGCGGTGGCCCGCTCCGGCTGCAGCGCGGCGAAATCGCGGCGGCAGGCCAGCACCTTCTCCGGATGGCCGGGCCACAGCTGCCCGCTGCGCACCACGCGCACGCCCGCGCCGATGGCCTCGGCCTGTCCGCCCCACGGCTCGCCGGCGCAGAAGCCGTCGAGCGTGCCGTCGGCCAGCGCCTGCGGCATCTGCGGCGGCGGCAGGGTCACCGCCTCGATGTCGCGCATCGGGTCCACGCCCTGCGCGGCCAGCCAGTGGTACAGCCACAGCGCGTGGGTGCCGGTGGGGAAGGTCTGCGCGAACACCGGCCGCCGCGGCAGCGCGCGCAGGGCTTCGGGCAGCGGCGTCCCGGCGTCCAGCGCCTGCGCCAGCGGGTGCGGCAGGGTGATCGCCTGGCCGTTGCGGTTGAGCCCGGCGAGGATCGCCAGGTCCGCGCGCGGCCCGCCGATCCCGGTCTGCACCGCCAGCACCAGGGCGGCCATGGCGTGCGCGGCGTCCAGTTCGCCCGACAGCAGGCGGTCGCGCAGCGCCGCCCACGACGGCTGCCGGTGCAGGCGCAGCGCGATGCCGTGCCTGCGGTCCAGGCCCAGGCGGGCGGCGGCGACCAGCGGCGCGGCGTCGAGCAGCGGCATGAAGCCCACGTCGAGCACGTGCGGTGTCGGGGAAGGCGGGGTCGTCGTCGTCATCGGCTCATCCCAGCAGGTCGGCCATGGCCAGGATCCGGCGCGCCACGTCGGCCAGTTTCAGGCCCTGCTTCATCGCCTGCTGGCGCAGCGCGGCGTAGGCCTCGGCCTCGCTCATGCCGCGCCGGTCCATCAGCAGGCCCTTGGCGCGATCGATGTCGCGGCGATCGTCCAGCTTGCGTTCCAGCGCGTCCAGGCGCTGGCGCACGCCGGCCTGCTGCTCGAAGCGGGCCATCGCCACGCGCAGGATCGGCGCCAGCCGCGCCGGAGCCAGGCCATCGACCACGTAGGCGGCCACGCCGGCGCCGACCGCGTCGCGGATCAGCGCCTCGTCGCCGTCGGCCGAGAACATCACCACCGGCCGCGGCGCGTGCACGTTGAGCATGGCCAGCTGCTCGAGCGTGTCGCGCGAGGGCGAATCCACGTCGAGGATGACCACGTCCGGCTGCCGCTCGTGCACCGCCTTGAGCAGCCCGGCGGCGGTGGCCGCGTGCGCCAGCACCTCGTAGCCGGCCGCGCGCAGCGCCTGCTCGAGCGCGGCGATGGGCTTGTCGGTGTCGTTGACCAGCAGGACGCGGAGCATGGGGCTTGGCGAGGGCTGAACCTGGGGAATCGCCCCCGATGTTGCCATGCAACATGAAGTCCCGGCGAGCCCCCGCCGCGGCACCCCGCCCGCCTCGCCCCCTCCATGCGCCCCCGCACCGTTGTAGGAGCTCCCTTCAGGGGCGACCCGGGGGCGTTGGAACGTGCTGCGTTCAAGGCGGAGTCTCCGGAGCGCCCATGTTGAACGCGGCTGCGTACAGATGTCCCCGGGTCGCCCCTGAAGGGAGCTCCTACAGGTGGAACATCGCCTTGGCCAGGAGCGCGATCGCCAGCAGGTGCAGCAGCACGCTGCGGTGCAGCCAGCGCGAGCGGCGCCCGTCGAGCCGGCCGCGGCGCTGCCAGGCCATCGCCAGCAGGAAGTGGCCGGCCACGCTGGCCGCCAGCGCGATCTTGACCGACAGCAGCAGGCCGAAGGTGCTGGCCAGCGGCTGCGCCAGCGCACCGCGGTGGTGCCAGGCCAGGCCCAGCCCGGCCGCGTACAGGACCAGCAGCACCCACGGCATCACCCGCCGCGCCTGCGCGGCGAAGGCCGCCTCCAGCCGCACGCCCACCGCCGCGGGCAGGCGCCGGCGCACGCCGGGCAGGAACAGCACCTCCACCAGCACCGTGCCGACGAAGGCGATGGCGGCCAGCAGGTGGAGCAGCAGCAGCGACAGGTAGGCCATGGCGCCAGCGTGGACACGACGCCGGCGCGGCGCCTTGATCCTGGTCAGGCCCGGCGCACGGAACGGCACGATTCCTCCTCCTTGCTGAAGGCCGGCCGGGCGGCGGCCACGGATCGGCCGGGCGGGTTGACCTGCATCAAGGACAGGCCTGGCGCCTGGTCCTAGCCTGTCTCCCATGGCCAGCCTCTCCGCCCTCTTCGACCCGCAGCTGCTGCAGCGCTACGACGTGCCCGGGCCGCGCTACACCTCCTACCCGACCGCACCGCAGTTCGCGACCGGGTTCGGCGAGCCCGAACTGCGCAAGGTCGCCGCCGCCAGCAACGGCGACCCGATCCCGCGGCCGATCTCGCTGTACCTGCACATCCCGTTCTGCACCAGCCCGTGCTTCTACTGCGGCTGCAACCGGATCATCACCCGCGACAAGACCCGCGGCGCGGCCTACCTGACCCGGCTCTACCGCGAGATCGCGATGGCCTCGTCGATGTTCGACCGCGACCGCGACGTGGAGCAGGTCCACTTCGGCGGCGGCACGCCCAACTTCCTCGATCCGGAACAGATCGCCGAGGTGGTGGACGTGCTGCGCCGGCACTTCTCCTTCGCCCGCGACGGGCGGATGGACTGCTCGATCGAACTGGACCCGCGCTTCATCACCCCGGCCGAAGTCGGCCAGCTGGCGCGGGCCGGCTTCAACCGCGCCAGCCTGGGCGTGCAGGACTTCGACCCGGTGGTGCAGCAGGCGGTCAACCGCGTGCAGGGCGTCGAACAGACCCTGGGCATCATCGAAGCCTGCCGCGCGCACGGCTTCCGCTCGGTCAACGTCGACCTGATCTACGGGCTGCCGAAGCAGACCCTCGAAGGCTTCTCGCGCACCCTGGACATCACCCTGCAGGCGCGCCCGGAGCGGCTGGCGATCTACGGCTACGCGCACATGCCCAACCTGTTCCGCCCGCAGCAGCGCATCCACGCCGAAGACCTGCCCAGCGCGACGACCAAGCTCGACCTGTTGCGCCTGGCGATCGACAAGCTCGGCCAGGCCGGCTACGACTACATCGGCATGGACCACTTCGCCCTGCCCGGGGACGAACTGGCGCGCGCGCAGCGCGAAGGCGGCCTGCACCGCAACTTCATGGGCTACACCACCCATGCCGAGAGCGACCTGCTCGGCCTGGGGGTGAGCGCGATCAGCCACATCGGCGCCAGCTTCAGCCAGAACCCGCGCGACCTGGGCAGCTGGGAGCAGGCGATCGACGCCGGCCGCCTGCCGGTCTGGCGCGGCATGGAGATGGATCCGGACGACGTGATCCGCGCCGACGTGATCCAGTCGCTGATGTGCCATGGCGAACTGGATTTCGAGGCCGTGGGCCGGCGCCACGTGATCGATTTCCGCGATTATTTCCGCGACGCGCTGGCGCGGCTGGCGCCGCTGCAGGACGACGGCCTGGTCGAAGTGGACCGGCGCGGCCTCCACACCACCTCGCGCGGACGCCTGCTGCTGCGTATCATCGCCATGTGCTTCGACCGCTACCTCACGCCCGCCACCGACGCGGCATCGCCCCGATACTCCCGCACCGTCTGAACGTGGCGGGGAGGCGCGCATGAATCCGTCGGGCGTCGTCTTCCCGCGCACCGGTCCCGGCGTGATGGCCGACGACGGCGATGCGCTGACCTTCTGCTCCACCTGCGCCTTCTCCCAGGCCTGCCTGTCCGAGGGCATGGACAAGAGCGCGCTGATGGACCTGCACGTGCTGGTCGAGCACGTCGGCCCGCTGCACCCGGGCGAACACGTGTTCCGCGAGGGCGATCCGTTCACCGCGATCGCCGCGGTGCGCGCCGGCACGGTCAAGACCTACCAGATCGACCGCAACGGGCACGAGCAGGTGCTGGGGTTCCATCTGCCCGGCGAGGTGATCGGCCTCAACGCGATCCACGGCGACCGCTACCCGTGCAACGCGGTGGCGCTGGACACGGTGATGCTGTGCCGGTTCTCGTTCCCGAAGATCGCCCTGCTCGCCGCGCGCCTGCCCGACCTGCAGCAGCACCTGTTCCGGCTGATGAGCCGCGACATCGGCGTGGCTTCGCTGTTCGCCCGCGACAACACCGCCGACGAGCGCATGGCCGCGTTCCTGATCGGCCTGTCGCGGCGGCTGGCCGCGCGCGGGTTCTCGCCGCGCCGCTTCCAGCTGACCATGTCGCGCACCGACATCGCCAACTACCTGCGCCAGGCGCCCGAAACCGTCAGCCGCGTGCTGCGCCGCTTCGAGCAGGAAGGCCTGCTGCACATCAAGCAGCGCGACGTGGAGATCGTGGACCTGCCGCGGCTGGAAGCGCTGGCGCTGGCAATCCTGCGCGACTAGCCGCTCCCCGGCTTCCGCCTCTTTGTAGGAGCTCCCTTCAGGGGCGACCCGAGGACGTTGGAAGGCGCCGCGTACAAGGCGGAATCTCCGGAGAGGAAGCGTTGAACGCGACTGCGTTCTGGCGCCCCCGGGTCGCCCCTGAAGGGAGCTCCTACAAGAAGCACAAGAGACGCTTCGCATACGGTCCGTTGCTCCCGACTTGACCTGCGTCATGGAGGCCCCCGCCACGTCCGCCGAACATGCGGCCATTCCCCACAGGAGAGAGCCGCGTCATGGATTCCACCCGCAAGCTATGGGCAGGCCTGGCGGTCCTGCTCATCGCCTCGTTCGCCGTCCTGCTCTGGGTCGGCAGCGAGATCCACCGCCAGGCGCCACCGATGCCCGAACAGGTGGTCACCACCGATGGCACGGTGGTCTACACCCGCCAGGACATCGAGACCGGCCGCCAGGTGTGGCAGTCGATCGGCGGCCAGCAGCTGGGCTCGATCTGGGGCCACGGCGGCTACGTCGCCCCGGACTGGGGCGCGGACTGGCTGCATCGCGAGGCCGAGGCGGTCCTGGACCTGTGGGCGCAGCGCGAACACGGCGTCGACAGCTACAAGATGCTCGATGGCCCGACCCAGGCCGCCTATGCCCAGCGCGTCCAGGCCCTGCTGCGGCCGAACACCTGGGACGCGGCCACCGGCACGATCACCGTCGACGCCGACCGCGCCGCGGCCATCGAGGCCGTCGCCGCGCACTACCAGCTCCTGTTCGGCAACGACCCGTCCACCGCGGAACTGCGCGAGGCCTACGCCATGCGCAACGACACCGTGCCCGACGCCGAGCACCGCCGCCAGCTGACCGCGTTCTACTGGTGGGCCGCCTGGTCCTCGGTGACCCAGCGCCCCGGCGCGGAGATCACCTACACCGCCAACTGGCCGCACGACGCCCTGGTCGGCAACACCCCGCCGTCCAACCTGTTCATGTGGACGGTGTTCAGCGTGCTGTTCCTGATCGCCGGCATCGGCCTGCTCGGCTGGCACTACGCGGTCAGCCACGGCGAGGAGATGGCGCCGGTGCTGCCGAAGAGCGATCCGCTGGCGGCGATCAAGGTCACCCCGTCGATGCGCGCCACCGCCAAGTACTTCTGGGTGGTGATCGCGCTGTTCCTGGTGCAGATCCTGCTGGGCGCGACCACCGCGCACTACCAGGTCGAGGGCCAGGAAGCCTACGGCTTCGCCCTGTCCGAGATCCTGCCCTATTCGCTGACCCGCACCTGGCACACCCAGCTGGCGGTGCTGTGGATCGCCACAACGTGGCTGGGCATGGGCCTGTACAT
>CAZBDE010000044.1:0-15906 GCA_964490415.1 uncultured Pseudoxanthomonas sp. | reverse complement strand
GGTGTCGATCTGCACCGCCGGCGGCATGGGCGTGGTGGCGATCGTCGAGCGCTGACGGAAGGGCCGCGACCCGTCGCGGCTTCTGCACCTTCGCGGCTTTTTGTAGGAGCTCCCTTCAGGGGCGACCCGAGGGCGCCGGAACACGCGACGCGATCGCGCGGATTCCCCGAAGCTGGACGTTGAACGCAGCCATGTCCAACGCCTTCGGGTCGCCCCTGAAGGGAGCTCCTACAAGGGGGGGCACGCGATCACGCTGCCCGGGTCAGGGCTTCAGGCGCGGGATGCCGTGCTCGTCGCGGTCCTCGACCACGGCGCGGTCGTAGATCTTTTCGCGCAGGTCGCGGCCGGGCAGTTCCTCGGCCGCTTCGCCGCGCGCCGCCTGCAGCGCGTTGGCGTAGGCGCGGCGTGCGAGTCCTTCCTCGCCGGCGGCGGCGAAGCCGGCGCCCATTTCCTCCCAGGCTTCGGCGCCGGCACCCTGGGCCAGGGCGCGGTGCAGGAAGTCCTGCGCCTGCAGCCATTGGCCCTGCTTGCGCGACAGCCGGGCCAGCGCCACCAGCAGCGCCGGGCTGGCCGGGTGCGCCTGCAGCCAGCGCTGCGCGCTGGCCCGGCGCGAGTCGACGTGGCCGATCGGCAGGCGGCCGTACAGGTCCACCAGCGATTCGTCCCAGCGCGAGTCGACCGCCTGTTCCAGGTGGCGCAGCGCGGCCTCGTCCCAGCGCAGCGCGGCCGCGCGTTCGGCGTAGGCGGCGACCACCGGCGGTTCGGTGCGCAGCGGTTTGGGCATGGCCTCCCAGCGCTCGGCCAGCAGGTTGGCATCGGCGGCCTCGTGCAGCGACTGGGTGGCCAGTTCCAGCTCCAGCCGCGCCAGCCCGTCCTCCGGCAGCGCCGCTTGCTGGCGCAGCGCGCCGAGCAGGCCGTAGGCCTCGCCGGCGCGGTCGACCGCCTTCAGTGCGCGCGCGCGCAGCAGCAGGCCGCGCGGCGGCAGGGGCTGCGCGGCGGCCACGTCCAGCGCGTTGATCGCGTCGACCGGCAGGCCGCGTTCGAGCAGGCGTTCGCCCTGCAGCAGCGCGTGCGCGGCCGGGTCGCGGGTGGCCAGCGTGGCCAGCCAGCCCCGCGCGGCGGCCTCGTCGCCACGCCCGTCGGCGGCGCGCACCGCTGCGGCCAGCGCGATCGCGCCGACCTCGCGGTCGTCCACGGCGGCGGCGCACAGGCGCTCGGCGCGCAGCCAGTGCCCGCCCTGCAGCGCGCGCAGGCCTTCGACCAGGCGTGCCCGGCCCTGGCGCTCGCGGTAGCGGTTCCAGGCGCGGAACGGCAGCCGCAGCAGCGACCAGACGAAGCCCAGCGCCAGGAACGCCAGTACCAGCAGCAGCGCCGCGCGGGGCAACGTGGTGCTGTAGTCGTAGCCGCCGCTGCGCACGATCACCTGGCCCAGCCCGGACGGATCCTGCTGCGCCAGCCACTGCGCGCCGATCACGCCCAGCACCGCCACCACGAGCAGGGCCACCAGCCAACGGTAGGGTTTCACCTCGTGCCCTCCTTGCCGTCGTCCAGTCTGCCTTCGCGCACCGCGCGCAGTTGCCGCAAGGTACTGCCCAGCAGCGGCGACTGCGGTTGCAGCGGCGCGTCCAGCATCGCCTCCAGTTCGGCACGGACTTCCTGCAGGGCGGGTGAATCGGGCCACAACCGCGCCAGCCAGTACGTGCTGCGGTTCAGCGCCGTGTGGAAGGCGTCGACGTCGCCGCGCTCGAGCGCGGCGCGGGCCAGGGTGAGTTCCAGCTGCAGGGCGTCCTCGCCTTCGCGGCGTTCGGCGTCGCCCATCAGCGCGGTGCCCCCCGCGGGCCGGATCACCAGCAGGGGCGAGAGCAGGCGCTGCCACAGCGGGCGTGGCGTGCCGGTCGCCGTGTCCGCTGCGGCTTCGAGCGGCAGCGCGGCGATCCTGCCGTCGAGGGCGCGCAGGCGCTGCAGCAGCGCCGCGCGCGGGCCCGGCCCGAGCGCATCCAGTGCATCGCGTTCGGCGGCCAGGGCCTGGCGCAGGTTGAGCAGCGTCGGCTCGTCCAGGCCGTCGAGCATGCCCGCGGCCAGCGCATAGGCCCGGCGTGCGCCGTCGATGTCGCCGGCCACGTGCAGGCGCTGGGCGCCGAGCACCAGCAGCAGTTCGGCTTCGTCCAGGCGCAGCGCCTGGTGGCCCTGGCGGCTGTTCGCGTCGAGGCGGGCGACCGCTTCCTCGAGCAGCGCGTTGCGCTGGCCCAGGCCGAGCAGTTCGTCGCGCAGCAGGCGGTTGGAGGCGGATGCGTCCTGGAGCAGGCGGCCCTGCGCGCGCAGGTCGCCGCGCAGGGTGTCCATGCGCTGGCCGAGTGCTTCGACCTGGCGGGCGTCTTCCTGCGCGCGTGCCTGCGCCTGCTGCTGGCGCGACTGCCACGACTGCCACGACTGCCATGCGAACCAGCCGGCCGCGCCGAGCGCCACGAGCAGCAGCAATGGCGCGAGCACGCGCCAGGGCGCGCGGCGGGGAACAGCGGGAGAAACCTCGTTCACGGCAGCGTCCTTGTCTGGGGCCGCTGTCGCGCTGCCAACCGTGACGCGCGTCGCACCGGAGACCCTGTGCGGAAGGATCGCTTGACGCCTTCACCGCCGCAAGCGGGAACCGCTCAGACCTTGGTCGCGAGCAAGCGCGCCGCAGTCGCGGCCAGCGCCGCCGGGCGTGGACTGCCGGCGACCGCGATCCGCTCCCAGCCCAGCGTCCGCGCCGTTTCGGCCAGGCGCGGGCTGGCCGCGGCCACCGCAGCGCGACGCAGCACGGCGACCGCGCCGGCCGGAAGCTGTTCCAGCGAAAGCCGCAGCGCCAGCTCGCTGCTCAGCGCCAGGCAGGCCGGGGCCTGCAGCGCCTGCAGCCTGGCCACGGCGGCGGGCGGCGGCGGCAACGGCACCCGTTCGTAGACGTCGGCGCGGTCCAGCGGCGTGCCGCGCGAGGCCAAGGTCGAGGCGATCAGGCCGCGGCCGCCGGGGGCGGTGACCAGCCCGACCCGCGGTGCGTCCGCCAGCGCAGGCAGGGCCAGCAGGCCTTCGCTGTCCATCCGCGCGGGGGCCTGCACGCCGGCCACGCCGGCGCGGCCGAGCGCGGCGGCGGTGCCGGCACCGACCGCCAGCCAGGGCTGGCCGTGGCCCGGCACCAGCGGCTGCAAGGCCGCGGCGGCGCGTACCGCAGCGGGGCTGGTGAACACCACGACCGGGGCCAGCAGGGCCTTCGCCAGTGCCTGGCGGGCATCGTCGCCCTGGCGTGGCTGCAGCCGCCACGGCGGCAGCGGCAGCAGGCCGCCACCGTGGCGCGCAGCGGCGCGGCGCAGGGCGTCGTGGTCGCCGCGTGCGCGCAGCGAGAGCAGGAACCAGTCGGGCGGACGCGGCGTGGACATTGCGGCATTATGCGGGCCCCGCCCGGGCGCCTCGCCTGCGCAAATGCCAAGCCGAGCCGCCAGGACCGATGAACCAGATGACACACCAGACGACGCCCGCCCTGTCCGACCCCGCCCTGCTGCCGGTCACCTCCCTGGCGGCGCTGCGCACCCGCCTGGCCTTGATCCCGCTGGTGCGGGAAATGCAGGTCGAGGTGCTGGGCGAGGCCGAGGGCCGTTTGCGGCTGCGCGCGCCGCTGGCGCCGAACGTCAACGACAAGGGTTCGGCCTTCGGTGGCAGCCTGGCCTCGCTGATGACCCTGGCCGGCTGGGCGCTGGCGACCCGGCGGCTGGAGGTGGCCGGGCTGGAGGCCGATGTCTACGTGGCCGACAGCAGCCTGCGTTACCTGGCGCCGCTGGAGGATGCATTGCTGGCCGAGGCCTGGCTCGAGGAGGGCGACTGGGCCGGATTCACCCGCACCTTCCGCCAGCGCGGCCGTGCCCGCTGCCGGATCGCCGCCTGCGTGCGCCTGCCCGGCGGCGGCGAGGCGGCCACCTTCAGCGGACGCTTCGCGGCCCTGGCCAAGGCCTGACGCCTGCGGACGCCGCGGGCGGCCTGCCCGGCGGCGGCCGGCACGCCAGGAGCGGGCGTGCGCGTCATGCCGCGCGCCGCGGCCGGCCATCGCCCTGCTAGCATGGCGCCGATGCGCATCCTCCGGTCGCTGCTGCTGCTCGCCCTGTCCGCCAGCCTGTTCGTGGCGGCCGATGCCCGCGCCGCACGCCAGGGGGCCAAGCTCGACCAGGTGCAGGCGGCCTGGTCCTCGGCGATACGCTGGAGCGACTTCGAAGCGGCCTGGCAACTGGTCGACCCGGCATTGCGAGCCGAGCACCCGCTGACCGAACTGGAGCTGGAGCGCTACCGCCAGCTGCAGGTGTCCCGCTACCGCGAGGGGGGCAACGGCGAACTGGACGACGGCACCGTGGTCCGCACGGTGGAGATCGGCGTGGTCAACCGCCACACCCAGGCCGAACGCACCGTGCGCTTCCAGGAGCGCTGGCGCTGGGACAAGAAGGACAAGCGCTGGTGGCAGGTGGCCGGGCTGCCGGATTTCTGGGAAGGCAAGTAGAGCGGGGCTTACCCCGCTGCGCGGGGCGAGCGAGGCCGGGCCTCCGGAACGGCGGGCAGCCGGGCAAGCCCGGCTCCACGAGTAGCGGTGCCGGCGCCTGTGCGACAATCGCCGCCCTTTCCGCTTCCCGATCCGACCCGTGAATTTCGAGACCCTGATGGCCTTCTTCGGCCGCCATCCGATGCTGTCGCTGGCGCTGGCGGGCCTGACCGTGGCCATCGCCTACACCGAGATCGCCCGCCTGTTCCGCGGCTACAAGGCGCTCAAGCCGGCCGGGCTGACCACCCTGGTCAACACCGAAAAGGCGCTGGTGGTGGACCTGTCGGCCATCGGCGACTTCGAGAAGGGCCACATCCCGGGCAGCCGCAACGTCATTCCCAGCCAGTTCGACCCGCAGGGCAAGCTGCTGGCCGCGGCGAAGCAGTCGCCGGTGGCGCTGGTCTGCCGCAACGGCATGGCCTCGGCCGCCGCGGCGAAGAAGCTGAAGAAGGCCGGCTTCGAACAGATCTACTGGCTCGACGGCGGCACCGCCGCCTGGGACGCGGCCGGCCTGCCGCTGGTCAAGGGCCGCGCCTGAGCGCCCGGCCACGCCCGGCTCGGCGTGCCATAATCCGGGGTTCTCTACCGATCACGACGATCGTTCCTTTACCGCATTACTGGAGTTTTTGAAATGTCCGACGAAACCACCAACGGCGTCGCCGCCCCCGCCCAGCAGGATGCCGCCGGCCCCGCCTTCAGCGTCGAGAAGATCTACGTCAAGGACGTTTCCTTCGAAGCCCCGGGTGCGCCGGCGATCTTCAGCGAGCAGGGCCAGCCGGACCTGCAGCTCAACCTCAACCAGCGCGTGCAGCGCCTCAACGAGGCCCTGTTCGAAGTGGTGCTGAGCGTGACCCTGACCTGCAAGGTCGGCGACAAGACCGCCTACGTGGCCGAAGTGGCCCAGGCCGGCGTGTTCGGCCTGGTCGGCCTGCCGCCGCAGGGCGTGGACGTGCTGCTCGGCACGCAGTGCCCGAACATCCTGTTCCCGTACGTGCGCCAGACCGTCGGCGACCTGATCCAGGCCGGCGGCTTCCCGCCGTTCCTGCTGCAGCCGATCAACTTCGAGGCGCTGTACGGCGAGACCCTGCGCCAGCGCCAGGCCCAGGCCGGTGCCGCCGACCAGGCCGACGTGGCCTCGATCGAGCCGGCCGGCAACGCCTGAGCCGCGACCGTAGCGGTCCCATGACCGAGACGAGCGGCATGACCGGCACCCTGGCGATCCTCGGTGCCGGCTCCTGGGGTACCGCGCTGGCCGCGCTGGCCGCGCGCAACGGCCTGGCCACCACCCTGTGGGGCCGGGACGAGGCGATCGCCGCGGCGATCGACGGCGCCCACGAGAACCCGCGCTACCTGCCCGGCATCGAACTGCCGGGCACGCTGCGCGCGACCACCAACCTGGCCGCAGCCGTCCCCGGCTGCGACTGGGTGCTGGTGGTGGTGCCTTCGCACGCCTTCACCGAAACCCTGCACGCGCTCAAGCCGCTGCTGCCGGCCGGCGCCGGCGTGGCCTGGGCGACCAAGGGCTTCGAGCCCGGTTCCGGGCGCTTCCTGCATGAAGTGGCCGAGGACGTGCTGGGTCCCGGCGTGCCGCTGGCGGTCGTCACCGGCCCGTCCTTCGCCAAGGAGGTCGCACTCGGCCTGCCGACCGCGGTGACGGTGCACGGCGCCGACCCCGGTTTCGCCCAGGTCGTGGCCGACGCGCTGCACGGCCCGGCGTTCCGCGCCTACACCGGCAACGACATGGTCGGCGCCGAGCTGGGCGGGGCGATGAAGAACGTGCTGGCGGTGGCCACCGGCGTGTCCGACGGCATGGAGCTGGGCCTCAACGCCCGTGCCGGCCTGATCACCCGCGGCCTCAACGAGATGCTGCGCCTGGCCGCCGCCATCGGCGCGCGCCCGGAAACCCTGATGGGCCTGGCCGGCCTCGGCGACCTGGTCCTGACCTGCACCGGCGACCTCTCGCGCAACCGCCGCCTGGGCCTGGCCCTGGGCCGCGGCCAGGGGCTGGAGGACGCGGTGCGCCAGATCGGCCAGGTAGTCGAATCGGTGCAGACCGCCGACGAGGTGATGCGCCTGGCCGGCCGCCACGGCATCGACCTGCCGATCTCCGCCGGCGTTCAGGCGGTGCTGCACGGGGACATCACCCCCGTCGACGGCCTGCGCCAGCTGCTGGCGCGCGAGCAGAAGCCCGAATACCCCGAAGCCCTGTTCCGGTAGGAGCTCCCTTCAGGGGCGACGCGAGGCCTTTGGACGCAGCGGCGGTCAAGGCGGCCGGTCCGGAAGCTGTGCGTTGAACGCAGCTTTTCTCGACGGGATGGGGTCGCCCCTGAAGGGAGCTCCTACAGCGACGCAGCGGAGGCCGTGCACAAAAAAAGAGCCCGGCTTGCGCCGGGCTCCGGATCTGGCGTGAGGGAGGGAGCACGCCAGCAGCGTGGACCGGGAGGCGGGAGAGAGGGGCCGCCCCCCGGACCGTGCACTCTTTGCGCTTACCAGCTGAAGCGCGGACCCACGAACCATTGGGTGTCGCCGTCGATGAACTTCACGTCGCCATTCACGCCCCAGTTCTGGTTGAACTTGGCCTGCGCGCCGAGGCGGCCGTAGAACTCGCCATCGTAGTTGTCGCCGTCCTCGTAGCCGGCCATCGCGTAGCCTTCGAAGTTGCGCGCCAGCGCGCCACGCACGCCGACTTCCGCGCTCCAGCCGTCGTAGTCGAAGCCGCGGCCGGCGTCGAATTTCTCGTAGGCCACCCGGGTGACCAGGTCGGCGGCCGGGGCGATCTCGCGGTTGTAGCCCACGCCCACGCGCCACTGGTCGAAGTCGATGGAGGTGTTGTCGATTTCCTGGTTGCTGTAGCCGCCGAACAGGTGGAAGTTCGGGGCGATGGCGACCGAGCCGTCCAGGCCCCAGCCGTCGGCGTCGGCGCCGTCGGTGTTGGTGGCGGCGTAGCCGCCCTGGACGTAGTTGTAGGACACGCCCTCGGCCGCGGAAGCGGCGAACGGCAGGGCGGCGAGCAGGGTGACGGCCAGCAGGGACTTCTTCATTGTTCTATCGACCTCGATGTCGTTTTGTTGTGTCCGGCCATTACCCCGGCCGGTGAAGGCAATTATTCGCGGCGCACTGCAATCGGCCCTGAATACCAAACTTACCGGTACATAAATTAGGCGGCGGAACCGGGAACTTTGCGGGGATCGCTCAACCGGCGCCGGCGAACCCGTGCTGCCGCCAAGCCTCGAACACCACCACCGCCACCGCGTTGGACAGGTTGAGGCTGCGGTTGTCCGGGCGCATCGGCAGGCGCAGGCGCTGTGCCGGCGGGATCGCCTCGAGCACCTCCTGCGGCAGGCCGCGGGTCTCGGCGCCGAACAGGAAGGCGTCGCCGTCGGCGTAGTGCGGCTGGTCGTGGCGGACCTGGCCGCGGGTGCTCAGCGCGAACAGCCGCTGCGGCCGGACTACCTCGAGTGCGGCGTCCAGGCTGGCGTGCACCTGCACGCGGGCGTACTCGTGGTAGTCCAGGCCGGCGCGCTTGAGCTGTCTGTCATCCATCGCGAAGCCGAGCGGCTCGACCAGGTGCAGGCGCGCGCCGGTGTTGGCGCAGAGCCGGATCACGTTGCCCGTGTTGGGCGGGATCTCCGGCTGGTACAGCAGGACGTCGAAAACGGGTGCTCGCATCGTGCGGATTGTAGGCAGACGCGTGCAGGCGGGCGATCGCAGGCGTGCCTGGTCCCCGCGGCCGGCGGCGGCACCGGCCCGGCGGGGATCAGCGCGCCGCGGTGGCGTTCGCGGTCTCGACCACCAGGGTGGCGGCCAGGTGCGCGGCCAGGGTGCGGGCCTGCTCGGCGGCGACCATCGCGGCGCGCTCGGCCATCTGCTCGGCGGACGGGTGCACGTACACGGTCGGCAGGTCGATGACGCGGGCGATGGCGGCGCGGGCGGCCAGCTCGGTGCGCAGCGCCGCATCCGGGCGGACGGTGACGACCGGCAGGTCGACGACGCGGATGGCGGCCAGTTCGGCGCGCAGGGCGGCGTCGGGCTGGACGGTGACGGCCGGCAGGTCGACGATGTGCTCGACGCGGGCGGTTTCGGCGGCCTGGGTGGACAGGGCAGCCAGCGACAGGACCAGACCCATCGCGGCGGACAGCTTCTTGGTGTTCTTGGCGTTCATGGCGTGCTCCGGTGTTGTGTAGCGGTGGTGTGGTAGTAAAGTAATACACCTAAGCGGCAAGTGCAAGCGGAAGTTCAAACTTTCCTGTATATGTTCAGTTCGTGTTCAGTGAATGCTTGTGGCGTTTACGGCACCCAGAAGCAAAGCAGGACGCGTGCCAATCCCAAGCCTTTGATATACAAGGAATAGTTGCCGGATCCCGGGTGTCCGGAGGCATGCCCGGACGTCCGCGAAGGCCGAAACGCTCTTGTAGGAGCTCCCTTCAGGGGCGACCCGACCATCCTGGAAGGTCCCGCGTTCAACGCGGAATCCTCGGATCGGGCGATGTTGAACGCAGCTGCGTTCGACGCCCCTGGGTCGCCCCTGAAGGGAACTCCTGCAAGAGGAGCGACGAAGGGAGCGGATCAGGGGCGAGGGGCTACCAGGGGAGGGGCTGGCCTTCGGGGTCCAGGAACACACCGCTGTCCTGCGGGCGCAGGCCATCGATCACCCGCAGCAGGGCGGCCACGGCCGCATCGGCGGGTTGCGCGGCCCGTGGGCCGCCCATGTCGGTGCGGACCCAGCCCGGATGCAGCGCCACCACGCGGATCCCGCGCGGGGCCAGGGCCTTGGCCAGCAGCACCGTGCCCATGTTCTGCGCGGCCTTGCCCATGGCATAGCTGGGCGTGCGGAACTCCTGGCGGCGTGCCAGCGAGCCGATCTCGGAAGACAGGTTGGCGACCACCGCGCCGGGCCGCCCGGCTTCGCCCTCGGCCAGCAGCGGCGCCAGCGCCTGGGTGAGCAGGAACGGTCCGACCGCGTTGGTGCGCAGGCTGGTCTCCAGATCGCTCTCGGCGACCTGGCCGAAGCGCTCGCCGCCATGCAGCACGCCGGCGTTGTTGACCAGCAGGTCGAGGCGGTCCCCTCCGAGCGCCAGCGGCAGTTCGCGGACCAGTTCCCCGCGGCTGCGTGCCACCGCCACGTCCAGGGGCAGCACGTGCAGCCGCCCGGGGTATTCGCCGGCCAGCAGGTTGAGCGCGGCGGCCCGGCCCGGCTGCCGGCAGGCGGCGACCACGCGCGCGCCGCGCGCCAGCAGCTGGCGGACGAACTCCAGTCCCAGGCCGCGGTTGGCGCCGGTCACCAGGCAGTGCCCGGCGCCGGTTCCGGCCCGGGGGGACGTTGCGGTCTCGGCGTTCTCCGGCATCGGCGGCTCCGCTCCGGCATGGCTTGTGGCCTAGTGTAAAGGCGGGGGGCGCTGGGTAGGATCGGGAGTCCACACCCCAGGAGCGTCACCCATGACGGCATTCCGTCGGCCACGCACGGCCGTCCTCGCCCTCGCCATCACCGCTTCGCTGGGCTTCGCCGCCCTGGCGCCGTCCCCGGCGCTGGCCGCGAAGGCCGCCGCGGCCTCCAGCGAGGCGCTGGTCCCGTACGAGAGCTTCACCCTGCCCAACGGCCTGCGGGTGATCGTGCACACCGACCGCAAGGCGCCGATCGTGGCGGTGAACCTGTGGTACCACGTCGGCAGCAAGGACGAGCCGGCCGGGCGCAGCGGCTTCGCCCACCTGTTCGAGCACCTGATGTTCAACGGCTCGGAGAACCATCCAAGCGAGTATTTCGAACCGTTCGAGCTGGTCGGCGCCACCGACCAGAACGGCACCACCTGGCTGGACCGCACCAACTACTTCCAGAACGTGCCCACCACCGCGCTGGACATGGCGCTGTGGATGGAGTCCGACCGCATGGGCCACATGCTCGGTGCGATCGACCAGAAGACCCTGGACGAGCAGCGCGGCGTGGTCCAGAACGAGAAGCGCCAGGGCGAGAACCAGCCCTACGGCCAGGCCGACGACGAGCTGTACCGCGCGCTGTACCCGCAGGGCCATCCGTACCACCACAGCACGATCGGCTCGATGAACGACCTCAACGCCGCGTCGCTGGACGACGTGAAGCAGTGGTTCCGCGCCTGGTACGGGCCGAACAACGCGGTGCTGGTGCTGGCCGGCGACATCGACGTGGCCACCGCCAGGGAGAAGGTCACCCGCTACTTCGGCGACATCCCCGCCGGTCCGTCGCTCGGGCGCATCGAAGCCGGCCCGGCCAAGGGCCGCCAGACCACCCGCGCGACCATGACCGACAAGGTGCCGCAGCCGCGCATCTACCGCGCGTGGAGCGTGGCGCCCTACGGCGACACCGACCTGGACCGCCTGCAGCTGATCTCGCAGGTGCTCGGCGGCAGCAAGAGCTCGCGCCTGGACCGCCGCCTGGTCCACGAAGAGAAGCTGGTCGACAAGGTCAGCGCCTTCGTCTATCCGTTCGAACTGGCCTCCACCTTCTACATCACCGCCGACGTCAAGCAGGGCGTGGACCCGGCGAAGGTGGAGAAGATCATCGACGAGGAGCTGCGCCGGCTGGTGGCCGAAGGCCCGACCGCCGCGGAACTGGAACAGGCCCAGGTGATGACCCGCGCCGGCTTCGTCCGCGGCGTGGAGCGCATCGGCGGCTTCGGCGGCAAGGCCGACGCGCTGGCCGAGTGCGCGGTGTACACCGGCGACCCGGGCTGCTTCCGTGCCAGCCTGGACGTGGTCGCGCAGGCCACGCCGGCCGCGCTGAAGGCGACCGGCGGCACGTGGCTGGGCAACGGTTCGCACACGCTGGTGGTGCAGCCGGGCGAGCGCACCGTGCTGGCGGAAGCGTCCTCGCCGACGCCGGCGCCGTTCGAGCTGCCGGCGGCGGACGCGAAGTTCACCACGGTCAAGAGCGACGTGGACCGCGGCAAGGGCGTGCCGATGCCCGAAAGCTTCCCCGAACTGAAGTTCCCGGCGCTGGAGCGCGCCACGCTGGGCAACGGCACGCAGGTGATCCTGGCCCGCCGCGACGCGGTGCCGGTGGTGCAGTTCAGCTACGAATTCAAGGGCGGCTTCGCCGCCGACCAGGGCCGCAAGCTGGGCACGTCCAGCTTCGCCATGGGCATGCTCGACGAAGGCGCCGGCGAGTTCGACGCACTGGCCTTCGCCAACCGCGCCGAGGCGCTGGGCGCGAGCCTGGGCGCCGGCGCTTCGCTGGACGGCGGCAATGCCTTCCTGTCGGCGCTGAAGGAGAACCTGGACGCGTCGCTGGGCCTGTACGCGGACATGCTGCGCCAGCCGCGCTTCGAGCAGAAGGAGATCGACCGGGTGCGCGCCACCTGGATCGCCGGCATCGGCCAGGAGAAGGCGCGCCCCAACGGCGCCGCGCTGCGCGTGCTGCCGCCGCTGCTGTACGGCGAAGGCCATCCGTACGCGATCCCGTTCAGCGGCAGCGGCACCGAGGCCTCGATCGGTTCGCTCACCCGCGACGACCTCGTCGCCTTCCACCGGCAGTGGGTGCGTCCGGAGAACGCGACGCTGATCGTGGTCGGCGACACCACCCTGGACGAAGTGGTGCCGCTGCTGGAGAAGCACTTCGGCGACTGGAAGGGCGAGGGCGCCGCGCCCGCCGCGCAGGCGCGGATCGCGCAGGTGCAGCGCCCGGCGAAGTCGACCGTGTACCTGGTCGACCAGCCCGGCGCGGTGCAGGCCACGATCCTGGCCGGCCAGGTCGTGCCGTCGACGAAGGACGCCAACGCGGTGAAGTTCGACTTCGCCAACTCGGTGCTCGGCGGCGAGTTCACCTCGCGCCTGAACATGAACCTGCGCGAGGACAAGCACTGGGCCTACGGCGCCTACAGCACCAGCCCGAACGCGCTGGGCCAGCGGCCGTGGATCGTGTTCGCCCCGGTGCAGATCGACAAGACCGCCGAGTCGCTCAAGGAGCTGGACCGCGAAGTGCGCAGCTACGCCAGCGGCAAGGCGCCGCCGACCGCGCAGGAAGTGGCCAAGATCCAGGCCACCGAGATCCGCAGCCTGCCCGGCGCCTACGAGACCGGCCGCGCGGTGATGGGCACCCTCGGCGGCATCGTCCGCTACGACCGCCCGGACGACTACGTGTTCAAGCGCAAGGCCGAGATCGAGGCGCTGAGCGTGGACCAGGTGAAGCAGGCGGCCGCCAGCCTCGATCCGGACACGCTGGTCTGGGTGGTGGTGGGCGACCTCAAGCAGGTCGAGGCACCGGTGCGCGCGCTGAACCTGGGCGAGGTGCACGTGGTCGACGCCGACGGCAAGCCGGTGGCGGCCAGGAAGTAAGTCCCGCGCGCGCGCCGCCCCCCGCCGACGCGCGCCGCTCCTTGCAGGAGCTCCCTTCAGGGGCGACCCGAGGCGTCCTGAACGCAGCCGCAGTCAACGCCCCCGATCCGGAGCCCCCGCGTTGAACACCGCGCCTTCCTGCGCGCGCGAGGTCGCCCCTGAAGGGGGCTCCTACAACTCCATTCATCCATACTTGGGCAGGTTGTTCCCGCCCCCTGGCCCACGCACGGACCCGATCATGCACACCCGCCGCCTGCCGTTCCTGTTCATCCTGCTCCTGCCGCTGGCCGCCTGTACCTGGGTGCCGATCCAGCCCGAGGCCAAGCAGGTCCGCGTGGTCCCGGCCGGGGCCGCGCCCGCCGGTTGCACCCGCCAGGGCGAGATCGAGGTCTCGGTGAAGCACAGCGTGGCCTTCTACGAGCGCAACCAGGTCAAGGTGCGCGACGAACTGGAGACCCTGGCCCGCAACGAGGCCCCGGGCGTGCCGGCCGACACCGTGCAGCCGCTGGGCGAACCGGCCGGCGGCACCCAGCGTTTCGCCGCCTGGCGCTGTGGAGGCTGAACCGGCGGCCCCATACCAGTGGGTGCGGTAAAGGCGGTCAACCGGTAGAATCGATCCTCTTTTGCCCGACTCGGCGCGGTCCAGCCATGCTTTTCAAGAATGTCTCCATCGCGGGCCTGGCGCACGTCGATGCGCCGCATACCCTGACCTCGCAGGAAATCAACGAGCGGCTCAAGCCGACCCTGGACCGGCTGGGCATCCGCGTCGACGTGCTGGGCGACATCGCCGGCATCCACGCGCGCCGCCTGTGGGACGAAGACGTGCAGGCCTCGGACGTGGCCACGCTGGCCGCGCGCAAGGCGCTGGCCGACGCCGGCATCGGCGCGCACCAGGTCGGGCTGCTGGTCAACACCTCGGTCAGCCGCGACTACCTGGAGCCGTCCACCGCCTCGATCGTGTCCGGCAACCTGGGCGTGGGCGACGAGTGCATGACCTTCGACGTCGCCAACGCCTGCCTGGCCTTCATCAACGGCATGGACATCGCCGCCCGCATGCTCGAGCGCGGCGAGATCGACTACGCGCTGGTGGTGGACGGCGAGACCGCCAACCTGATCTACGAAAAGACCCTGGAGCGGATGGCCGCGCCGGAGATGACCGAGCAGCAGTTCCGCGACGAGATGGCCGCCCTGACCCTGGGCGGCGGCGCCGCCGCGATGGTCATGGCCCGCCGCGAGCTGGTCCCGGACGCGCCGCGCTACAAGGGCGGGGTGACCCGCTCGGCCACCGAATTCAACCAGCTGTGCCGCGGCAACCTGGACCGGATGGTCACCGACACCCGCATGCTGCTGATCGAGGGCATCAAGCTGGCGACCAAGACCTTCGCCGCGGCCAAACTGGCGCTGGGCTGGGCGGTGGACGAGCTGGACCAGTTCGTGATCCACCAGGTCAGCCGCCCGCACACCGCCGCCTTCGTCAAGTCGCTGGGCGTGGACCCGAAGAAGGTCATGACCATCTTCGGCGAGCACGGCAACATCGGCCCGGCCTCGGTACCGATCGTGCTGAGCAAGCTCAAGGAGCTGGGCCGCCTGAAGAAGGGCGACCGGATCGCGCTGCTGGGGATCGGGTCGGGGCTGAACTGTTCGATGGCCGAGGTGGAGTGGTAGCGCACGCGACGCGTCGGATGTGATCGCAGGGGCCGGCTTGTCCGGCCCTTTGCATATCTCTACGGGCGGGGTCTGCCGGAACGTGCATCAGAAGGCGGCCCAATTGAACATGTCATTCTGAACATGTATAAGAAATTCAATTTTCTATACATGACGAGCGATGTCTCTGCCACGCCTGCACGCCTTGGCTCCTGAGCGCTTCGAAACAGTCGCAATCCTCAAGCGGCTTGCAGCCGCCAGCCGCGCCTTGGCCGAACTCAAGGGCATCGCCGCCAGCATCCCCAACCAGAACATCCTGGTCAGCACGCTGACCCTCCAGGAAGCGAGGGACAGTTCGGCCATCGAGAACATCGTCACCACCCAGGACGACCTGTACCGGGAGGAGGATTCCGCCGACGCCACCGGCACGGCGATCAAAGAAGTGCTGCGTTATCGACAAGCCCTGCGTGCGGGGTACCAGCAGGTCCACGCCACCGGCTTGCTGACGCTCAACACCATCCTCGACATCCAGCAACAGCTCGAATGCAATAGCGCCGGCTTTCGCAAGCTGCCGGGAACGGCCCTGCGCGACGGGGCGGGCAACCTGGTCTACGAACCGCCGCAGGACGCGAACGAGGTCCGGCAGCTGATGGGGGATCTGGAGCGATTCATCCACGACGACCCGCCGTTCGCGGCCGATCCGCTGGTCAAGATGGCACTGATCCATCACCAGTTCGAGAGCATCCACCCCTTCTACGACGGCAACGGCCGCACCGGCCGCATCGTCAACGTGTTGTATCTGGTCAAAGAGGGCCTGCTCGACATCCCGGTGCTATATCTCAGCCGTCACATCGTGCGGACCAAGCCCGATTACTACCGCCTGCTTCAGGCCGTCCGTGACAACGACGCCTGGGAAGACTGGGTGCTGTACATGCTTGATGCCGTCGCCGCCACGGCGGTTGAAACCGTCGCGACCGTGCAGGCCATCAAGCAGCTGTTGCAGGAAACGAAGCAACGCATCCGCGACAACTACCGGTTCTACAGCCAGGACCTGATCAACAACCTGTTCAACCATCCCTATACCCGCGTCGAGTTCGCGCAGCGCGAGCTGGGTGTGTCGCGGATCACCGCCACGCGCTACCTGGATACGCTGGCGGCTGACGGCCTGCTCGACAAGGTCAGGGTGGGCCGCAACAACTACTATGTGAACCGCCCGCTCTTCGACCTGTTGCGTCGCGGGGACGCGGCGCAGCCGCTGTAAGCAACCGGGACATCGTCAGTGCCGCTGAGCCTCAACGAGATCCGCGACCGCGCACGCGCCTTCGCCCGCGAGTGGGAGGGCGAGACCTCCGAGCGCGCCGAGGCGCAGAGCTTCTGGAACGACTTCTTCCACGTCTTCGGCA
>CAZBDE010000043.1:0-16068 GCA_964490415.1 uncultured Pseudoxanthomonas sp. | reverse complement strand
CGAAGCCGGTCTTCTCGCCGCTGATCGCGCGCACGCCCACGCCCTGCTCGATCGAGTGCGCGCCGTCCTTGACGATGCCGTCCTCCACCGTCCAGCTCTCGCGCCGCGAATGCTGGAAGTACAGGTCGCCGAAATCGATACCCGGCCCGAGCAGCGCGCCGAAGGCGCGGTCCAGGCCGGAAGGGTCCAGGCCGCCGGGCACGAGCAGGCGGGATTCGGCGAGGGTCAGGGCGGAGTCGGTCATCGTGACGGGATGGGGGCGGCAGCCCGGGAAGGCAAGCGGGCGCCCATGATGACAGCAGGCCCCGCCGCCGCCTTCACCGCCGCGCGGCGCCCCGCCGGCCTCCGCCCGATTCCCGGTGAAACTGACCGCACACGTCATCGACCGCCACACCCCGGACCTCCGCCCCGCGCCGCGCGACAGGCATGGTCGAGGCCGACGGGAGTCCCTCTCCATTCACGATGGACTGGAAGTCCACCCGGCCTGGCCACGTGCGTTTCGAAACCGGCGGACCGTTCGCGCACCTGCTGCCGCGGCACCGTCCGCTGCTGCAGGAGGTACGTGCCGTAACGAATCCTCGCTCGCGCTTCCTGTAGGAGCTCCCTTCAGGGGCGACCCGAGGGTATTGGGTCGCCGCCTCGTTCAACGCGGCCGATCCGGAGGGTGTGCGTTGACCGGGGCACATTCCGGCCGCCTCGGGTCGCCCCTGAAGGGGGCTCCTACAGTGGGTGCGCGGTGTGTCGTGCGGGGGCCGGCGCGACGAAAGCCGGAGGGCGCGGCTATCGCGGCGCGGCGCCGGCCTCCGCCGATGCGTCCCCCGCCGCCCCGCCGCGCGACTGCTCGCGGGTGATCACCTCGACCTTGGGCTCCTTCCACGGCCCGCTGACCTTGTAGGTCTTCGCGCCGAGCTCGCCCAGCGGCCGCGACAGCACCGCGTTGGCCGCCGCGCCCATCGCCGCGCCGACCGGGCCACCGGCGACCGCGCCGACCACGGTCAGCAGGTTGCCCGACTTGGGCAGCACGTCGATGGTCTGGTCGAAGCGCTGCGCGCGCAGGTCGGTGTCGCCGCGGATGCGGATGTCGGCGGCCGGGCCGTCGATGCGCATGTCGTCGGTGCGGGCCTGGCCGTCGCCGAAGCGGACGCTGCCTTCCAGGCGGTCGAAGGCGAAGCCCCTGGAGAAGAAGTCGCGGAAGTCGAGCATCAGCCGGCGCGGCAGCTGGGCCAGGCTGAACAGGCCGAGCACGCGGCCGGCGCCGGGCTCCACTTCCAGCAGTTGGCCGTCGGTGGCGTCGATGCGCAGGCTGCCCTGCAGGCCCGCCAGGGTGAAGCCGTTGGGCGAACCGGGCCAGCTGGCGTCGAAGCGCACCTGGCCTTCACCGCGCGCCAGCCAGTTGCGGTAACCCAGGCCATCCATCAATGCGCCCATGTCGTTGCTGTCCACCTGCAGCGCCAGGTGGGTGCGCGCGGCATCGCCGCGGCCCAGCCATTCGCCGGTGGCGTCGACGCGCTGCTTGCCGTCCTGCACCTGCAACTGCTCCAGGCGCAGGCCGCCGGGCACCGGGCGGGTGCGCAGCAGGGCACGGCCCAGCACCGCATCGCGGTAGCGCAGGTCGTCGATGTCCATCGCCAGCGGCGGGATCGCGGCCGGGTCGAAACCGGCGTCGGCGCCGGCCGATGGCGGCGCCGGCGCATCGGCCGGCGCATCAGCACCGGTGCCGCCGTCGGCGGCGTCCGCCCTGGCCACTTCCGCCACCGGCGGCTGCCAGTGCAGCCGCGCGAAACGGCCACGCACCAGCGCACCGGCCTGGTCGGGCACGCTCACTGTGCCGGCCAGCGCGGGACCGGCCACATCCACCTCGAGCGCCTGCGCGCCGGGGCGCAGTTTCAACCGTGTCGCCGGGAACACGCCGCCGAGCAGCTGCAGTTCGTCGGCGAGCACGTCGATCTGGCGCAGCGGCAGGTCGCCCTCGCCTCCCCCCTTTGCCAGGCCGATCCATTCGAGTGCGTCCAGCGACGCCGTGCGGCCGCCAACCACCAGGCCGGAAGCCGGCGGTTCGGCATCCACCGTCGCGCTGCCCAGTTTCACCCGCACGCCGGTACGTCCGTCCTTCTGCCGCGCGCGCAGCGCCATGCGTTCGCCGAAGGCCACGTCGATCGCGCCGCTGCCCAGCGGCAGCCCGACCTGCACGGTCGTCGGCAACGCGTCGCCGGCCGGCTTGGCCAGCGGCGGCGGCAACTCCAGTACGGTACCGACCAGGCTGGACTGCAGCCGCAGCGTGCCGACGCCATCGCCGGTGGCGCCCCTGGGCAGGCCCACCGTCAGCGTCCATGGCGAACGCCCGCGCACGCGCGGCGCCAGCCAGTCCAGGTCCGGTGCGTGCGCGAACAGGTCGGCCGCGTCCAGCGGCGCCGCCAGGCTGGCCTCGAAGGCGTTGGCGGCGTCGCGCACGTGGCCGCCGGCGCGCAGTGCCAGGGTGCCGTCCTGGCCGCGGTGGCGCACCGCCAGCTGCGGGGCGTCGAAGCCATTGTTGTCGTAGCGCGCTTCGCCGCGCACCGCATCGAATTCCAGGTTCCAGCGCTTCTCGGCCAGCTTCGCGCCGTCGAGCACGACCGTGCCATTGATCCGCGCCGGCTTGCCCGGCGGCAGGTCCAGAGCGAAGCGGGTCGCCGCCGGCCCGGAAGCGGCGAGGTTGTCGAAGGTGTCGCGGTGCTCGTTCTGCAGCGGGCTGGCGCGCAGCAGCTCGAGCATGCGCGCCGCGTCGCCCCTGGCTTCGGCGCGCACCAGCAGCGGCGCGCGGCCGAACTCGGCGATGCCGGCCTGCACGCGCTGCACCGGCAGGCCGGCGACCTGGCCGTGCCCCTGCACCTGGAACCCGTTGCCGACGAAGGCCACCTCGGCCTGCATCGCCTCCAGTTCCGGCCAGTCCTGCTGGAAGCGGATGCGGCCGTCGCGGATGTGCGCCGTGGCCTCGAAACGGCCGTTGCCGCGCACGAACGGCCAGTCGTCCAGGTCGCCGGCGACCAGGCCGCGGCCACCGCTGACGACGCCGTCCTGCAGCGCCATGTCCAGCCAGTCGATCGCGGCCTCCGGCATCTTGTGATGGATCCAGAACCGCTTCGCCACCGGCACCGGCGTGTCGTCGATGTCGGCGGCGATGCCGATCCACGGGCGCGTGCCGTCGCCCTGGAACCACAGCCCGCCGCGCACGTCGACGCCATAGTCGCCGCCCTCCACGCGCAGCGCCGGGGTGCCGATCTCCCAGCCCCCGCCTTCGCGCCAGGCCAGCAGCATGCCGTCGAGTTGCAGGTCGTGGGCCACGCCGAAGCCGCGCGGCCAGTCGAAGCGCAGTGCGCTGCGCGGATCCAGCGCCAGTTGCCAGCCCTGGCCATCGCCCTCGAATCGCCCGGACAGGCCGTCCATGCCCGGGGCATCGCCGACCGCGGCGAAGGCTGCGCGCTCGAGCCGGCCCTGCACATGCAGCGGACCGCCGCGAATGCCCGCCAGCGCCACGCCGGACAGCTTCGCCTGCGGCGCGGCATGCACCATCCACTCCCGCAGCGCGGGCGGCAGGCGGTCGCTCAAGCCGGCCATCGCCAGCAGGGGCGTCGCATCCACTTCGTCGGCCAGCAGCGCGATCCGCTGCCCGCCGGCGACGACCAGTCCATCCAGCACCTGCTCGCCGTGCGGGTCGGTGATACGCAACTGCGGCGCATCCAGCCGCCAGCCGTCGGCGCCGACCCGCCAGCGCGCGCGGCCGCGCAGTTCGTCCATGCGTACCGCCGGCAGGCGCCCATCGGCCAGCGGCGCGCCGGACAGCAGCAGGTGGCGCAGCTGCGCGCGGGTGGTGACCATCACCACCCGGTGTGCGCGCAGCTCGCCCCAGGCCTCGACGCGGCCGCGGCCATCGGACGGGGCGATGCCGCCGTGGTGCAGCAGCGGCGCCCACGCGCCCAGCGCCTCGGTGTCCAGGTCGAAATAGGCACGACCGTCGCCGCTGTCGCGGTCGAATTCGAACGCCAGCGCCGCCGGCGCCGCATCCGGACGGATGTACGCGCGCGCACCGCCGCCGACGTGGCGTCCATCCACGCGCAGGCGCAGGTCGATCTTCGGAATCCGGGTGCGCAGCCCCAGCTGCGGCGCGCGCACGTCCAGCGCGCCGCCGATCACCTGCAGTTCGCCCAGCCCTTCCAGGTAGTCCAGCGGGTCGGCGGTGCCGGTCATCGGCAGGCCGCGCACGGACCAGCGGCCGTCATCGCCGCGCTCGAGGGTCAGCGACGGCCCGCGCAGGCGCAGCTCGGTGAACGAGCGGCCCGGCAGCAGGCCTGCGTACATCGACACCAGCACGTCGGCCTGGCCGATGTGCACGCCGCCATCCGGGTCGCCGATGTGCAGGCCTTCAAGCTGCAGCAGCGGCCCGCGCCGGGTCCACTGCGTGCGCACGCCCTCGAAGGCGACCGGCCGCCCCGCCTTCTCGCTCAGCCACGCGGCGATGCGGTCGGGATGCCGCTCGGCCAGCGGCAGCACCTGGCTGGCCGCGCCCAGCGCCAGCGCCATCAGCACCAGCACCACGGCCAGCAGGTACGCGGCCCAGCGGCGTGCCAGGCGCAGGCGGCGGCGCAGCGGGGTGTGCATCAGGCCTCCGTGCCGCGCGTGCGCTCAGAGCAGGACCACATCGAACTGCTCCTGCAGGTACTGCTCGTCCGCCTGGAAACGGATGCTCTTGCCGAGGAATTCCTCCAGCTCGGCGACCGCCGCGGATTCCTCCTCGGTGATCCGCGCCACCACCTTGGGCGAGGCGATCACCAGCAGGCGCGCGGCGTCGAACTGGCGCACCGCGCGGGTGATCTCGCGGAACACCTCGTAGGTGACCGTCTCGGCGGTCTTGACCGTGCCGCGGCCGGCGCACTGCGGGCAGGTCTCCGACAGCTGCCGCTCCAGGCTCTCCACCGTGCGCTTGCGGGTCATCTCGACCAGGCCCAGCGGCGAGAAGTCGTACACCGTGGTCTTGGCGTGGTCGCGGGCCAGCGACTTCTCCAGCGTGCGCAGCACCTGGCGACGGTGCTCCGGGTCGGACATGTCGATGAAGTCGATGATGATGATCCCGCCCAGGTTGCGCAGGCGCAGCTGGCGGGCCACCGCCTGCGCGGCCTCCAGGTTGGTGCGGTACACCGTCTCCTCGAGGTTGCGCTGGCCGAGGAACGAACCGGTGTTGACGTCGATGGTGGTCATCGCCTCGGTCTGGTCGATGACCAGGTAGCCGCCGGACTTCAGCGGCACCTGCTTGTCCAGGGCGCGGCCGATCTCGTCCTCGACGCCGTACAGGTCGAAGATCGGGCGGTCGCCGGAATACAGTTCGATCTTCTCGGCCAGCACCGGCATGTACTTGGCGACGAAGGCCTGCAGCCGGTCGTAGGTGTCGCGCGAATCCACCCGCACCTTCTCCACGTCGCGGCGGATCAGGTCGCGCACCGCGCGCAGCGGCAGGCTCAGGTCCTCGTAGATGATCGTGCCGGCCGCCGGCTCGCGGCCGCGGCGCTCGACCACGTTCCAGACCCGCGCCAGGTAGGCGATGTCCTCGGCCAGCGCCTCGGCCGGCTGGCCCTCGGCATTGGTGCGGACGATGTAGCCGTGGCCGCCGTGGCTGGCGGACAGGTCGGCCACCAGGGTCTTCAGCCGCTGCCGCTCGGCCTCGTCCTCGATCCGCGCCGATACGCCGATGCTGCGCGACTGCGGCAACAGCACCAGGTAGCGCGAGGGGATGCTGATCTGCGTGGTCAGGCGCGCGCCCTTGGTCCCGATCGGGTCCTTCACGACCTGGACCACGATCTCCTGGCCGTCGCGCAGCAGCTCGACGATCGAGGGCGTGGGCAGCGGCTGCGGCGGTGCGTCGTCGGTGAGGCCGGCCTCGACCGGCGCCGGGCGGACCACGTCGTTGGCGTGCAGGAACGCGGCGCGCTCCAGGCCCAGTTCGACGAACGCGGCCTGCATGCCCGGCATCACCCGCTGCACCCGGCCCTTGTAGATGTTGCCGACCACGCCGCGCCGCCAGCCGCGCTCGATGTGCAGCTCCTGCAGCATGCCGTTCTCGACCACGGCCACGCGGGTCTCGCGCGGGGTGACGTTGACCAGGATCTCTTCGGACATGCGCGCGTTCACCCGGCCACGGTGGCGACTGCGCCGGTGTGTGCTTCTTCGGCCGTCCCGGCGCCGGCGGCGAGCAGCCGCGCGGTCTCGTGCAGCGGCAGGCCCATCACCCCGGAGTAGCTGCCGGCCAGGTGCTCGACGAAGGCCTCGGCGGCGCCCTGGATGGCATAGGCGCCGGCCTTGCCCATCGGCTCGCCGCTGGCGACGTAGGCGGCGATCTGCTTTTCGGACAGCGCGGCGAAACGCACCTCGGTGGCCGACAGCGCCTGGCGTTCGCCGGCGGCGTCGATCACGGTGACCGCCGACAGCACGGTGTGGGCGCGACCGGACAGGCGGCGCAGCATCGCCGCCGCGTCGGCGGCGTCGCGCGGCTTGCCGAACACCTCCGCGCCCAGCACCACCTCGGTGTCGGCGCCGAGCACGCGCGCGCCCGGCTGCGCGGCCACCTGCGCCCAGCCGGCGCGGGCCTTGTCGCGGGCCACCCGGCGCACGTAGTCGGCCGCGCCCTCGCCCGGCGCCCGGACTTCCGGGACGTCGACGTCGAGCAGGCGGTGGGGCTGGCCGAGCCGGTCGAGGAGTTCGGCGCGGCGCGGGGATTTCGAGGCCAGATACAGCATGGGCCAAGGATAACCCGCGGCAGCTGGCTGAACCGTGGCCGGGCGCACCGGAAACGGTCCCGACCCCGGCCGGGCTCACGGCGCGTTCATCCATCCGAACCGACCCTGCGGCGCAAGCCGCGCAGCTGCCCACGCCCCGAATCCAGGAAAGGAACCACCCATGCGCCACCGCTTCGCCGCCCTGCTCGCCGTTCTCGCCCTGTCCGCCCCAGCCGCTGCAGCCCAAGCCCAGGCCGCGTCCCCGCTGCCGCCCGATGCGACCCTGCTGTCGGTTTCGTCCCAGGCCGAGGCACGGCGGGCGCCGGACATCGCCACTGTCTCGGCCGGTGTGGTCACCCAGGCCGCCGACGGCAACGCGGCCATGCGCCAGAACGCCGAGCGGATGAACCGCGTGCTGGCCGCGATCAAGGCCGCCGGCGTGGCCGGCAAGGACGTGCAGACCAGCGGCATCAACCTCCATCCGCAGTACCGCTACGAGGAGAACCAGCCGCCGCGCATCACCGGCTACCAGGCCGGCAACACGGTCACGGTCAAGCTGCGCGACGTGGCGAAGATGGGCCAGGTGCTCGACGCACTCGTGGCCAGCGGCGCCAACCAGATCAACGGCCCGAGCTTCGGCATCGAAAACCCGGAACCGTTGTACGACCAGGCACGCATCGAGGCGCTCGGGCAGGCCCGCGCGCGCGCCGAGACCTATGCCACGGCGCTGGACCTGCGCGTGCGCCGCATCGTCAGCATCAGCGAGGGCGGCGCCGCGATCCCGTCGCCGATGCCGCGCATGGCGATGATGAAGGCCGACGCCTTCGAGAGCACCCCCGTGGCCCCCGGCGAGAGCAGCGTCTCGGTGAACCTGGACGTGGTGTTCGAACTGGGCCGCTGAGGCTTCCCTTGTAGGAGCTCCCTTCAGGGGCGACCCGATCCCGTTGGAAGGCGCGGCGTTCAACGCACAACCTCCGGATCGGTCGCGTTGAACGCGGCTGTGTCCGGCTGGATCGGGTCGCCCCTGAAGGGAGCTCCTACAAGAAGCCCGCCGCCTCTTGCATGCACGGGCACGCCAGGCGCAGGCTGGAACCGGACCATCGCGGCCGACCCCGGTCGCCCTGTCCGTGCGTTGTTTCCTCCGTCATTCCCGCAATGGAGGTGGATCATGGTTCGCACGTTGCCGTCCGCTGCATCCCCGCGCCTGGACTTCCCGCGCATCCTCGCCATCAGTTTCGCCGTCGTCGTGCACGCACTGGCGCTGCTGGTCCTGCTGCTGCCACTGACCAGCCCCCCGATTCCCGAAATCCGCAACGCCCCCGAACCGGAGCGCTGGGTCGTCGAACGCATCGTGCCGCCCGCACCGCAGCCGGTGCAGCCACCGCTCACCCCCGTCCCGCCGCAGCCGCAGCCCACCCTGGTGCAGCGCACTCCCCCGGTGCACGCGCCCGCCATCGTCGACCAGGGCAGCCTGCCCGCCGACCCCGCCACCGACACCGCCGGCCCGCCCGACCTCGCCCCGCCGTGGGACGGCCAGCCGCTGCAGGGCGCGCAATTGCGCTATGCCGTCGCGCCACCGCCGGTGTACCCGCGCGACGCCGCACGCGCCGGATGGGAAGGCACCGTCGTGCTGCGCATCCTGGTCGATGTCGACGGGCGGCCGCTGGACGTGATCGTCGACCGCAGCAGCGGCCACCGCGCGCTCGATCGCGAAGCGGTGCGCCATGTGCAGCAGCGCTGGCGCTTCCAGCCGGCCATGCACGATGGCCGCGCGGTACAGGCCTGGGGCCTGGTGCCGATCGACTTCAGGCTGCGCTAGCGGCGCAGGACTCCCGCCCGGGGAGCGCCCCTCCGCCTCAGGCGCGGTGGTAGGGGTGGTTCGCCAGCAGCGCGGCGGCGCGGTACAGCTGTTCGGCCACGACCAGGCGCACCAGCATGTGCGGCAGGGTCAGCGGGCCCAGCGACCAGGATTCGGTGGCGGCGGCGAGTACGCCCGGCGCGTGGCCCTCGGGGCCGCCGACCAGGAAGGCCAGGTCGCGGCCCTGCTGGCGCCAGTGCTCCATGCGCTGCGCCAGCTGCTCCGAGCTCCAGGCACGGCCGGGCACGTCCAGCGCGACCACGTGCGCGTTCTTCGGCAGCGCGGCGAGCACGCGCCGGCCTTCGTCCTCGATCGCACGCTGCGGATCGCGGCCCTTGCCGCGCAGGCCGGGCTCGACCTCCACCAGCTCCAGCGGCAGCCAGTGCGAGAGGCGCTTGCGGTATTCGGCGAAGCCGTCGGCCACCCAGGACGGGGCGCGTTCGCCGGTGGCGATGAGTCGGGCCTTCATGGCCGCCATGATAGCGGCGCGGCCGCGCCGCGCCCGTGCGGGCCACGCGGCTATTCCGGGGCGGCAGCGCTGACATGCCTGCGCATCCGCGTGCTACGGTCCCGCCGCATCGCACTTCGCGTCCGCCCGGGAGGGGATCGCATGGCATCCGTCCGCAAGGCCGCGCTCGGCCTGCTGCTCGCCCTGTTCGTCGCGGCGCCCTGCGTCGCCGCCCGGCCGGGCGACGCGCCCGAGGCGGTGTTCGAGTGGCTCGAATACACGGGCGGCGATCCGGTCGACACCGCGTTCGCCGCCGGCCCCGGCCAGTTCCGCAACCCGGTGCTGCAGGGCTTCTATCCCGACCCGAGCGTGGTGCGCGTCGGCGCGGACTACTACCTGGTCACCTCGACCTTCGGCTGGTTCCCCGGCATCCCGGTGTTCCACAGCCGCGACCTGGTGCACTGGACCCAGATCGGCAACGCGATCGACCGCCCGGACCAGCTCGACTTCGGCAGGCATGGCCTGGTCAACGGCGTGTTCGCGCCGGCGATCGAGCACCGCGACGGCGTTTTCTACATCGTCAATACCTGCTTCCCCGCGTGCGGCGGCAACTACGTGCTGACCGCGAAGGATCCGGCCGGCCCCTGGTCGGACCCGGTGTGGCTGCCGGAGCTGAAGGGCGGCATCGATCCGTCGCTGTTCTTCGACGACGACGGCCGCGCCTGGATCGTCAACAACGACGTGCCCGACGGCGAGCTTCGCTACGAGGGCCATCGCGCGATCTGGCTGCAGGAATTCGACGCGGAGAAGCTGCGCACCGTCGGCCCGCGCAGGGTGATCCTCGATGGCGGCATCGTCCCGGCGGAAAAGCCCGAGTACGTCGAAGGGCCGCACCTGTTCAAGAAGGATGGCTGGTACTACCTCACCGCCGCCGAAGGCGGCACCGGCGAGATGCATCGCCAGGTGATCCTGCGCAGCCGCGACGTGGCCGGCCCCTACCTCGCCTGGGAACGCAATCCGATCCTCACCCAGCGCGACCTGCCGCGCGAACGCCCGCATCCGGTCACGTCCGCCGGCCATGCCGACCTGGTGCAGACCCAGGCGGGAGACTGGTGGGCGGTGTTCCTCGGCAATCGGCCCATCCCGACGGTTTCGACGCCGCTGGACGGCCACTTCGTCAACACCGGCCGCGAGACCTTCCTGATGCCGGTCCGCTGGGAGGAGGGCTGGCCGCGGATCACCGATCCCGGGCAGGCCGTTCCGCTCGTGCTCGATGCACCGCGCCTGCCCGCCGGCAGCGCGCCGCTGCCGACCCGTGGCGCCTTCATCCTCCGCGACGAGTTCGACGGCGACCGCCTGCCGTTCCACTGGATGACCGTGCGCAATCCGCGCAGCGCGTGGTACCGGCTCGAAGGCGGTGCGCTGCACCTGCAGGCACGCGGCGTCGGCCTGGGCGAACGCGACAACCCTTCGTTCCTGGCGCGCCGCCAGCAGCACGCGCATGCCAGCGCGACCACGCTGCTGCGCTTCGCCGCGCGCGGCGACGGCGACATCGCCGGGCTGGCCGCGTTCCAGAACGAGGACTACTGGTACCTGCTGGGAGTCACCCGCGAACACGGCACGCCGGTGGTGGTGGTGGACCGCCGCGACGGCCGCGACCAGGGCGAGGCGAGGACCGGCACGCGCCTGGCCTCGGCGCCGCTGCCGGCCGCTGCCGGTGGCCAGCCGCTGTACCTGCGCATCCGCGCGCGCGGATCGGAGTACGACTTCGAATACGCCACCGCCGAAGGCCAATGGCAGACGCTGGCCCGCGGCCTGGACGGCACCCTGCTCAGCACCAGCGTCGCCGGCGGCTTCACCGGCGCCGTATTCGGCCTGCACGCCGCCAGCGACGCCCCCTTGTAGGAGCTCCCTTCAGGGGCGACCCGATCCCGCTGGAAGGCACCGCGTTCAACGCGCAGGCTCCGGAGCGGTCGCGTTGAACGCGGCTGTATCAGGTCGCGTCGGGTCGCCCCTGAAGGGGGCTCCTACGGAAAAGCAGGCGCCCGGGTCAGGCGTCGGCGTCGTCGCGCTGGTCGCCGACGGTCCACAACCGCTCCAGCGCGTAGAACTCGCGCACGCGCGGCAGCATCACGTGGACGATCACGTCGCCCAGGTCGACCAGCACCCACTCGGCCTCGCGCTCGCCTTCCACGCCCAGCGGCATCGCGCCGAGCTTCTTGGCGAACTTGATCACCTCGTCGGCGATCGACTTCACGTGGCGGGTCGACGTGCCCGAGGCGATCACCATGTGGTCGGTGACGCTGGTCTTGCCGCGCACGTCGATCTCGACGACATCCTTGGCCTTGATCTCCTCCACCGCGGCGCGGACGTTCGCCAGCAGGACTTCCACGGGCGGCGGCGGTTCGGGGAGGCGGGTCTTGATGACGTGGGCTTGGCTGCTCAAGGAAGGCTCGGTCGGGGAAGCGGGGAAAGACGGCGTGATTATACGGGCCGGGCGGCGGGGGTCGCATTCATGCGCGTGGGCCGCTGGGGGGCGCGTCGGGCGCGTCGGGCGTGCCGGCGCCCTGCCGTTCCGGATCGCTCCTCCCGACAGGCTTCTGTAGGAGCCCCCTTCAGGGGCGACCCGACGCGGCCTGATACAGCCGCGTTCAACGCGACCGCTCCGGAGCCTGCGCGTTGAACGCGGTGTCTTCCAGCGGGATCGGGTCGCCCCTGAAGGGAGCTCCTACAGGGGGGCGCGGTACAGGCCGGCGGCTTCGATGAAGGCGGCGACGGGCTCCGGCACCCAGTCGCGCCAGGCCGGATCGCCGGCGGCGATGGCCCGGCGCACGGCGGTCGCCGACTCGGTGCGCAAGGGCTGGCGCAGGGCGTGGAAGCGACCGGCCGCCTCCCTCCCCAGATCCGCCGGGTCGGCGGTCCAGCGGCCCGCGGCGGCGGCGGCCAGCGCGTCCGGCAGGCCGTCCAGGTCGCCGCCGGCGGTGCGGCCGGCAACGATGAAGTGGGCCAGCGCCGGCAGCTTCCGCCAGTCGCGCCACGCCGGCAGCGAGCGGAAGCTGTCGGCGCCCACCAGCAGCGCCAGCGGTGCCGCCTCGCCCAGTTCGGCACGCAGCTCGTGCAGGGTATCCACTGTCCACGACGGCCCGGCGCGCCGCAGTTCGCGCCGGTCCACGCGCAGGCGCGGGTCGCCGGCCACGGCCAGGTCGAGCATGCGCGCGCGCTGCCCGGCATCGGCGCCGGTGGCGTCGCGGTGCGGCGGATCGGCGGCCGGCGCCAGGGTCACCGGCACGCCGAAGCGGTCGGCCGCGGCACGGGCGATGGCCAGGTGGCCTTCGTGGACCGGATCGAAGGTGCCGCCATACCAGATCGTCAGCACGCCGGGCGCCGCCGGTTCAGCGCCCGCTGCCGGCGAGCAGGCGCGTGGCCGGCGCCTGTCCGGCGATCGCCAGCAGCAGGCGTTCCAGCAGCTGCCAGGGTTCGCCCGGGCCACGGCCCTTGGCCGCACGGTCGATGCGCGAGGCGTAGGCGGCGAAACGGTTCCAGCGCAACGGCGTGGCATGGCGCTGCAGCGCGCGCTTGAACGGCGCCTGGCGCGCCTCCCACAGGCCCTGCGACTTCATCTCCGCGGCCAGGTTGGCGCCACGCGCCTGGGCGCGGGCCAGCGCGGCGGCGCGCAGCAGTTCGCGGACGACCATCGGCATCAGCCCGGCCACCTGCTCGCCCTCGGCGCGCAGGCCGGCGAGCATGCGCCGCACCTGCGCCGCCTGCCCCGACAGGGTCGCCTCGATCAGGCGGAACACGTCGTAGCGCGCCGCGTCGGCGACCAGCGACTGCATGGTCTCCACGTCGAGCACGCCCTCGGGCGCGAGCAGGGCCAGCTTGTCGATCTCCTGCGCGGCGGCCAGCAGGTTGCCCTCCACGCGTTCGGCCAGGCCCTGCGCAGCCTCGGGCGTGGCGCGCAGGCCGCGCTCGCGCAGGCGGCGATCGATCCAGCCCGGCAGTTCGTGCGGCTTCAGCGCCCAGGCGATGGACACCGCGCCGCGCTTCGACACCGCGTCCACCCACTTGCCCTGGTGCGCCTTGCTCCAGTCGCCGGCCACGATCATCAGGGTCACGTCGCCGGGCGGGTCGTCGCAGAACCGCGTGATCACCTCGGCGCCGGCCTTGCCCGGCTTGCCGCCGGGCAGGCGCAGTTCGAGCAGGCGGCGGCTGGCGAACAGGCCCGGTGCGTTGAAGCTGGCCGACAGCCCGTCCCAGTCGGGATCGCGGCCGTCGCCGTCGAAGACCTCGCGCTCGGCGCCCTCGGCGCGCGCGCGGGCGCGGATCGCATCGGCGGCCTCGAGCACGTGCAGGGTCTCCGGACCGGCAACCAGGTACACCGGCAGCAACGGCTGGCCGGCGGCCTGCGCGGCCAGCTGGTCGGGCCGCAGTTCCATCAGGACACGTCCATCACGGCGTGGGCGATGGGATGGGCGATGGCGTTGCCGGCGGCGTGGTCGCGTCCGGCGCCGGCGGCGGCGCCTGTCCGGCCTCCTCGGCCTGGCGCGCCAGCTCCCCACGGACCACGCTGTCGATGCGGCGCAGGATCGAGGCGGCCATCTCGCGGCGCAGTTCGTCGGCCAGGATCTCGCGCTCGGTGCTGGTGCCGGTGGCGTCCGTCGGCGACGATACGTAGTCGCGCGACAGCTCCACCACCTGCTGCGGCACCAGTTCGCGGCCATCGGCCAGGCGGAAGGTGAAGATCGTGGCGTAGCGCAGGCTGAACTCCTGCCCGCGGCCCTGCTCGTCGATCGCGATCGGCAGGTCGCCCCAACGCTCGGACAGGATGTCGAGCCGCGAGAAATGGGCCGATGCGTCCTTCCCGGCGCCGCGCGGCGCGACCGTCGCACCGGCATTGCGCAGGCTGCGCTCGAGGTCGGTGACCAGCTCGCTGAAGGGCGTGGTCGAAGCCACCACCACCGGCGGCGAGTTTTCCGGCAGGGCGAGCTTCTCGCGCAGATGGAAGCCGCAGCCGGCCAGGACCAGGGCGAACAGGACGGGCAATGCGGATCGGATCATGGACGCAAGTCTGGACGAGCAGGCCGGGGGCGGCAACCGCCGGCAGAGTGCCCCACACCCCGTGAACGCCGCTTGAGAAGCCCCGCTCCCCCACGCCACCACGCCACCACGATCGAAGCCGCACAGCCCCCGAGTCGGGGGCGATCCATGCGCAGCATGGATGGGGGTTGGAAGTACCGGCCGGGGCCCGAAGTTCCGAAGGAACTTCGGGGGCTGAACCGCCCTTGGCGGTTCAGCCCGCCACGATGTTCACGATCTTCCCGGGCACCACGATCACCTTGCGGACCGTCAGCCCCTCGAGGAACCTGGCCGCGTTCGGCTCGGCCCTGGCCAGCGACTCGACCAACTCGCGCGGTGCATCGGCGGCGACCTCGATGGTGCCGCGCAGCTTGCCGTTGACCTGCACCGCCAGGGTCAGCGCGTCGCGGACCAGCGCGGCCGGGTCGACCTGCGGGAACGGCACGTCCTCCAGCAACGCCTCGGCGTGGCCCAGTTCCTGCCACAGCGCGTGGCTGGAATGCGGAGTGATGGGGTTGAGCAGCAGCACCGCCGCTTCCAGCGCCTCCTGGCGCACGGCGCGGCCGGCGTCGCTGGCATCGTCGGACTTCGCCACCGCGTTCATCAGCTCCATCACCGCGGCGATGGCGGTATTGAAGCTGTGCCGGCGTCCGTAGTCGTTGCCGACCTTCTCGATCGTCTCGTGGGTCTTGCGCCGCAGCGCCCTCTGCCCGGCATCGAGCGCGGCCAGGTCGAGCGCGGCCGCCGGGCCTTCGGACGCATGCTTCAGCACCTGCGCCCACAGCCGGCGCAGGAACCGCGCCATGCCGTCCACGCCGGCCTCGTTCCACTCCAGCGACTGCTCCGGCGGCGCGGCGAACATCGAGAACAGGCGCACCGTGTCGGCGCCGTACTTGCCCACCATCGCCTGCGGATCCACGCCGTTGTTCTTCGACTTGGCCATCTTCTCGACGCCGCCGACCAGCACCGGCCCGCCATCGGCGCGCAGGGTCGCGCCGGTCACGCGTCCCTTGTCGTCGCGCTGGACCTCCACCTCGGCCGGGTTGATCCAGTCCTTCGAGCCGTCCGCGCCCTGGCGATAGTAGGTATCGGCGATGACCATGCCCTGGGTGAGCAGGTTGGTCGCCGGCTCGTCGCTGTCCACCATGCGCGCGTCGCGCAGGAGCTTGTGGTAGAAGCGGAAGTACATCAGGTGCAGGATCGCGTGCTCGATGCCGCCGATGTACTGGTCCACCGGCAACCAGTAGTTGCCGCGCCTGTCGACCATGTCGCGCGCCCTGGGCGAGGTGTAGCGCGCGTAGTACCAGCTCGACTCCATGAAGGTGTCGAAGGTGTCGGTCTCGCGCTCGGCCGCGCCGCCGCAGTCCGGGCAGGTGGTCTTGCGCCACGCCGGATCGGTCTTGATCGGCGAACCGGTGCCGCTGAATTCCACGTCCTCGGGCAGCACCACCGGCAGCTGGTCCTCCGGCACCGGCACCGCGCCGCAGCGCTCGCAGTAGATCACCGGGATCGGGCAGCCCCAGTAGCGCTGGCGGCTCACGCCCCAGTCGCGCAGGCGGAAGTTGACCTTGCGCCGGCCATTGCCGTCGGCTTCGAAGCGCGCGGCCAGCGCGTCGAACGCGGCGTCGAAGTCCATGCCGCTGAAGTCGCCCGAGTTGACCAGGAAGCCGCGCTCGGTCTGCGCCTCGCGCTGCTCGATGCCGGCGAGGTAGTCGCGCACCACCGCCACCGCGGCGTCGATCTCGACCACGTCGATCGGCCCGTGCGCGCCCAGCGCGACCGCCATCGGGTCGTCGTGGTCGGCGACGTGCGAAGAGATCTCGGCCAGCGCGTCGCGCACCGACGCCGGCACGATCACCGGCTTCACCGGCAGGCCGTAGGCCTTGGCGAACTCCCAGTCGCGCTGGTCGTGCGCCGGCACCGCCATCACCGCGCCGGTGCCA
>CAZBDE010000042.1:0-16581 GCA_964490415.1 uncultured Pseudoxanthomonas sp. | reverse complement strand
ACACTGCAGATTTTGGTTCTGCCTTTCAAGGTTCGAATCCTTGTCGGACAACTTTTTATTGGTTTTTGATAGTAAAATGGCACATCGGCCACTCTTTTAGTGTAGTATTTAGTGTAGCTTGTCAGGCTACACTAAGTATCTGCACTTTTCTTCCGACCTTTTTAACGTGAAGTTTCCCGGCCTTGATATGCTTGTGATAGGTACTTGGGTTCATGCCGAGCTTATCGCAAAGTTCCTCCCGAGTGTATAAAGTATCATCCATTTTCTTTGTATGAGCTGCAAGTTCCTCACGGAATATCTGCCTTATGGCTTCCAGGTCGTCTTTTCCAAATTCAACTTTCATAGTATTCTCTGTTCTGATTGTTCAGTAAGTTTTTCGTGTTGTGGTGTAAATGTTACGGTGTACCGGCCCAGGTGCAGGAATCTTTCAACTCTCCCAAGTATCTGTTCATTGTACATCAGGTGGTATGTCCAGTGCTTTCCTTGTTGAATTACCCGATGAAATCCGGTCTTGCAATCCTCTGTCGTTACCTCCCGACCTAAGAACTGAGAAAGTACCTTTTTCAGTAGTACTTCCTCAGCTTTCATTGCCTTGTTAAATCGATATTCAATCAACATAAGCTACCAAGGTTGAGATTCTTGAATTGGTATCAGGACTGGTTTAGCTTGAACCGGAAGGGTATCCTGTGGAGGTGCTAAATCTTCCGGTTTCATACGAACTGAACAATCAGCTTTCTTGCAGCCATGACATTCATTAATGGAAGGAATTGCCATGTAATTCATGTCCTTGAATTTGGTCAGCTTTGCCTTTGTCCCGTGCATACGTTCCAGCATATCCTTACGTGCTGCAGAGTCTTCCAGAACCTCGATGATCTTGTGTTCAGGGTTAGGTTTGTGATCGAATACAGCGTACAGGAAGCCCCATTTATTTTTGGTCAGCTTCTCCATCATGTACATATAGGTTTGCGCCTGGATGAAATCCATAGCATCCTTGTTGTCAGGTTCAAATCTGGCGATATAAACGCCTGAATTGTCTGGATGCATTTCGATCACCTTTCCCCATGCAAAATCACCGTAATCGTTGTGGATATTTCCTGTCATTTTAATATCCAGGATATACGGTTTCCCTTTGTACTCGACCAGAACGTCAAGGATACCATGTAAAACAAGTTCATTGTTAAACATGTACTCCATTGCATAGCCAGTCTTTGCAATTTTGATCCCGTGCTGAGCCATTACCTTCGGGAAGTTCAGGATTTGCTGATCGAGGCGCTGCTTAACGGCAGGCTCGTAGCTACCCAAGCGTTGTTTTTTCAGTAGCGGAATGATTGGTACAACTCCGTCACGCGGTAGCTGACCGGTAGCATGGTATTCAAAATAGTTACCGTACAGCATAGCTTCGGAAGAATAACGCTGTAATTCACCGGTAATCTCTTCCAGATAGTATCGCTGCGGGCAAATAATTGCACTTGTCACCCGCTTGACCTTCGATTGGTTAATCCAGATCAGATCCTTCCGGATTTTCTCGTCTATAATTTCGCTCATAAGTTAAAGGCTTTTAAAAAGTGGGTTTCCCGGCTGAAGTATATCACGTATTGATGCCTTTAGATCGGCTACACGCATAGTTTGGCGTTGTTTCCATAGTGCCCGTAATTCCTTACGCTTTTCTAAACTGACCTTCCCGGATGAATCATTAGAATTTGTGATATCGAACCCGATTAATGAATTGATTTCTGAAATAAACTGCTGATCATTAAGGCCAATGTCTGTACCGATGATCTGTTCAGCTTCACTTTTTGCAATGACAGGTTCAATCGCTTCATTCACATCAATCTCTGCTGAGTAAATTGAGATTGTTACCGGAACGATTATACACATGAAAACAGTAGCGTAGAGAGTGGCGTTTGATTCCATTCCCATGACTCCATAGTGAATTACATTGATAAACACTTCAACCACCAGGAAGAAGTATGCCCAATTTTTTCTACCGCGTACGGTAAAAAGTAATATTGCAAAAGATGTACTGACTGAAAACAAAATGCCAAACAGGTAGTTCCATTTGTTATCAACTCCACCGACATCAAGCATTACAAAAGCTTTTACTGAATGCCATAGCTGTGTTGCAAGTGACATGATTGCAGCAATCAATACGGCTTGATTACTTTGTAGGAATTGTAGGAATTTTTTCATGGTGATATTTTTGTTTGACCTTCAATGTTTCTTTTTACTCTGTTCTCTTCTCTTTTTCTTTGCCAGATAATGGCAGAGCGAAGATTAATTTTGCTGTTAAAGTTTTCTTCTGATGGGAATGTTTTATCCAAACTATCAAGTAGGTTTAGACAGAATTCCATGAGATCGATTACCTGGCATCCGTTTACTCCTACCTGCCAGATAGGGTCGGATTGCATAGTAAATTTTACGATCGGAGATACACCCTTGATCTCCTGAGCGTTTTCAACTTCAATGAACCCCTGTTTATCGGGGTTCATTGAAAGTTTTGCTCTGACAACGTGGCGCATTACTTAACGTTTATTACCATACCAATCCACGGAAAGTCTTTCTTTGCATTTTTTAACACTACTGCTCTCTTACCATCTTTCAGGATAGCATAGTCAGAGTGTGTTAAAAGTCCGCGAGCATCGAATGACAAGTCCAGTAATTCGATTTCTTCCAGGTCTTTTTCTTTTGCTGTTTCAACCAGATCGGTACGCTCAAGGCTTAGGTATGATTCCGGAAGGGCGACCATCTGTTTCAGCATTTCTTCAAATACCTTAATGGTGATTCCTGCGATCAAAGATTTTGCATGATTACGGCTGTTGGCCGTTGCAAAAGAAGCTGGCTCGTTGTGGATTTGTCTTCCGTTAAAGTCTGACAGTACTCCATTCCATCCAGGAAACTTTGTAGGATAGACAGACATGAGCAATCCCTGCTCATCAAAGAATCCTTCAAGAACCGGAAACGTAATTGGTTCACGCGTATCCTTGTGTGTGAGTGTTCCGTGCGCAGGTGCGTATGTATAACCGGTAGACTTTTCGATTACTTGGATTGCTACCGGGCATTCCTCGCGTAGTGATTTGAAAGGTAAGATCATGAGAATGGTTCGTTGTTGTTGAAAATGTGATTGATTGCAATTTTTTGATTTAATACCATGTGTGTAGGCGCATCGCCATCCCGGTTCTTCTCATTGAGAATAATGAGCTTACCTTCTGTTTTCCATTCAGGGTCTCCACCGTATGGAATTGTTACGAATCTTATTTCAGGTCGCCATAGTAACATGATTATATCTGAATCCTGGCGGACACGTCCTGATTCCATGATATATCCCATGTGTGGGATATGGTAATTCTTTCTGTTCTCATTTGAGTCGATTTCCTTTGTGAATTGTGATAAGACAATAGTGGTTGCCTGATAATCACGACAAAAGGTTTTGCACGTTGAAGATGCTTTAACCGTATTAACACGAAGGTCATTTCCCTCACCCTCAATAAGACCTATGTGATCTACAAGAATGATCAAATGTTTATCCGGGTTCTTTAGCGCGAACTTTCTAACCCTTGCTTTCATTTGAGCCGGGTTCAAGGTGGCGTAAATGATTTCCAGTGGATAGTTTTTGATTGCTACACCAGCAGCTTCAACAAGCTTTCTTTCTTCACCATTTAAGGATCGCATTTTCTGCGCAAGTTTTTGTACAGGCATACCAGTCTTGCGCGATATAAATCGCTTCACAATTCTGCTTTCTGACATTTCCATGCTGAAAAACAGAACTGCAATTTTATCAGAATGCCTTACGCACAACCTGTCAATGAGGTCAACAAGTACGGCCGTTTTTCCTACTCCCGACTCTGCTGCAATCGTAATGTATGTGTCCGGCTTAATGCCACCGTATTGAATATCAATATCATTAATACCCGTGGATAGTCCTTTATCCTTCTCTGTGGCGTTTAATATTGAGTCAACAACGTTATCCACCACATCGGTAGTAGGCTTTTCCTTGTGCATTATATCGACTGCCGTGATGGCTTGCGATATATGATCAATTACATTGTCAATCGGTTCATTCTCATTAAATAGAGCGTTTGCCTTCTGAAAAATTTCACTGTAAACAATCCGATTCCGATACAATTCTTTGATCAAGAAAATAGAATTGAAAACCGTGTCTTTCAGTTTTGTACTGATCAGTTCATCGACAAGTTTGGTTAAACCATCTATGTCCGAAGTTTTAGCCTTGATAACGAGCATCTTCTTAATCGAGTCACCTGAAATGTCATGGCGTGCCTTGAACATTTCAAAGAGAATGCTGAAAAGAAGCGAATGATCTATGTTAAAGAAATGCTTTTGATCGAGGTTTGTTAATATTTCAATTTGATCTTCTGACACATGGATACAATGCGCGAGAATTTCCTTTTCAAGTTTTACGTTACTGAGTCTGTTGTGTAGAGCTTTCAGTAAGTCTGACGCTGATTCTTCTTCTTCAAGTTCTACCATTGTTATTCTCCCTTATAAATGCGTGATGGAATCATTTCAAGAAACTCTTTATCCCAAAATCGATTTAGAATAACAGTCGAGATTTTAGTCTTGTACTCGTTATCTCTCCCGATTTTTGCGAGTAGATGTTTCATTTTTTTCATACAAAGTTCAGGTGACAACCCATCGTCTAACGCGAGTTGTAATTCTACCTGTGCTCTGTTCATTTCATTGGGCAGGTCATTATGCTCACTTGAGTATGCCCTGCTTAACTGCCAATACAGTTCCTTTCCGGTAATAGCTTTTTCAGTCATTATTAGTATTCTATATATTGGTATTATATAAACTTATACATATATATCATTTCTTTATATAGTTATCCAAAAAAATAGCAAACTCATTGAGCTTGTCAGGTTTTTCTTCGAGTAACTGCGTAAAGTCTTTCACTTCATATGGTTGTAAAAGATGATTGACTGATTCAAATCCGTGTTCCTCTTTGAACTTGGCGGCTTTGCGGTATCCCTGCGGGTCGTTATCATAGAATATCCATGTCCTTTTAGCGATTCGTTTGATAATGCTAAGCATTAAAGGATCAATGTTTGCTGATTCGGATGGCAGGGCGAATACCGGATAACCAATATTCTCATAGAAGTTTGTACAGTCACGATTACCGCCAATAATAAACAGATCGTCACATTGTTTTGGAACAAGATGGAATCCAAAAAAGTCCTCATCGGCAGAAAGGTTTGAAGTCCATTTGTATTCCGGTGGTGCTTTTGGCTGACAGATTTTAACATGACCTGATTCAAATGTAAAAGCATAACCAGGCATATTTTCAGGACATTTGATAAAGAATGTTTTGTTCTCTTTCTTAATATCAAAATGACTTACCGGAAAAACTTTAAAAATATCAAGCGTACTTTGTGATGTGCCTGGGTGTCCAGGCTTTTTAAAGTAATCTAAATCGTTCTGAGTCCATTCCCTGAAAACAGGAATAATTTCAGCACGAGTACTTACTTTGTTTAGCTTAACATAATTAAGTTTTGTAGGTGCGACTGAAATCTGCATACTATTGCCAGATATATTCAACACCTCCTTTTTAACAAGTTCAAGTGCTTCACGGAAATCAATTCCGAATAGATCCATGACGAACTGCCAGTGGGTTCCTACCTTATCAATTCCGTGATCCTTAAAGAAAAATGTTCTCTTCGAACTATGAAGAAAGACTGAGAAGCTTGGATCTTTTTCCAATTCTCCATTACGGGGAAATGGTGAGATCATTTTAGTGTTTAGCGTGCCGAAGGGTCTTCCGGTATGCTTTTCGTAGTAGTGCTCATAAACAGATAATCCATTGTTTAATAGAACGTTTAATTCATCCAGTGGGATATACATAAAAAATTTAGTGGTGCGAAAGTGGTTAATTCGGATTGACTTGTCTGATATGATCTATTCGGTCAGAGTTAGGAACAAACTTTCCTAATTCCATGACAAATAATTCTACCTGGTTTTTTTCATGATTGATTTGTTTTTTAGTGATTGTAAAAATCCTCTTGGGTTCTACCTCCATCTGGTCATTATAGAAATAAACAGAGCAGGGAACATTAGGGAATTCTGTTAGTGCAAATTGTAAATCTTCGATTGGAACACGCATGAGGTTAAGTGATTAAAGAAAACTATTAGCCATAAATAGTTCGTGAAAATACGGGTAAGTATTGATAATACAACGCCAAATATAAGGTTTATGTAATAAATTTATACAAAAAACTGATTTATTTATATAAATATTTTGAATATCAGTATTACTTTTTATATTTGATCAATATTTACGAAAATTTTACCCATTTACCCATGCCGACTAAAAAATCAGCACCAATTATCGGAAATCGCTTCCTGGAGTTGCGTAAAATCCTTAAAAAAACTCAAAAAGAGTTAGCTGAAAATATTGGAGATTCTCAGGCTCACCTAAGTCAAATTGAACGTGGTGAAGCCATGCCAACTTTTAATTTCCAAAATAAACTTGCAGAAAAGTATCCGGAGATTAATTTTAATTGGTTATTCTACGGAGAAGGTTCACCGCTTCGTACTTATGATCAGCAACGAATTACAAAACAAGCCGAAGAAGTTGGGGCAAATAGGGTCGAAAAAGACCTTCAGAAAAAGATTAGCAAATTGATGGAAAAGAATGAACAGCTTGAAAAAGATAATTCCAAGCTGATCAATCTCATCGGAAAAAAAATAGGCTAAACCATTTCTAATAGTAGGCGATCAGCAACCTTGATACCTCTTGCATTCAATATTGCTGGTTGCCCTAACATATTTCCCTTCACTTTCTCTTTTGTGTTCAAAACGTGCGTTGTATAGTGCGTCAGGCCGTTGAATAAGCCGAACATCGTATTACCCATAGCAGCCATTTCACGATTTACAGATGCAGCCAGGTCTTTCTTCTGGTTGATTTTACGTGTGCTGGACTTTTCAGCAGGATCGATCTCTAATACCGAGTCAACGAACAACTCTTTCAATTCGTCTGGTATCTGGATATTATGCCATCTTTCGAACTTGGTCCGCGCTGCTTCTTCCTGATGCACGAACTGTTGGTAAAATCTTACCAGTTCACCCATTTCAAAGATTGCGTTACGCGAGTGCCGGATGCTTTTTCTCTTTTCCAGAGAGCCAAATGCATTTGTGCATCGGAGAATGATGCTGCTTTGTCCAATAAAGAAGCCTGTGGACTTATCGAAACTGTTTCCAATAACCATGTAGTTATCAGCTTCAAATCCGGCAATATTATAGTTCTCTTGATTTTTCAGGTAGGCAAGTACTTTTGCGCCTCCCTGGTAGCTTGCGTATCCTTCAATCTTGAAACCAGTAAATTCAGCAAGCTTGTGAGTCACTTCTTTCAGCTTATCATTAGTGATCGGAAAGTATCCCTTCTTTACAATGCTTAAAAGATTATTGTTATCGTTCCGGTGTAATGCTTTGAAATTGACAGCCTGCTGTCCACCGCTAAAAACCGGTTGTTCCAGTACGTCCCAACTTAAATTCGGTGTTGGCTCGGATATGGCTTGATGTTGTGTGATTCTTCTTCTTCTCATAGTAGTTTTTTAATTGGGTAAATTCGTCCTTTAAGTTTTGTAGTTGGTCTTCGCTCGGCCATCCGAATAAGTTGATATGTTGTAACGCTCCAGGTAAAGTGAATCCCTTATCGTTGACGAGGAAATGTACGCACCTCATTTGTGTAAACTCCGTGCTTGAAAACTTACGCTTTCCTACAGAATTGACTTTTGTTGTAATACCAAAGTAATGACACCAGTATCGAACAGCCGTAGTGGTCATGCTTAACTCGTTAGCCACCTCTCCTATCCGCCAGTACATTTTGACGATGTTATGTATTTTAAGCATGTTGTAATTCGTTTCGGTAGAACCAGAATAATTCTGACTTACGCTTTGTGTAAAATTCGATTGATTTTTCGAGTACGATCTGACTGTCTACACCCGTGAAGGTTATCTTATCATTCTCTCGCACTGCTAATATTGCTTTTCTCTGTTCGTGCTTCTTGATTAAGTCATTTACGACTGAAGCTTTGAGTTCCTTAATTTTCTCTGGCTTGTGCCAATCTCTTATCTTCATAGTAAAGTCATAAAAAACCCTTCCGGATTAACGGAAGGGTTTTGGTTAAAAATGTTACTTATTAAAACGGAGGTTCATCGCCAACCCCAGGTGCAGGTGATTCATCTGTTGGAGCTGAAGTCTGCTGACCGTTTGATGATGCGGTTCCAGTAGCCGTTGTTTCTGCTGTAGCTGCTGCCGTACCATTCCACGGTTTCAGGTTGAATTGAGAAGGTACAAAAAGCTTGAAGTCAATCGGGCCGTAATCTTCTTTGATGTACTGCTCGTTATCAACAAGGCTCTTGTGGAGGTACGTAAGATTATCGCTCCATGAACGCAATCTTTTCTTCTGGTACAAACGCTGATACTTGCCATCTTTAACACCAAGCAACCCTTTGAAAGTGTTCTCACCTGCATTGCTCAGGATATCATTTAATTCAAAAAGATCACCAGTTGCAGCAATTTTTGCGATTGAATCCAGAACGCACTCTTCGCCTTTATTGATATTACACCAATCAGCGATAAAGTTCAGCAGATCAACTTCTCCCTGGAACGGATTCCGGACCTCACCTGTTAGCTTCGACCGGTCTTTTCCGAATTTACCTTCACGGTTGATAAATATTTCAGGCCGTGTTACATTCTTAATGAAATATGCATCATTTGTTCTGATAAGGTTCTCACCATCCTTACCTTCCAGATAAAAAGCGATACGGTGACCGTTCTTTTCATCGAAATAGGATGGCTCTTTCTCAGCACGATATCCAAGTTCTTTCAGCTTGGCCTGATTAGGATTGATTGCTACAACCTTGAGGTTTGCAACTCCTGTGTACAATTTTGAAGATACACCACCTTCATTTGTTTGATTTGGTTTTACTGCCATAAATAATTGTGAATTGTTTAATTGTTTGATTAAAAAGTTTAAGCTGCCTTGTCAGCAGCTTTTAATTCGAGTTGTGGTGTTGCTGGCGCAATGTCATAGAAAGCATCATACACCTTGATTACTTCCGCCAGATCGTTAGGAATGTGTTGATCAGCAAACATTCCCATCGGAGTCTTGGCAGGATAACGTCCATCAGTGTTAGTCATAAAGCGGTACTCTACTCCTTTACCATCTGCTTTGCGTTTCGGGTCTGCATAGAATACACAAGTAGCAACCTTTTCAAGTTTACCTTCCCATTCCTTACCACGCACAAACATTCTGAAGATCACATTGCCCTCAGCGTCAGCAAGAGTTTCGGGGTGACCAGTCAGGAAAATGTACTTGCCTTCGATTTTCTTGAGCAACTGAAAGAATTCATAAAGGGCTGTATTGTACGCATTGTACACATCAAAACCTTTGTACTTTGCTTTGCACTCAGCGAATAAGATATCCGCATAATCAGAGAATGAGTCGATGATGATATTCTTGATCTCAGGCCACTTGTTCTCGCCAACGAACCTTGTTAGCTTTTCTGTTAAGTCGGCTGATGAGTTTGCCGGAGATAAACGAATGTTCCCGGTATTTTTAAACGGTAGCATCTTTTTCTCGGTATTATATATAACGGTTTCTGCCCCAAGATTCCGAAATGAAGTAGTCTTACCCGACCCAGGTGGCGCGACAATCAGTGTTAAGAGATTCATAGTAATAGATTGATTTGTTGAAAGTTGATTTGACAAATATAAAGAAATAATATACTAATATATCATTTCTTTATATTAAAATGCACGATTTTAAACGTACTGGTTAATCATAGTTGGCATCAGCAAAAAGTCCTTATTGATCATGATAGCACGATTTGGTTCTGACATCGCAAGTGAAATTTCATCACCTTCAACATCTGCTACGATCTTGCTCAGAAACTTTAGATTTACTCCGATATCGAAAGAATCTCCAACCTTTGGAGCTTCTCCTTTTACCTCACTGATACGGGCAGCTTTGATTACCTTTCCTGACTCGTCTTTTTCTTCCGGTTGAAGTTCATCCGTTATTTTCGGTGTCCAGGTGAATGTAGTAGCGGGAATTTCATCACGGAACTCGCGAGAGAAATCGAGACACTCTGAAGACATTCCTACTAATTGAGTTCCATGAACAAGTGAAATAATTCCCCGATAGGTAGTCTTATTCGCAGTAAGCATTGCAAGCTTGATCATCTTAATTAATACTTTCTTGGATACCGAAACGTTGACATGGTTGCGTTTCGGAATGACATTAGTATAATTAGGAAAATTTTCATCGATAGCTTTGAACACGACTGCCCGTTCTTCTTCCTTGATCAGAAAATACTTAATTGCCATGGAACTCTCTCCCATCTTGATCGTTGCATGTTTGAAGTCCTTAATGATCTTTGTGATCTGTGTCGGAAGAAGGATTGTAACATCCTTATGCAACAGGAAATCTTGCAGTTTCTTCATTGCGAGCCAATGACCGTTTGTAGCAACTGCCATTTCTTTATCCAGACAAACACATTTCATTGCCGGACGAAGATCATCAGTTGACACATAACCGTTAAGCGTTACAAGTGTTTCGAAATCCTTCGATCCCGTGAACTCAGCAACAGTTTCTTTACACTTTATAGTTAAAGGAAAATCATCTGGATGTTCAGCGGAAAATTTGAAATTAGGCTTCCCATTGATAAATAATTTCAATGTGTCGCTTGACCCTTCACCACCGAAAGAAATCTTGTCAGTTTTATCCAGTTCCTTTAAGATTTTCTTTAATTCAACTGCTGGTATGAGGAACGTTCCGTTGATAGCTGTGTTGATCATTTGGGTAACCTGTAAGTTTGAGCAATAGATTACACCTTTATGGAACATCAGGTTCTCAAGAATCGGTACAACCGGATTATTTGAAAAGCATTGCGTTAGCCAAGTGATTTTGTCAAGCAACGATTTTACAGTTTCAAATTCTTCCGGATTAGCAATCACGTAAGGCTTTTCAGGTTCTGCTGTATTTACACCTGCACTTCCCAGGTTTACTTCTTTTTCTGCTACTTGTGTCTCCATTATTTTGTTTCTTGTTTAGGTTTTTTAATTGCTGTTACTACCGGATTAACCGGAATGCCATTTTCGATTTTATCGAATGTGATTGCTGCAAGTTTACCGACAATGATTGTCGGATCAGTGAGCGCTTTCGTTACTTTCTCTACAGTAGATGGTACAACGATAGAGAACAATTTGTCTTCTGCGGAGCATTTGAACTCCATTATGGCAGGATCATTCGTTGCCAACACTTGAACAACCGGATACTCACCTGTTGTTACTGGCTTCTTAGGCTTTTCAACTTTCAGTGGAGCAATCTTCTGGTAATTCAATACCTGCATACACTTGTCACAATACTCACCTGTGAATCCATCTATATTTGTAAATGGAACACGGGTAGGTTTCTTATCCGCACATTCACATGAGTCATTTGATCGTGCTTTCTTTGAGCGCGATGATGTTGGTAATTTCGGCTCTGTGGCCGTTGCTGTAGCTGTCATAAATATTGTTTTTTTTAATTCGATTATATCGTTTCTTTATTATCCTGGCTAATAAAAAAACAAGGAAAAAAATCAATCCTCCTGGGTTTCAGGTTTATACTTCAGTTGTTCTGTGGTACATTCTATTGCATCAACATCCTCACGCTTGCCTAAGTAAGAAGGTTGGTACACGTTTCCGGATTCCCTAAATGCGTATAGGTATTTTGCCTCAACGACATCACCTACTTTTGGAATTTCATGGTTTACTGGAATTGTACAATTACCCGTTGCCAAATAAGCGTTTACATTTTTGTCCCACAAACTGAGTAGTACGCTTCGTTTGTCATTTATTCCTAATACGACAAAAGATGCTGTTGCATAGAACTTGAACTTCAGATGAGTACCTTTTGAGTATGGTCGGCCAGGAACATAGCTTGATTGTTTCATCTTAAAAACAATGCCTTCCTTTTTGTCAACAACAAGTTGCTTATACAATGCTCTTTTTGCCTCTGTAGTAATTGCTGTGTAAACTACCTGAACAGCAGGAAACCCACTTGTCATGTTCTCCATAAGAAGCTTAATACGCTCTTGGGCTGGTGCTCCCTTTGTTGAGTAACCGCCTAAAGAAAGCATGTCGAATGCAGCAAAGTAGCTTCCCATGTTCTCGCCATCGATCTCAAAATCACGAGGAATATTTCCGATGGCCTCAAATTCAGCCGGTAGCTGGATCTCCTGACCTTTACGGTTCGCACAAATGATCTTACCGTTTAACTTGCTAATCATCATTCTGCGGCCATCAAACTTTTCTTGTGCCATGTACAGATCATCTTCGATCAATTTCATTGCCATTTCCTCATCAATATCATTAAGCAACTGAGCACGCATTCCAGTGTCCTTTTTTTCAACGACTTGAATGTTGGCCACTCCGTTGTACTCGGACATATCCGGAGATATAATACCACCTTCGATAGTGTAGCCTTTGGAAGTTTTCTCTTTCACAAGCTTGTCGAAAATCCTGTTTGCAGATTCAATGTCTACCGGTGATGTTGTCTTGGTTCCGGTTGTTAATGCATTTCCTCGTCTGCCATACGCAAAGTTGACCAGGAACTTGTCGCCTTCAGGCTGTATGGTGGCTTGATAAACCTTATCACTTCCACCTTCTCGGTATGCTAAATTTATAGATTTCATTTTTTTCGTCTGAATTTATGTGTTACGTCTTTTGGGTTTGAGTCAGTGCCAGCGGGATAGAAATTAATAGAATGGATTCTCTCATCTGGATGCAAACTATTGATGTAGCTTTGTACTTCTTCAGATGTTTCAAAATCCTGATGGTTCTCGCTGTAATCATCACCACCTCGCAAATCCTCTCTCGTTTCAATGCTGTATGTATCTTTTTGCATTAGCTTATCCTTTAGGTTCAATTAACTTAATTTCTTCACCTCTAAGTAATGAGAAGAAGATTCGTGGTGTGCAGCAGCTTTCTTTAGTGCCATTGATTAGATCAATAACTCCTACAGCACCAGCAAAGAAGTCAGCTTGTGCAATCTGCTTATTTTTTCCTCTTATTCCATGTGCTGCTGCCCTTTTTATGAATGAGTCGACAAGCTTGTTGTGTAGTTCGTCTGTGATTTTAATTGGTTCTTTTTCCATAGCTATCTGTGTACTTTAATAATTTTAACTAATTCAAGATCACCTGTCCATTCATAACTCCATTTTTCTTTACCTTCAATAAGGTCCTCTTTGGAGATTTGTCCTTCATGGTAGTCATATAACTCCTGAATGTTCATGGTCATGTAATCCCATGCAACGTCCATTTCTTCTTCCGAACCTTCGTGTATTACACCTTCTTCATCTTGGATGATCCATCGGTCGTGTAGTTCAGTTTTCATAGTTTGATCTCGGTTGTGAAGATGCGTTCAGCCACAATCTTCTTGTCTGCAAGCCAGTCCACAAAACCATCAGCATCACCCCAAGTAGTGTCTGTTTCTTTTCCAAACTCTTTATAAAGTTCTTCGATGTCAACAGATTGATACAGCTTTTCATCTAAAGCGATAATGCCAACATGGTTAAGGTCAATGTCTAATAGTTGATAGTATTTCATAGTTATACGGTTGACCTACCACCGTAAGGATTTAATGTTTAATTATTCCACCCATCGGAAACCAAATAGTCGGTTCCTTCATAGTTAAACTCTGTGTAGTTATCTTCAATGAATTTATCGTAGTTAACTTCCAGATAGTCACACTCATCACTTGCTTTGTCAGCATCAGGATATAACTCAGCGAATAGTTCGTAATGAGTTTTCCTTCCATGATCTTCAGTCATGTTAATATCTTCGTACTTATCCATTGCATACTTCATGCTCTGACCTTGTTCAAGTATGAAAGTCACGGCTCTTTTCTCATGATCATCCAAATTGATGTATTCATACAGTGCCTCGAAATCCATTCCGCTTTCAGAGTAAAGTGATCTTGGAAAGTTTTCAAAGTCTGTAATCATAGTTTCTTCACGTGGTGATCCACAAGGCAAAGGACTCTTCTCATCACATTCTTCAAAGTGCTTGGTTATATATTCCTGAAATTCATCAGCATCACTGAACTCTGTTAGATCAACCCAATGACCGAACTGAAATTGAGTTCCGTTGTTATAGCTTCCGTAGTCCGTCAAGAATATTCTCGGGACTTCATTTTCTGTCATAAAATTTCTTTAAGTTTAAAAACTGATTGATTTTTCATTTTACCTTGACTATCAATAGTCCATAGTAAAGTGTCGTTCTTGAGAACGAAGTAGGTGAAGTGGTCTGTCCTCAATTTTATTGAAACATTGTGACCACCTTCAACTTCCCAATACCTGTAAATCTCAGATCGGTCAATTACAACCGATCCGAGAGGTAAGGCTTCTGATTGCTCTAAATATTCAGTTAGCGTCATTGTGGTAAGAATGTCAATAGTCGTTTGCATTTCTCTTTAAATTCAGGCGTGATGTGTGGGAATGGCTTGTTATGCCTTGAAACATTTCCCCACCATACTTTCAAGTGATTGGTTACAATCGAATTGATGTGTGACTGATGAAATGATCTTGGCTCCATGTCAATTACTCCGGATGCCTTTTCGGTTCCGAAGTCAATCTCGTAATAGAGATCACTACCAAGATCTCTTTTCAGAAATGCCTTAGCTATAGCGTTAGCATTATCCCAAGTTGAGGCATTACCACACAGCGTTCCTTCGCTTGTTACCAATGTAATTTTCATTGTCATGGCATTACTACTTTAAGTGAACTTAAACCTCCTTCAACTCTGTAATCCTGATAACGATCATTGAATTCATCGATCTTATCGTACCATTCATCGGTATGATCACCGGTCTTTGAGATCTCAGCCATGAGTTTATCAAAGGCTTCGATCTCATCTTCCGGAATGAGGTAGTTGTGACTATCCTCATCTTGTCTTAGATATCCGTATTTCATAGGTATGCGTAGTAGTTTACTTTAAGACCAACTTCTTTGTTGCAGTTATGGTACGAATACTCATTCACGATCTTATCGAGCGTTATGGTATCATCATTGTAATCAGATTTCTTAAATTGGAACCAACTGAACCAAGGACTTTTCTCCATAACCTGTACTGATAACTTTGAAGGTTTCAGGTAAAGCGTTTTACCTTTGTCAAACAACGCTCTGGCTTGCTTTAGTGTTAGTTTTTTCATCTTGACCATTCTTTAAATCCTACTTCAAATCCAATCGGATCGTACTTGCGTAATGCTCTGCCGTATTTCTTTAGCATAGCGTGTCCATGTCTGTGTTGCCCTCCAATGATCCACTCTTCCGACTCGTAAGCCGGAGAGAGGTCATTGAGGTATTCTTCGTATGCCTTACGTGTCTTTTTCATAAGTTTTAATTAGAGGATAAGTAATATTCACAGTTAAACTGTTCTGACTTCTTGATGTATTTAGTTACAGCTTTTTTTGCTTCTTTGAATGTTTGAAAATTCTTCCAATCAATTTCTTTATGACCTGATGCATCAATACATACCATTCCCTGATCTTTCGCCCATTGAGCAATATTATCCAGGTCACCATGAAACGTTTCAATTTTTATGAACGTGGCTTTACCATTGATGTAGGCCATCCATTTTTTTCGATCAAAAACATCATTCATCCAAAACTTAAATGTTATCTTCATAGGTTTCTGAATTTCGGATGAATGTAATCCAGACCTAACAGGTCAAACAGTTCTTTTTCTTCGCGGATATGCGTTACGCTACCATCGGCTTTGTAAAGCATTCCTTCTTTTGAAGTGTAGCCTTTGCGTGCCCAACCTGTAGCGAGAACTTTAAAGGAGTAGTCTGCTGATCCAGTACGGATAGCAAACTGTAAACCCCAATTCAATTCATTCGCCATGAACAGATCAAGTTTTATTCCTTCTGGAAGAATACGTTGTGTGTATTTACCGAATGGCTCACCCTTTACTTTCTCCCAGGAACGAACGAGATCAACAAACTCCTGAATAGGAACTTCTCCGTTACCAACTTTAAATCTTTTAGGGATGCACACGATTTCAATGTCACGGCATTCTGCTTTCTCGCGTCTTATTGACCCCGCAATGGCAATTCTATGGCAGTGTGGTTCAAGTAATGCAACAACCTTGTCAGCTATACTTTTTGCTTCTTCGTAGATCATAGTGTCGTTGCTTTTTTAATAGCCGCCTTTGCTTCTTTTAGAAGTTCATCATCGTCTTTAGAATGTTCCCAAAAAGAACAACCCATAAGATTCTCAACTATTTCTACTAAATCTTTTAAAGCCTCCAACAATTCAGGAGCCGAGGCAAATAATTGAGCGTTAGCAACGCGTTCTTCTGGTGACACCAAATCTGATGTGTCACAAGAGCAATTTGCAATAATTCCCTTCTGACTACGAACAACAACATCATTGTTGTCAGCATGAGTAGAAACATCTAATTTTCCTTTGGTGTATTCCATTTTCTTTTAATTTCAGGTGTTAAATAATGTCCTTCTTTTACCGGTAATCCTTTAGCTTTATTGATAGCACGTAAGCACAACTCTATTCTTAGAACCAT
>CAZBDE010000041.1:0-16662 GCA_964490415.1 uncultured Pseudoxanthomonas sp. | reverse complement strand
TAGGCCTACCGCCAGCGTTCACTCTGAGCCAGGATCAAACTCTTCACTTAAAACTGCAATGCCCGAAGGCATAAAGCTTTTAGATGCAGAAGTTCTACCCAGCTACGTATCGCTTGCTTAAAGCATTTGACTTGTTGCTGTTAAAACGTCTGCAAGATGGACAGTCATCCTTCCTGCAGGCGTCCGCACAAGTTACCTGCGCACACTTTCAAAGAGCTTGGATTCGGCCTCAGCGCCTTCATCCGTGTCCCGACGTTTCCGCCGAGGTGAGCCGCACATTGTGCCGACTCGTTCTGGAAGTGTCAACACCGCGTTGCGGGGTTTTCATCTTCCCCTCAGCTTCAGCGGCGAGCCGCTTCCGTCGAGGTGAGCCGCACATTATGCCGACTCGTTCCGGATCCGTCAACACCTCGTGAAGAGGTCTTTTCGATTCCGTCTCCCCGGCGGCGCCGAATCTCGCGATTCGTTTTCGCCGTAGGGAGCCGCCCATTATAGGGGGCTTCCGAAGAACTGCAACACCTTTTCGAGGGTTCCGGCTTTCGGCCCTGCCGCATTCAGCTTCCCGTGAGGAAGGCGTGCAGCGGCGAGGGGCGCGAATTGTGCACGGACCGCGGCAGCTTGGGAAGCCCCTTCCGCGGATCAGGCGACGGCGGGAATGCGACGGCAGGCGATCCCGGCCCGTGCGCACCGCTCCTGCAGGCGTTCGTACGCGGCGGCGGCGCCCTCGGCTCCATGCAGCAACACGACCCGCGCACCTTCGAGTGCGAGTTCCAGTGCCTGCTGCGCCGCCTCTTCCAGGCCAGGTGCGCGCACGCGCCGGGCGTCGCGCCGGGCCGGTTCCAGCGCCGCGTCGGCAATGCCGTCCACGCACACGATGGCATCGGCTTCGTTGAGCGCGCGCAGCGCGCGCAACGTGTAGAGATCTGGGACGTCGCTGGCGGCGACCAGCGCCACCGCGCCCGCGGTTTCGACCGAGCCGGCGGCGTTTTCCAGTTCCTCCAGGAACAGCGCTTCGGCCCGGGCGGCGCCCCCCCCTTCGTATGCCTGATCCAGGCGCCCGTCGAGCATGCGTTCGAACCAGCGCCGGCGCAGCGAGGTGTCCGGCAGCTGCTCGCGGATCCGCTCGCGGTGGCGGCCGAACAACGCCGCCAGGGTGCCCAGCGAGGGTTCGACCAGCGTTTCCAGCCGTTCGCGGATGCGCCGCGCCAGCATCGGCGCCGCGCCGGCCGAGGAGATCGCCACCACCAGCGGCGCGCGATCGACCACCGCCGGCACCTGGAAGGTGGACAGCGCCGCGTCGTCGACCACGTTGATGAAGCGGCGGCGGCGCCCGGCCTCGGCGGCCAGGCCGGCGTTGAACGCGGTGTCGTCGGTGGCGGCCACCACCAGCCAGGCCGTGTCCAGCCAGGCCGGGTCGAAGTCGCCGCCCAGGCGCGCGATGCGGCCGGCGGCAAGCGCATCGGCGATGTCTTCGTGCAGCACCGCATGGGCGTGCAGGCGCACCCGCGCGCCGGCCTTCAGCAATGCGGCGACCTTGCGCGCGGCCACTTCGCCACCGCCCACCACCAGCACTTCGCGCCCTTCCAGTTCGGCGAACAGCGGATACAACGCCATGCCCGGCCCCCTCCCATGCATCTGTCACCTGCCCCGCATCCTGTCGGTCACGGCGGCGCTTGTCGATGGCGGAGGGGAAGGGCGGTCAGCCGGACAGAAGTCGCGCCAGCGCCGCGGCGACGGCTTCGGGCTGGTCCATGTGGATGTGGTGGCCGCCCGGCAACACGGTGAGCGCGACCTGCGGCACTGCCTGCAGGCGCGCGCGGCGGACCGGCTCGGTGAAGTAGGACTGGGCCGGATCGGCGTACACCGCGTGGACCGGACAGGCGAGGGCGCCCAGCAGCACCCGCACCTGCGCTTCGGTCAGGCGGGTGGCGGAAGGCAGGGTCAGCCGCGGATCGCTGCGCCACACGTGCCCGCCTTCGACCTCGCGGGTCCCGCGCTCGACCAGCAGGCGCGCGCCCGCCTCGCCGATCGGGCTGGCCTGGATCCGCGCGCGCACCGCCACGGACAGGTCCGGGAACACGCGCAGCGACGTGCCGGCGCGGCCGCGCGCGGCGGCCACCGCCTGTTGCAGGCGGGTGGCGGTGTGCGCTTCCGCTTCGGCCAGCGGCCCCAGCGTTTCCAGCAGGGCCAGCCGTTCGACCCGCGCCGGCACGGCCGCGGCGACCAGCCCGGCGATCGCCGCCCCCATCGAATGGCCGAGCAGGCCGAACCGTTCCCAGCCCAGCGCATCGGCCGCATCCAGGGCCGCATGCAGATGGGTGGTGAGCGCGTATTCGGCGCCCGGCGGCAGGTGCGCGCTGTGGCCGTGGCCGGGCAGGTCCAACAGAAGCAGGTCCAGTTCCGGCAGGTGCGGCAGCAACGGCAGGAAACTGGCGGCGTTGTCGAGCCAGCCGTGCAGGGCCATCAGCTTCGGCCGCCCGGGGCGCTCCCGGCGCAGGCCGGCCAGTGCGCCGAAGGCGACCGGCACGGTCGCTTCGCACAGGCTCATGCGCTGGGGCCGGCCGCGCGCCGCACCAGGCGGGCCAGCGCCTCGGCGTGGGCGGGCGCGTCATTGAGGCAGGGAATGTAGGCCAGGCGTCCGCCCTTGGCCTGGAAATGCTCGGCCAGACCCAGCGCCACCTCCTCCAGGGTCTCGAGGCAATCCACCGCGAACCCCGGGCAGACCACGTCGACCTGGCGCACGCCGGCGGTGGCGAGCCGGTCCAGGGCGTCGACCGTGGCCGGTTCGAGCCAGCGTTCGCGGCCGAAGCGCGACTGGTAGGACAGCGACCATTGCTCCGGCGCCAGCCCCAGCACCCCGGCGATGGCGGTGGCACTGTCCAGGCAGCGCTGCGGATACGGGTCGCCGGCGTCGGCCACCCGCTGCGGCAGGCCATGGAAGGAGAACAGCAGGTGCCCGCCGGGGCCGTGCTGGTGCCGGTAGCGGGCGATCGAGGCGGCCACCGCCGCGATCCAGCCGGCGTCGCGGGAATAATCCTCGATCAGGATCACGTCCATGCCCTGGGTCTCCTCGGCGACCAGGTCGGCGACCGAGGCGGTGGTGGTGGTGGAGTACTGCGGATACAGCGGCAGCACCACCAGCCGGCGCACGCCCTCGGCGCGCAGGTCGCGCAGGACCTGGCGCAGGGCCGGGGCGCCGTAGCGCATGGCCGGCTGGACCTTCCACTGCGGCAGGCATTCCTGCAGCACCGCGGCCAGGCGCCGGGTGTGGACCAGCAGCGGCGAGCCGTCGTCCATCCACACCTTGGCGTAGTTGGCGGCCGAGCGCGGCCCGCGCAGCGGCAGGATCAGGCCATGCAGCAGCGGCTTCCACAGCAACGGCGGGATCGAGACCACGCGCGGGTCGCCGAGGAACTCGGCCAGGTAGCGGCGCACGGCCGACGCGGTAGGCGCGTCGGGGGTGCCCAGGTTGACGGCGAGCAGCGCGGTGTCGGTGGCGTGGGGCATGCGCACATTCTGACAGAGGCACCGCGCCCCTTTGCACCGCCCCGCAGCGGTGGCGGGGTTGGCGCGCGCGCGGTCGTCATGCGCGATTCATCGCGGCTTCATTAGCGTCGCCTGCATCGTGGCGCCACCGCGCCCGCACCGATCCGGAGTTGTCCCATGTCGTGTCTGCCGAAGTTCCTGCTGTCGCTGGCCATCCTCGTCGCCGCGCAGGCCGCTGCGGGCCAAGCCACCGCCGCGCCGTCCGAAGAGGAGCGCGCGCGCAATGCGGTGCGGGTGCTGGAGGAGATCCAGCAGATCCCCGAACAGGCGATCCCGGACAAGCTGCTCGACGAAGCCCGCGGGATCGTCGTGATCCCCGACACGATCAAGGCCGGGCTGGTGCTCGGCGGCCGCCGCGGCCATGGGTTGATGTCGATCAAGGGCGCGGACGGCACCTGGTCCAATCCGGTGTTCGTGACCCTGACCGGCGGCAGCATCGGCTTCCAGGCCGGCGTCCAGTCCGCCGACGTGGTGCTGGTGTTCCGCAACGACCGCAGCCTCGACAACATCGTCAACGGCAAGTTCACCCTCGGCGCCGACGCCGGCGTGGCCGCCGGGCCGGTCGGGCGGAATGCCGCCGCGGCCACCGACGGCCAGCTCAAGGCCGAGATCTGGTCGTGGTCGCGCGCCCGCGGCCTGTTCGCCGGCGTTTCCCTGGACGGGGCGGTGCTGCAGATCGACCGTGACGCGCAGGCGGCGATCTATGGCGCCACCACTACCCCGCGCATGGTGCTCGAAGGCCGCTCGCAGGTGGTCCCGCCGGCCGCCGTGGTCGGCTTCCGCGACCAGCTGGAGGAAGCCACCCACACCGCGCGCGTGGCCCGCTCCGGAAATGGCGCCCCGGCCGCCGCCGCCCCGGCACCGGCACCGGCGACCACCCCTCAGGCGACCACCCCGGTGCGGACCGTGCAGGCGGACACCCACGCGGGCCCGACGCCGACCCAGGGGTTCGAACCGGTCGAGGACAGCGGCACCCGGACCGAACCGCTGCCGTGAGCGCTGCGCTATCCTGTCGGCCTGTTTCCTGTAGACATGTGAGCGCGCCATGGGCGGTTTGAGCATCTGGCATTGGATCATCGTGCTGGTGGTGGTGCTGCTGGTGTTCGGCACCAAGCGCCTGCGCAATGCCGGCAAGGACCTGGGCGAAGCGGTCAAGGGCTTCAAGGAAGGCATGCGCGACCCGGACGGGAAGCCGACCGGCCAGCTCGGCGACGAGCGCCGCGCCGAGCAGGACAAGGCCGAGTCCGAGCGCGACCGCGCCGAGCACTGATCCCGCGTCGGCCGCACGCGGATGTTCGACATCGGCTTCGGCGAACTGCTGCTGATCGCGGTGGTCGCCCTCGTGGTACTCGGCCCGGAGCGGCTGCCCAAGGCGGCCCGCTTCGCCGGGCTGTGGGTGCGCCGCGCACGCGCGCAGTGGTATTCGGTCAAGGCCGAGCTGGAGCGCGAACTGGAGGCCGAGGAGCTCAAGCGCAGCCTGCAGGACACCCAGGCGACGCTGAAGCAGGCGCAGGCCCGGCTGCACGACGAAATGGATACGGCCGGACGGCAGCTGGACGAGGTCCGGCGCCAGGTCGAGGACCGGCCGGTGGCCCCGGCGGGCGAAGCCGGCGCCACCGGCGCGACCGGTGCGACGGACGTCACGGCCGTGACGGACGGTACCGGCGAGGCGGCCCTCCCGCCAGCGGAAGGAAACGATGAACCACGCCGGTCCTGACCGCCCCGAGGCGGATGCCGAGAGCAGCCTGATGGAGCACCTGCTCGAGCTGCGCACGCGCCTGCTGCGCGCGCTGGCCGGGCTGGCGGTGGTGCTGCTGCTGCTGCTGCCGTTCGCCAACAAGCTCTACGCGTGGCTGGCCGCGCCGCTGCTGGACAAGCTGCCCGCCGGCGGGCAGCTGATCGCGGTGCAGGTCGCCTCGCCGTTCTTCACCCCGCTCAAGCTGGCGTTCTTCGTCGCCCTGGTGCTGACCGCGCCGTGGCTGCTGTACCAGGCCTGGGCGTTCGTGGCCCCGGGGCTGTACCAGCGCGAGAAGCGGCTGGCGCTGCCGCTGCTGGCCTCGGCGGTGGTGCTGTTCTACGTCGGCTGCGCCTTCGCCTACTTCGTGGTGCTGCCATCGGTGTTCGGCTTCCTCATGGCGATCAAGCCCGAGGGGGTGGCGATGATGACCGACATCAACGCCTACCTGGACTTCGTGCTGGTGATCTTCCTGGCCTTCGGCGCCAGCTTCCAGCTGCCGGTGGCGCTGGTGATCCTGGTGCTGCTGGGCTGGGTCACGCCCGACCAGCTGCGCGAAGGGCGCGGTTACGCGATCGTGGGCATCTTCATCCTGGCCGCGCTGATCACCCCGCCGGACGTGGTCTCGCAGCTGCTGCTGGCGATCCCGATGTGCCTGCTTTACGAGGCCGGGATCTACGCCTCGCGGCTGGTGGCGCCGAAGGGCGACGCGGCGTAGTCCCGTTCCGGGCGCCGTCGCGCGGCACGGCGCGGCGGCCCGCGCAGGCGCAGGCTCAGGCTTCCAGCTGCCCCGTCGCTGGCGCGGCGACGGCGACGGCGGCTTCGCCGAACAGCTGGATCCAGGCGGTGTAGACCGCGCCGGCCAGCAGCGGCATCAGCACCGCCATCACCAGCATCTGCGCCACCCACAGCGCCACCATCGGGCCGGCCAGCAGCTGCAGCACCACGGTGACGACCAGCACGCCGAAGTAGATGGCGAACACCGACACCATCACCAGCAGGAAGAACACCGCCAGCGCCGGCAGGTTGTGCAGGCAGGCGCGCAGGCTGTCGCCCATCGCCGCCAGGCCTTCGCGGCGGTCGAACAGGATCCGCGGCACCGAGACGAATACGGTCATCGCCACCGCCACCGCCGCGGCCAGGCCCAGCAGCAGCCACAGCAGGATGCGTCCGGCCGGCAGGTCGCCGATGAGCGCCTGCACCTCCTCCGGCGTGGGCTGCTGCCCGGCCTGGGCCATCGTGTTGAGCTGTTCGCTGACCTGGGCCAGGTGCTGCAGTTGCTGCGAACCGACCAGCACCAGCAGCAGCACGCCCAGCAGCAGGCCGGCCGCGACCTGCGGCAGCAGCGTGGTCAGCAGCGCCGGCACGCGGCCTTCGTGGATGCCCTGCAACAGGTGCGCAGGCTGCGCGCCGCGGCCGTGCTCGACTTCGCGCACCGCCCAGACCAGGCCGGCGAACAGGACCGGGCCGGCCAGCGCGACCAGCAGCTGCAGCACCGTGGCCAGCGCCGGCACCGCCGCGCCCAGGGTCACCACCAGCGAGGCCAGCAGGCCCCACAGCGCGCCCAGCGCGCCCAGCGCCAGCGGCGCGCGGCGCAGCAGGGTGAAACCGCCCAGCACCCATTCGGCGCCAGCGGAGGCCGGCAGCTTGCGTATCGTGTCCATCGTCTTCCCGTTGCAGCGCATCCGCGGATCGGATGCGCGGTGTGGATTATCGGCGATCGGGGGCCGGATTGCGGCGTTCCGGCCGCGCCTCTCAGAGGTGTCCACCCCGCCCCGGGGTGCCGCGCGCGTGCTGGACGAAGCGCCGCAGCAGCCGGCGCGCCTGCGGCGCGGCGCTGACCTCGCGGGCCACGGTGCGTGGGCAGCGGCCGTGGTTGCGCAGGCATTCGGCGCGCGCGTTGACGTAACCGCGCATGTGGTGGGTGGCGAACTCGGGATGGAACTGCACGCCCCAGGCGCGCTCGCCCCAGCGGAAGGCATGGCAGCCGTCCTGCTCGGAACGGGCCAGCACGGTGGCGCCCTGCGGCGGCCGCAGCACGGTCTGCAGGTGGGTGGCATGGGCGGCGAAGCGCTGCGGCATCTCCGCGAACAGCGGATCCTCAAACGCCGGCGGGTGCAGGTCGATGAACACCGTGCCCGACTCGCGCCCGGCCGGGTTGTAGTCGACCTGGCCGCCCAGGGCGTGGGCCAGCAGCTGGTGGCCGTAGCAGATGCCCAGCAGCGGGGTGCCGCCTTCGACCGCCTCGCGGATCCAGCCGGCGGTGCGCTCGCTCCACTCGGCGCGGTCGGTGACGAAGGCGGCCGAGCCGCTGACGATCACCCCGGCTAGGCCCTCGGGCGACGGCAGCGGATCGCCGCGCTCGGCGTTGACCTCCAGCACTTCGCACGCGTCCAGCCCGGCGGCCACCCGGATCCAGTGCGGGAAGCGGCCATAGCGCTTGAGGCTGTCGACCGGCTGGCCGGTCTCGACGATCAGGAAGGGCGCGCGGCGGGCATTCAAGGCAGGCGGACCAGCGTGGAAAGTAGCGGTTGAAACGGCCGAAACCCGCATGGCGCGGGGCTCGGCCCTATACTAGCCCGCTTTTCCGCACTGCAATAAACGCCGATGACAGGTCCGACCTTCCAGGGATTGATCCAGGCGCTGAACGCCTACTGGGCCGAGCAGGGCTGCGTGCTGATCCAGCCGCTGGACCTGGAAGTCGGCGCCGGCACCTTCCACCCGGCCACCTTCCTGCGCGCGCTCGGCCCGGAGCCGTGGAACGCGGCCTACGTGCAGCCGTCCCGCCGCCCCACCGACGGCCGCTACGGCGAGAATCCAAACCGGCTGCAGCGCTACTACCAGTACCAGGTGGTGATGAAGCCCAACCCGGACAACATCCAGGAGCTGTACCTGGGCTCGCTGAAGGCGCTGGGCATCGACCCGCGCGTGCACGACCTGCGCTTCGTCGAGGACAACTGGGAATCGCCGACCCTCGGCGCCTGGGGCCTGGGCTGGGAGGTGTGGCTCAACGGCATGGAGGTGACCCAGTTCACCTACTTCCAGCAGGCCGGCGGCCTGGAGTGCCGGCCGGTGCTGGGCGAGATCACCTACGGCCTCGAGCGGCTGTGCATGTACCTGCAGAACGTGGACAACGTCTACGACCTGGTGTGGACGGTCGGCCCGCAGGGTACGGTCACCTACGGCGACGTCTACCACCAGAACGAGGTGGAGCAGAGCGCCTACAACTTCGAGCACGCCGACGTCGCCGAGCTGTTCCACCGCTTCGACGCCTGCGAGGCCGAGGCGCTGGCATTGGTCGAGGCCGGCCTGCCGCTGCCGGCCTACGAGCAGGTGACCAAGGCCAGCCACAGCTTCAACCTGCTCGACGCGCGCCGCGCGATCTCGGTGACCGAGCGCCAGCGCTACATCCTGCGCGTGCGCAAGCTCGCCCAGGCGGTGGCCGAGGCCTACCACGCGCAGCGCGAGAAGATGGGTTTCCCAGGGCTGAAGAAAGAAACTGCATAAGCCCCTCTCCCTCCGGGAGAGGGGTTGGGGAGAGGGTCGGCCGCCGACAGGCCATCCCGATCCCCGACCCTCATCCGGCGCTTCGCGCCACCTTCTCCCGGAGGGAGAAGGGATACAGAGCTAAGGTCGAGCACATGAGCGAACAGAAATCCCTGCTGGTCGAACTGGGCACCGAGGAGCTGCCGGTCAAGGCGCTGCCGGGCCTGGCGCAGGCCTTCTTCGACGGCGTGCTGGCCGCGCTGGAGAAGCGCGGGATCGGCTTCGAGGCCGGCGATGCGCGGCCGCTGCACACGCCGCGGCGCCTGGCGGTGCTGCTGCCGGCGGTGGACACCGAGCAGCCCGAGCAGGCCTCGGAGGTGTTCGGCCCGTACGTGAACATCGCCCTGGACGCGGAGGGCAATCCGACCAGGGCGCTGGAAGGCTTCGCCGCCAAGGCCGGGGTGGAATGGACCGCGCTGGAGCGCGCCACCGACGCCAAGGGCGAGCGCTTCGTGCACCGCGCCGTGCGCACCGGCGCGCGCACGGCCGACCTGCTGCCGGAGGTCGTCGCCGAGGCGATCGCCGGCATGCCGATCCCCAAGCCGATGCGCTGGGGCGACCACGATTACGCCTTCGCGCGCCCGGTGCACTGGCTGGTGCTGCTGCTGGGCGACGAGGTGGTGCCGGCGCAGGTGCTGGGCGTGTCTTCGGACCGGATGAGCCGCGGCCACCGCTTCGAGCACGACAAGCCGGTGTGGATCAGCCAGCCCGGGGACTACATGGCCGCGCTGCAGGCCGCGCACGTGCTGGTCGACCCGGCCGAGCGCCGCGCGCGGATCGTGGCCGAGGTTCAGAAGGCCGCCGCCTCGGCCGGCGGCAGCGCGCGCGTCACCGACGACAACCTCGAGCAGGTGGTGTGCCTGACCGAATGGCCGGCGGCGGTGCTGTGCGGCTTCGAGCCCGACTTCCTGGCGGTGCCGCAGGAAGCGCTGATCGAGACCATGGAGGTCAACCAGAAGTTCTTCCCGGTGCTGGACCCGGCCGGCCGGCTCACCGAGCACTTCATCGGCATCGCCAACATCGAGTCGCGCGACGTGGCCGAGGTGCGCAAGGGCTACGAGCGGGTGATCCGCCCGCGCTTCGCCGATGCGCGCTTCTTCTTCGACGAGGACCTCAAGCAGGGCCTGGAGTCGATGGGCGAGGGCCTGAGGACGGTGACCTACCAGGCGAAGCTGGGCAGCGTGGCCGACAAGGTCGCGCGCGTGGCCGCGCTGGCCGAGGCCATCGCCGGCCAGGCGGGCGTCGACCCGGCGCAGGCGCGCCGTGCGGCGGAGCTGTCGCGGAACGATCTGCAGTCGCGCATGGTCAACGAATTCCCGGAACTGCAGGGCATCGCCGGCCGCCACTACGCGCTGGCCGCCGGCGAACCGGAGGAGATCGCCCTGGCGATCGACGAGGCCTACCAGCCGCGTTTCGCCGGCGACGACATCGCCCTGTCGCCGCTGGGCAAGGTGCTGGCGATCGCCGAGCGGCTGGACACCCTGGCCGGCGGTTTCGCCGCGGGGCTGAAGCCGACCGGCAACAAGGACCCGTTCGCGCTGCGGCGCAATGCGCTGGGGCTGGCGCGCACGGCGATCGAGAGCGGGTTCGACCTGGACCTGCCTCAACTCCTGGAAACTGCGCTTGAAGACAAGACGCTGAGCGAGGCACTGCGCCAGAAGCATGCCAGCAAGGACCATCCCATCTGGGACAGTGAAGTCCCGCTTCTGATCGACAATGAAGTCACCAGCCTTCATGAGTTCATTCTCGACCGCCTGCGCGGCTACTACGCCGACAAGGGCGTGCCCGCCGCGCACTTCAACGCGGTGGCCGAGCTGAATCCGGCCTCGCTGTACGACTTCGACACGCGGATTGACGCGATCGGCACCTTCGCCGCGCTGCCCGAGGCCGCGGCCCTGGCCGCGGCCAGCAAGCGCATCGGCAACATCCTGAAGAAGGCCGACCTCGCCATCCCGGCGATCGAGGATCCGGCGCTGTTCGTCGAGCCGGCCGAGCGCGCGCTGGGCGAGGCGGTGGAAGCGGCGCTGGACGACACCGCCGCGGCCCTGCACCAGCGCGACTACGTGCGCGTGCTCGAGCGCCTGGCGCGGGTGCGGCCGCAGGTGGACGCGTTCTTCGACCAGGTCATGGTCAACGCCGAGGACCCGGCCGTGCGCGGCAACCGGCTGGCCCTGCTCAAGCGCCTGGCCGACCGGTTCGGTGCGGTGGCCTCCATCGGCCACCTTTCCGCCTGAGCCGCAGCCGGCCTGCACCGCCGTGGCGCCTCCGTCCATCGGAGGCATGCGCCGTGAGGCCTGGTTAACGGGGCCGGCACCGGTCCCGTTATCCTGAGCCCATGCGAGCCTGCCTTCCCCCGATCGCCGCGCTGCTCCTGGTCCTGGCCGCGGCGCCCGCGTGGGCGCGCGGCACGATCACCCGGGTCGAGATCCGCGGCCTGGAAGACCGCGAGGCGATGGAGCACAACGTGCGCCTGGCCCTGGGCGTGAACGACGAAATCGGCAAGCGGCAGGGCGAATCGCGGCTGGAGTTCCTGCTGCTCAACGCCGAGCGCGAGGCGCGGCGGGCGCTGGAACCGTTCGGCTACTACTCGCCGACGATCACCGTGGACTCGCCGCGCGATGCCGACGACAACATCGTGGTCACCGTCCATGTCGAGCCGGGCGAGCCGGTGCGGGTGCGCAGGTCGCGGGTGGAGATCCTCGGCCCCGGCGGCGAGGACCATTACCTGGCGCGCGACCTGGCCGCGGTCCGGCCCACGGTGGGCGAGGTGTTCGACCACCCCACCTACGACGCCAGCCGCGACGGGATCAGCCGGCGCCTGGCCGAGCGCGGCTACTTCGACACCGACTTCATGTCGCGCGAGGTCCGGGTGACCCGCGCCGACTTCGCCGCCGACATCGACCTGGTCTGGGACAGCGGCTACCGCTACGACATGGGCCCGACCACCTTCCACCAGGAATACTTCCGGCCCGGGCTGCTGGAAAAGCTGGTGACCTGGGAAGAGGGCAGCTACTTCCACCAGGGCAAGCTGGACCGGCTGCGGCAGTCGCTGGTCAAGCTCGACTACTTCAGCGCCATCGACATCCAGCCGCTGCCGCAGGAAGCCGGCGACGACCTGCGCGTGCCGATCGACGTGAACCTGGCGCTGGCCAAGCGCACCGTCTACACCGCCGGCCTGAGCTACGGCTCGGAGAGCGGCGCGGGCGTGCGCTTCGGCATGGAGCGGCGCTACGTCAACGACCGCGGGCACAAGCTGGTCACCGACCTGGACTACGCGCAGAACCGCAAGAACCTGCTGGTCCAGTACCGCGTCCCCGCCTTCGCCTGGCTGGACGGCTGGTACACCGGCGCGTTCAGCGCCTACGACGAGCAGACCGACTACATCGACCTGCGCAACGTGCGCCTGCTGGCCAGCCGCAGCGGCGAGCTCAACGACCGCTGGACCGCGGTGGCCTCGCTGATCGCCCTGCGCGAGCGCTGGAGCTACGACATGGATGCGGCGACCGGCGAGCGCCTGTATGCGTATTCGACCCTGTTCTATCCCGAACTGACCGGCACCTACACCGGCGTGGACAACCGCCTGTTCCCGCGCCACGGGCTCAGCCTCAGCCTGGCGATGCGCGGCGGCGCCGAGGGCCTGGGTTCGGACACCAACTTCGTGCAGGGCTGGGCCGGCGGCAGCTGGTTCCAGGGCGTCGGTCCGGCCGACCGCCTGATCCTGCGCGGCGAGGCGGGCGCGACCTGGACCTCGGACCTGGTCGCGATGCCGCCGAGCCTGCGCTTCTTCGCCGGCGGCGACCGCAGCATCCGCGGCTACGCCTGGCGCGAAGTCGGCCCGCGCACGCCGCCGCCGGACAACTTCGCCATGGGCGGGCGCTACGTGCTCACGGGCTCGGTCGAGTACGAGCACTACTTCAACGCCGGGCCCTGGGGCATGGCCGCGTTCGTCGACGGCGGCGACGCCTTCGACAACCCCGACGAGTTCGACATGCACGTGGGCGTGGGCGTGGGCGCGCGCTGGCGCTCGCCGATCGGCGGCGTGCGCATCGACATCGCCCACGGCCTGAACGACCCCGATTCCAATTTCCAGATCTACCTGAGCCTGGGAGCGAACCTGTGAGCACACCGGCGCCGCCCCCGGAAAGCGGGCCCGCCGCGCCGGCCAGGCGGCCGCGGTTCTACCGGCGCCGCCGCTTCTGGGCGTGGTCGGGCCTGGGCGTGCTGGCGCTGGTGGTCGGCGCGGTGGTGCTGCTGTACTGGCTGCTGCAGACCGTGGCCGGGCGCGACGTGCTGCTGGCGCAGATCGTCTCGCGCCTGCCGGTCGGGTCGACCCTGACCTGGGAGAAGGTCGAGGGCCCGATCGCCGGGCCGCTGACCATCCACGGGCTGGACTTCCGCTACCAGGACTACCGCTTCACCGCCCGCCGCGCCTACCTCGACCCGGACATCCGCCCGCTGCTGGGCCGGCGCCTGCGCCTGGACGCGTTCGAGATCGAGGGCGCAACGCTGAACCTGATGCCCAGCGACGAACCGTTCGAGCTGCCGCGCTGGCCCGAGTCGCTGCCGCCGATCGAGATGCCGCTGGCGATCCAGGCCGATCGCATCGCCATCGATGGCTTTGCCATCAGCTCCGGCGGCGAGCACGTGATCGACATCCGCTCGCTGCGCGGCGGCATCGACATCGCCAACGGCTCGCTGCACGCCGAGCAGCTGAAGATCGACAGCGACCTCGGGCTGTTCTCGGTGCATGGCAGCTACGAGCCGATGCACGGCTACCGCAGCGACCTGCTGGTGACCGCGGTGCTGCCCGCACCGCGCGGGCACAGCCCGGCGCGGCTGGGACTGCTGGCGCGCGGCGACCTGGCGAAGATGGAGGTGGCCGTCGGCGGCCGCGCGCCGAAGCCGCTGCGCGCCACCCTGACCCTCGGCGGCGACAGGAATGCACCGACCTGGCGCCTGGACGCGCGCAGCGAAGGCCTGGACCCTGCGCTGCTGGCCGGCGGCGAGCCTTCGCAGACGCCGTTCCGCTTCGACCTGCAGGCGCACGGCACCGGCGGCGTGGCCGACCTGTCGGGGCAGCTGGCCCATGGTGACCTGCAGGTGACCCTCGCGCCCTCGCACGTGCAGCTGGAGAACCAGGTGCTGACCGTGGCGCCGCTGGCGCTGGAGCTGTACGGCGGCACGGTGCAACTCAAGGGTCGCGCCGACTTCACCGATCCGGAGGACGGCCGGTTCCGCTTCGCGCTCAACGCGCAGGACCTGGTGTTCGACTCCGCGGAGCCGGCCAGCCCGGCGATCGGCCTGGACGCCTCGCTGGGCCTGGCCGGTTCGATGAAGAACTGGGCCGCGTACGGCGATGCGACCCTGCGCCGCGACGGGCAGCAGGCGGAGGTGGTGCTGGACGTGCGCGGCGACGATGCGCGCGCACGGATCCATTCGCTGCAGGCGAGCATGCCCACCGGCACCCTGCAGGCCAGCGGCGAAGCCGGCTGGGACCCGGTGCTGGACTGGGACCTGGCGCTGCAGCTGGACGGATTCGACCCGGGCTATTTCGCGCCCGGCTGGGACGGCAGCGTCGACGGCCGCATTGCCACCACCGGTCGCGCCCGCGACGGCGGCGACGGCGTGGACGCGCAGATCGACGTGCAGTCGCTGGGCGGGCACCTGCGCGACCGCGCGCTGGCCGGCAACGGACGCTTCACCGTCCGCGGCAGCGAGGCCGAGGGCGAGCTGGCGCTGAGCCTGGGCAACAGCCGGGTGCGCGCCAATGGCCGCGTCGGCGAGCGCATCGACGTCAGCGCGCAGCTGCAGCCGCTGCAGCTGGACGACCTGCTGCCCAGCGCCGGCGGCACCGTGCAGGGCTCGCTGCGGCTCACCGGTAGCCGCCAGGCGCCGAACGTGCAGGCCGACCTGCAAGGCCGCGGCCTGCGCTGGGACGACTGGAGCGCCGACAGCATCGACCTGCGCGGCCAGCTACCCTGGCGTGGCGGCAACGGCGATTTCACCGCGCAAGGCACCGGACTGCAGCTGGGCCTCGCGCTGGCGCAGCTTGACGTGCGCGCGCAGGGCGCGGTGGAGGACCTGCGCCTGCAGGTGAACGCGGACAGCCCGGATACGGCCGGCCTGTCCTTCGCCGGGCAGGTGCAGCGCCGCGGCAACGCCTGGCACGGCGCGCTGGAGCAGATGCGGGTCGAGCCGGTGCGCGGCAACCACTGGACGCTGCAGGCGCCGGCGACATTCATCGTGAACGGCCCGCGCTTCCAGCTGCAGCCGGCCTGCCTGGCCACCACCGGCCACGGCAACGCGCAGCTGTGCGCGGAGGCGGACTGGCCGTCCAAGGGCCTGGCGGTGCGGAGCGAGCGGCTGCCGCTGTCGCTGATCGAGCCGTGGCTGCCCGAGCAGGGCGGCCGCGCGCTGGTGACCCGCGGCGAACTGAGCCTGGAAGCGGACCTGCGCCCGCAGGGCAGCCGCTGGACCGGCGGCATCCACCTGGCCTCGCCCGAGGGCGGCCTGCGCCTGGGCAACAACGCGCGCCGCGAGATCGCCCGCTACGACAACTTCAGCTTCGACCTCACTTTCGATCCGCAGAAGATCCAGGGCCGGCTCGGCACCGGCTTCCAGGGCGACGGCTACATCGACGCCACCTTCCAGACCGGCTGGGAACCCTACTCGCCGCTCACCGGCGAGCTGTACACCTACATCTCGCAGCTGTTCTGGCTGGAGCTGTTCTCGCCGGACCTGGTGCGGCCGCGCGGCGTGGTCCGCGGGCACATGAGCGTGCGCGGCACCCGCAGCCAGCCGCTGATGGGCGGGCAGCTGCTGCTGGAGGACTTCCAGGGCGAGCTGCCGGCGCTGGGCCTGAGCCTGAGCGAGGGCCAGGGCAGCCTGGACGCGCAGCCGGACGGCTCGGCGCGGTTCGCGGCCTCGGTCGGTACCGGCGGCGGCAAGCTGATGCTCGACGGCAGCCTGTCCTGGTTCGGCCAGGAAACGCCGCTGCAATTGCACATCCACGGCCAGGACGTGGTGATCGCCGATACGCCGATGCTCGTGGCCACCGCCAACCCCGACCTGCAGCTCAGCATGGAGGGCCCGACCATGGTCCTGCGCGGGCAGGTGGAGGTGACCGAGGCCACGGTGAACGTCGAACGCTTCGAACAGGGCGTGTCGGTGTCCGAGGACGTGGTGGTGGTCGATCCGGTGGACCCGGAAGACCAGCGCGGCACGCCGCTGGACATGGACCTGGCGCTGGTCCTGGCCAACGAGGTGGCGATCACCGGCTACGGCCTGCAGGGCACGATGAGTGGACGGCTGCAGGTGCGCGCGCGCCCCGGCCACGAGATGGTGGCCATCGGCGCGCTGGATATCGGCGGCCGCTACAAGGCCTATGGCCAGGACCTGACCATTACCCACGGCCAGCTGACCTGGAGCAACAACCGCATCGCCGATCCGCGCATCAACCTGCGCGCCGAACGCCGGGTGGGCGACGTGGTCGCCGGCATCGACGTCAGCGGGCACGCCGAAGATCCGCGGCTCAACGTCTGGTCCAACCCGTCCATGCCCCAGTCCGAGGCGCTGGCCTACCTCATGCTGGGCCGCAGCCTGGAAGGCGCCACCCGCGACCAGGCCCAGCAGGTCACCGCCACCTCGGCGACCATGTCGGCCGGCACCGGCCTGCTGGCCGCGCAGCTGGGCAAGCGCCTGGGCTTCGACGACGCCGGGGTGATGCATTCGCGCGCGCTCGGCGGCTCGGTGGTGGGCGTAGGCAAGTACATCACCCCGCGGCTGTACGTGGGCTACGGCGTGTCGATGGTCGGCGCCGGCCAGGTGGTGATCCT
>CAZBDE010000040.1:0-16668 GCA_964490415.1 uncultured Pseudoxanthomonas sp. | reverse complement strand
CTGGAGCGGCTGGAAGACAACCTGTTCCGCGGCCAGAGCCGCGACATCGGCACCAGGTACGTGTTCGGCGGCCAGGTCCTGGGCCAGGCCCTGGCGGCTGCCCAGGCCACCATCGACAACGGCCGCCACGCCCACTCCCTGCACGCCTATTTCCTGCGCGCCGGCGACATCGACCACCCCATCGTCTACGACGTCGACCGCACCCGCGACGGCGGCAGCTTCTCGGTGCGCCGCGTCACCGCGGTCCAGCACGGCAAGGTCATCTTCTTCTGCGCCGCCTCCTTCCAGGAGCACGAACCCGGCGCCGAGCACCAGCTGACCATGCCCGAAGTGCCGCAGCCCGAGGACATCGCCCCGGCCGCGCCGGTGCCGGCGGACGTCATGGCCACCCTGCCGACCAAAGTGCAGCGCTGGCTGCAGCGCGGCGGCCCGTTCGAGTTCCGCCACGTCTACCCGCGCGACGAACTCAACCCGCCCAAGCGCCCGCCCTACCAGCAGGTCTGGTTCCGCCTGCGCGAAGGCGTGGGCGAGATCCCGCCCGAACTTCACCAGGCCTTGCTCGCCTACGCCTCCGATTTCCACCTGCTGGGCACCGCCACCTTCCCGCACGGCATCAGCTACTACACGCCGAACGTGCAGATGGCCTCGCTCGACCACGCCCTGTGGTTCCACCGCCCGTTCCGTGCCGACGACTGGCTGCTGTACTCGCTCGACAGCCCCAGCAGCCAGGGCTCGCGCGGCCTCGCCCGCGGCCAGGTGTTCGACCGCCAGGGCCGGCTGGTGGCCAGCACCGCGCAGGAAGGCCTGATCCGGGTGATGCCCGACCCGGCCGCCGCGCGTGCGGCGCCGGCGCAGGACTGACCGGTGCGCCAGATCTTCACCAGCCAGCGCCTGGAAACCGTTGAGGGCGTGGCCAGGATGCTGCAGGAGGCGGGCATCGCCGTCTACGTGAGCCAGCCGCGCTCCTACCGCGGCAAGCGCCGCGGGCAGTTCAGCTATTCCGAACCGGTGCCGGCCAGCCAGCAGCCGGCGGTATGGGTGCGCATGGCCGAAGACCAGCCGCGCGCGCGCGAACTGCTGCGCGAAGCCGGCCTGCTGGCGACCACGCGCACTTCCTACTCGGGACTGCCGCAACCGGCGACCGAGGCCTTGCCCTCGCGCTTCGAGGAAAGCGGTGGCAACCGCTGGGCCTGGCGCGTGCGCGTGGGCCTGCTGCTGGTGATCGCCGCGGTGGCGATGTTCATCTGGGTGCGCAAGCCGAAGCCGACGGCGGTGCCGGCGCCGGCGCCGGCGGCAGTGGAACAGCCTGCGGCAGGACAGCCGGCGGCGGACGAAAAGGAAAAGGCCGGCGAGGACGAGGAGATCCGCGTACGCATCTCCCCGCCTCCCGCCGACCCGGCGCCGCGCTAGACGCGGCCTTGCCTCCACTCGGCGGAGTCCACTCCGCTGCGTTTCGGCCGGTCCGCCCCCTCAGCGGTGGCGCCGCCAGCCGGTCAAGCCCGGCTCCATGCGCTTACTTCGCCACCGGCGCCGGGCCACGGCCCGGACCGAAGCCGCGCTTGCTGCCCTCTTCGGCGCGCCTGGCGTGCGCGGCGTCGAACTCGGCCTTGCTCAGGCTGCCGTCCTTGTTGCCGTCGGCGGCCTCGAACCACGCGTCCTTGCGCTGCTTCGCCGCCAGTTCGCGGTCGGCGCGGTCGACGAAGCCGTCCTTGTTCGCGTCCATCTGCGCGAAGCGCTCGGCGAACTTCGGATCGGCGGCCGCCTCGGCCTTGCTGATGCGATGATCGCCGTCCTTGTCCAGGCGGGCGAAACGGTGGCCATGGCCGTCATCGCCACCCGGACCGCGGCGGCCCTCGTGGCCATGCGGACGCGGCAGTTCGTCGCGCTGCAGCTTGCCGTCCCTGTTCGTGTCGAGCGTGTCGAACTGCGCGGCCAGGCGCGGGTGGGCGGCGGCCTCGCTGCGGTCGATCACGCCGTCCTTGTTGGCGTCGAGCGGCTTGCGCTCCGGCGGCGGGGCTGGCGCATCGGCGGCGGCATTGTTCTGCGCCAGGGTGGCCCCGGCGGTGATGGCCAGCAAGGCGGCCGCGACGATCAGGGAAGGCGTCTTCTTCACGGTGTTTCTCCAGAGTGTCGTGGACCCGGTGGCCACGCGGAGGAAAACGCCGCGCCGCGCCGCGCGTTGACGCGGCGGTGGAGCCGTTCAGCCGGCAGCCGGGCGGCGGCGGTCGCGGCGGCTGCGACCGTGCGGGCGTATGCTGCCGGCAACCGCCGCGTTCGACGCCAGATGGGCAACGACTCTCCACCGACCGACGACCTGCGCCTGTTCCAGACCGGCGGGCACGCCTGCGGCTACTGGCCCGAGCGCAGCGCGCGCGACCTGGTGCTGGACCCGCGCGACCCGCGCCTGGCGGCGGTGTATCCGCAGGCGCTGGACTGGGGCTTCCGCCGCTCCGGCGACCTGGTCTACCGCCCGCACTGCGCGCACTGCCGCGCCTGCGTGGCCGTGCGCATCCCGGTGGCCGCGTTCGTGCACGACCGCAGCCAGCGCCGCTGCCTGGCACGCAACGCCACGATGGAAACGCGGGTGACGCCGGCGCGGCGCACGCCGGAACACTTCGCGCTGTACCAGCGCTACCTCGGCGCGCGCCATCGCGATGGCGGCATGGACGGGCACGGCACCCCCGAGTTCGACCAGTTCCTGGTCGGCAGCTGGTCGGACACGCGCTTCCTGGAAATGCGCGAAGCCGCCGCGCACGGGCCCGGCCGCCTGCTCGCGGTGGCGGTCACCGACCGCGCCGGCAACGGGCTGTCGGCGGTCTACACCTTCTACGATCCGGAGATGCCGCAACTGGGCCTGGGCACGCTGGCGATCCTGCAGCAGATCGAGTGGGCGCGCCGCGAGGGCCTGGAGCACCTGTACCTGGGCTACTGGATCGAAGGCCACGCCAAGATGGACTACAAGCGCCGCTTCCAGCCCCTGGAAGCCTTCGACGGCCGCCGCTGGCGCCGCTTCCCGCTGTCGTAGGAGCTCCCTTCAGGGGCGACCCGAGGTTGCCCGAAGGTGCCGCGTTCAACGCACAGGATCCGGATCGGCTGCGTTGAACGCGGCTGTGTCCGACCACCCCGGGTCTCCCCTGAAGGGAGCTCCTACGAAAGGCAGGCGCCGGGGCGTGCCAGAATCGCGGGCATGCACATCCTCGCCCGCCTCCTCCTCGCCGCCCTGGTCCCGATGCCATCCGCCTGCGCCAGCCACGAAGGACCTGCCGACGCGGTCGCCTCCGCCACGCCCGCGCTGCGGGTCGCCACCTACAACACCTCGCTGTACGCCGACGAAGCCGGTGGCCTGGTCCGCCGCCTCGAGGCCGGCGACGCCGGCGCGCGCAAGATCGCCGCGGTGCTGCAGCAGGTGCGGCCGGACCTGGTCCTGCTCAACGAGTTCGATTACGACGCCGGAGGGCGCGCCGCCGATCTGTTCCAGCGCGACTACCTGGAGCAGCCGCAGCCCGGCGGCGGCGAAGCGCTGCGCTATCCGTACCGCTACTTCGCCGAGGTCAACACCGGCGTGCCCAGCGGGCTGGACCTGGACCGCAGCGGTACGGTCGGAAGCGAAGGCCGCGACCGCGGCAACGATGCCTGGGGCTACGGCCTGCACCCGGGCCAGTACGGAATGCTTGTGCTGTCCAAGCATCCGATCGACGCCGCGCAGGTGCGCAGCTTCCGCCTGCTGCGCTGGTCGGCGATGCCCCATGCGCGGCGCCCGCTCGATCCGGCCAGCGGCAAGCCCTGGCACGACGACGCGGTGTGGGAACAGCTGCGCCTGTCGTCCAAGTCGCACTGGGACGTGCCGGTGCGCACGCCCGGCGGCACCGTGCACTTCCTGGTCTCGCACCCGACCCCGCCGGTGTTCGACGGCCCGGAAGACCGCAACGGCGCGCGCAACGCCGACGAGATCCGGCTGTGGCGCGAATACATTTCGCCCGGCGACCATGCGTGGCTGTGCGACGACGCCGGCCACTGCGGCGGCCTGGCCGAAGGCGCGCGCTTCGTGATCGCCGGCGACCTCAACAACGACCCGGCCGACGGCGATGGCCGCCACGAGGCGATCGTGGAACTGCTCGAACACTCCCGCGTGCTGCGCATGGCCACGCCGCGTTCGGAAGGCGGCGAGGCGGTGGCGCGCGGGTACGCGGCCCAGGGGCTGGTCCGCCGCGGCGCGCCGGCGCATGTCACCGGCGACTTCGGCCCGCGCGCCGGCGCGATGCGCCTGGATTACCTGCTGCCCTCGACCGGCTTCGCACTGGAAGGCAGCGGCGTGTTCTGGCCGGCGTCCACCGACCCGGCCGCCGCGATCGCCGACGGCAGCGACCACCACCTGGTCTGGGTGGACCTCGCCCCCTGACCCGCCGCTGGGCGACGCCCGCTTCCCTTGTAGGAGCCCCCTTCAGGGGCGACCCGAGGCGGTCCAATGGTTGCAGCGTTCAACGCGGCCCCCGGCTACCGGAATTTTTCCCGGTACGGATTTGCGACTTCCAACGGCCTCGGGTCGCCCCTGAAGGGGGCTCCTACAAGAAGCCCGGCTATTCGGGGAGGACCTGGATGCCGATCGCTGCGGCGGCCTCGCGGGCGATGGCGCGGGCGGCGTCCACGTCGCCGGCGCGCGCCAGGGTCACGCCGACGCGGCGATGGCCTTCCACCCGCGGCTTGCCGAACAGGCGCAGCGCGGTGTCCGGCGCCTGCAGCGCCGCTTCCACGTTCGAGAACACCGGCACGCCGTGCCCGTGCGCCAGCAGCGCGCACGAGGCCGACGCGCCGCTCTGGCGGATGACCCCGCCCTCCCCCGCGCCGACGGGCAGCCCGAGGATCGCCCGTGCGTGCAGTGCGAACTCGCTCAGCTCCTGCGAGACCAGGGTCACCAGCCCGGTGTCGTGCGGCCGCGGCGACACTTCCGAGAACCACACCTCGTCGCCCTTCACGAACAGCTCCACGCCGAACACGCCCCAGCCGCCCAGGTCGTCGGTGACCGCGCGCGCCACCGCCTGCGCCCGCTCCAGGGCCGGCGCCGACATTGGCTGCGGCTGCCAGCTCTCGCGGTAGTCGCCGTCGCGCTGCAGGTGGCCGACCGGTTCGCAGAACGAGGTGCCGCCGGCATGGCGCACGGTCAGCAGGGTGATCTCGTAGTCGAAGTCGACGAAGCCCTCGACGATGCAGCGGCCGGCGCCGGCGCGGCCGCCGGTCTGCGCGTATTCCCACGCGGCGTCGATCTCGCCCTCGTGGCGCACCGTGCTCTGGCCCTTGCCCGACGACGACATCACCGGCTTGACCACGCAGGGCAGGCCGACCGCGGCGATCGCTTCCCGGTATTCCGCTTCGGTGTCGACGAAACGGTACGGCGAGACCGGCAGGCCCAGGACCTCGGCGGCCAGGCGGCGGATGCCCTCGCGGTCCATGGTCAGGCGCGCGGCGCGCGCGGTCGGGATCACCTTCTGCCCGTGCTCCTTCTCCAGTTGCACCAGGGTCTCGGTGTGGATCGCCTCGATCTCCGGGACCACCAGGTCGGGCTTCTCCAGCGCGATCAGCTCGCGCAGGGCGAAGCTGTCGAGCATGTCGAGCACGTGGCTGCGGTGGGCGACCTGCATCGCCGGCGCATCGGCGTAGCGGTCGGCGGCGATCACCTCCACGCCCAGCCGCTGCAGCTCGATGGCCACCTCCTTGCCCAGTTCGCCCGAGCCCAGCAGCAGGACGCGGGTGGCGTGGGAGGACAGCGGGGTTCCGATCCGGACCATGGCGGCATCGACGCAGGAAAAGGGGGCGCACAGTGTAGAGCGGGACAAGCCCCGCTCTACGGAATGCCGCGTGTCAGCCCCGGCCTGACCCGCACCCGGCCTGTTGACATCTGATATCATTTTGATATCTTTTAATCCGCGACCCAGGAGACCTCGCCATGAAAGAGCTTCCGATCCGTTCCCTGCCCGGCATCCCCCTGCTTCTCGCCGTCCTGATCGCCAGCGCGGCCGCGGCGTGGCTGTTCTTCACCGGGATCGGGGCCGCCGGCACGCCGGCCAGCGGTCCGTCCCTGGCCGGCGCGGCCGGGCTGGTGCTGCTGGTGATCCTGACGGTCACCGGCCTGTACTCGATCCAGCCCAACCAGGCCGCGGTGCTGAGCCTGTTCGGCAAGTACGTGGGCACGGTCAAGGAAGCCGGCCTGCGCTGGAACAACCCCTTCTACTCCAAGCGCAAGGTCAGCCAGCGCGTGCGCAACTTCGAGAGCGGCAAGCTCAAGGTCAACGACCTGGACGGCAGCCCGATCGAGATCGCCGCGGTGATCGTGTGGCAGGTGGTGGATGCGTCGGAGGCGGTGTTCAACGTCGACGACTACGAGAACTTCGTCCACATCCAGTCCGAATCGGCGCTGCGCGCGATGGCCGCCAGCTATCCCTACGACCAGCACGACGAAGGCCAGACCGCGCTGCGCAGCCATCCGCAGGAGATCTCCGACCACCTGCAGGCGCAGATCGCCGAGCGCCTGGGTACGGCCGGCGTGGAAGTGATCGAGGCGCGGATCAGCCATCTGGCCTACGCGCCGGAGATCGCCCAGGTGATGCTGCAGCGGCAGCAGGCCAACGCGGTGATCGCCGCGCGCACGCGGATCGTCGCCGGCGCGGTGGGCATGGTCGAGATGGCCCTGGACGAACTGCAGAAGAACGGCGTCGTGCAGCTGGACGAGGAGCGCAAGGCGCAGATGGTCGGCAACCTGCTGGTCGTGCTGTGCGGCGACCGCGGCATGCAGCCGGTCCTCAACGCCGGTTCGATCTACTGAGATGAGCGAGAAGAAGGCCTATCCGCTGCGGATCAACGCCGACGTGCTGGCGGCGGCGCAGCGGTGGGCAGACGACGAATTGCGCAGCCTCAACGCGCAGATCGAGTACGCGCTGCGCGACGCGCTGCGCAGGGCCGGCCGGCTGCCCAAGCCGGGCGACGACAGGGAGAAGGACCGATGAGCACGCGCTGGCAATACCAGGTGATCGAGATCAAGCCGACCCTGCTGGGCGGTTTCAAGGCCGAAACGGTGCAGGAAACGCTTGCCCAGCACGGACGGCTGGGTTGGGAGCTGGTGGAGGTGGTGTCGCCCGGCCCGATGATGGCGCTGCTGGCGATATTCAAGCGCGAAGCCTGAGCGAGGAGGATCTCCCATGCCGCACCCCGTGCACCTGGTCGAACGGCGCCTGGGCCCGCGCGCACCGCGCGCGGTCCTGGTCCTGCTGTCGTCGCTGGCGCTGGCCGCCGGCGCCGCGCTGCCCGCCCCGTGAACGCGGCCCCTTCCATGGCCACCTCCCATCCGGCCTCCATCGCCCCCGCCTCCGCACTGCAGGACCTGAAGATCGCCGCGGCCTGGGGCCTGCTTGCCGGCCTCTCGGCGGCGGCGCTCATCCCCTACCTCGCCCAGCTCATGCCCGAGGTCCTGGCCAAGGTACCGCTGCCGCTGGGCGTGGTCGCCGCCGCGCAGGGCGCGCAGGCCATGGTCCTCGCCGGCGTGCTGGCCTGGCTCGGCCTGCGCATGGGCCACCGGGTCGGCCTGGGCAGCCCGGTCATGCACGCCTGGCTGGTGCGGCGGCGACGCCCGGACTGGACGCGGCTGCAGCCGCTGCGTGCGGCGCTGCTGGGCATCGCCGCCACCGTCGCGATCCTCGCGCTGGCGCCGCTGGTCGACCGCGCGATGCCGCCGATGCTGCAGCCCCCTGCCGCGGCCGGCGCCGGCGCGACCGCGTTCAACGGCTTCCTGGCCTCGTTCTACGGCGGCATCGTCGAGGAACTGATGCTGCGGCTGTTCCTGATGACCCTGCTGCTGTGGATCGTGGCCCGGCTGCGCCGCCGCACGCCGCCGGCCTGGGCCTACTGGGCCGCGATCCTCGTCGCGGCGTTGCTGTTCGGCGCCGGGCACCTGCCGGCCGCGGCGCAGGTCTGGGGCCTGGAACCGGTGGTGGTGGTGCGCACGCTGCTGCTCAACGGCATCGCCGGCGTGGCGTTCGGCTGGCTGTACTGGAAGCGCGGCATCGAGATGGCGATGCTCGCCCACTTCAGCGCCGACATCGTGCTGCACGTCGCCGTCCCGCTGCTCGCTCCCGGAAGCCTGCCATGACGCCCGCCACCGATCCCCGCCTGCAGCTGGCCCCGCCCGGCGAGCGCGCCGGCGCCTGGCTGTTCGTGCTGGCCTTCGTCCTTCCGGTGGCGATCGCCGTGGTGGCGGTGGCGGTGTCCGCGTCGAGGAGCGGCACGGCCGGGGTGCCGCCGAACGGCATCGCGGGCCTGTGCATCGTGGCCGCACTGTCCGGCGTGCTGTGGCGGGTGCTGTCGCGGTTCATGCGCCGGCAGCGGCTGTCGCTCTCGGCGGACATGCTGGAGGTGCGCTCGAGCTTCTACCGCTGCCGCATGCCGCTGCCGGAGCTGAAGCTGGACCGGGCCCGCGTGGTCGACCTGGAAGAGCACACCCAACTCAGGCCGACGCTGAAGACCAACGGCTTCTCGATCCCCGGCTTCCACAGCGGCTGGTTCCTGCTGCGCAACCGCCGCCGCACCTTCCTCGCCATCGGCGAGGGACGGCGCAAGCTGTGGCTGCCGGGCAACGGCCGCCACGACCTGCTGATCGAACCGGTCGACGCAGCCGCCCTGCTCGCGCGGCTGCGCGAACTGGCGGCGCCGCGGGGGCGTGGCTAAGCTGGGTCGATGCGCCTCGCCCCTGCCCCGCTGCACGCCCGCCTGCTGAACTCCGCCGGGATCGAACTGTGGCCGGCGCGGCTGCTGCGCGCGCGCGGCAACGCCGACGCGCGCGTGCTCGCGCGTGCGCACACCGTGCTGCGGCGCAAGTGCGACGGCCGTTACCTGGCCGCGGCACTGGACAACGGCCTGATGCCGCTGGTGACGCGGCTGTCCTCCGAGCCGGGCATCGACGCTGCGCTGGACCTGCTCGACACCGTGCCGGGCGACACCCGTGGCCCGGCACGCGCGCCGGGCACCCTGCCCCTGCACCGCCTGCACGAACGCCTGCACGAACGCCTGCAGGCGCTGGGCATCGACGACGGCTACGCGCAGCGCACCGGGCTGGCGCGGGTGGCCGAACCGGATTGGCTGCTGCTCGCGGATTTCGACCGCTACCGCCGCCCGCTGTGGCTGCTGCCCGCCGCCGCCCGCGCCTGGCAGGCGCTGCGCCGCGCCGCGGCCGCCGACGGCCTCGTGCTGGAATCGATCTCCGGCTACCGCAGCCACGACTACCAGTTGGGCATCTTCGAGCGGAAGCTCGCGCGCGGACAGGGCCTGGCGCAGATCCTGCAGGTCAACGCCGCACCCGGCTACAGCGAGCACCACGCCGGCGACGCGCTCGACATCGGCACGCCGGGCGAGCCGCCGGCGGAGGAATCGTTCGAGGCCACGCCGGCGTTCGCCTGGCTGCGCGGCCACGCCGCCGCGCACGGTTTCACGATGAGCTACCCGCGCGGCAACCGCCACGGCATCGCCTACGAGCCCTGGCACTGGCGCCACCGCGCGCCTGCCTGACCCACGCTTGCCCCGCCCTACTCCTGCGACCGCGGCACAGGCTTCCTGGCCGCGCTGGCCTGGTCGGCGATGCGCCACAGGTAGAGGCTGGCGTAGGTGCGGTACGGCCCCCACTTCTCGCCACGCGCGGCAAGTTCCTTCGGCGTGGGCATCGCCTCCAGCCGGTCCACCACCTGCGCCCCCTTGCGGATGCCCAGGTCGTCCACCGGCAGCACGTCCGGCCGGCCGAGGCGGAACATCAGCATCATCTCCACCGTCCAGCGGCCGATGCCGCGCACCGGCACCAGCGCGGCGACGATCTCGTCCTGGTGCAGGGTCGACATCCGCCGCAGGTCGGGGATCTCGCCGCGCGCCTCGCGCGCGGCCAGGTCGCGCAAGGCCAGGGTCTTGTTGCCGGACACGCCGCAGGCACGCAGCGCCGCGTCGTCGATCCGGCCCAGGGTGTCGTGGTGCAGGCGGGTGCTGCCGATCGCCGTCTCCACCCGGCCGACGATGGTCGCCGCGGCCTTGCCCGACAGCTGCTGGAACAGGATCGCGCGGGCCAGCGCATCGACCGGATCGAAGGTCTTGCGCCAGCGCGGCTCGGCCGGCAGCGGGCCCAGCCGCTTCATCCACGTGCCCAGCTTGCGGTCGCGCCGCACCAGGTACGCGTGCGCGGCCTCCACGTCGAACCCGCGGGCGTGGCGCGGCATGCTCAGCGCCTCACCGAATCGATCGCCAGCAGCAGCCAGCCGGCCATCAGCACGGTGCCGCCGAACGGCGCCAGCCGCGTCGGCCAGCCCAGCAGCGCGCCGCCGGCCAGGCTGCCGGCGAACAGCAGCGTGCCCAGCAGCAGGCCGGCGAGGGCCAACAGCCGCAGCGGACGCGCCGCGGCCGGCGCCAGCGCCGCCAGCGCGACGCCGTGGGCGAACGCGTACAGGCCCGCGGTCTGCAGGTTGCCGCGCGCATGCGCATCGGCCACGCCGTGCGCCGCATAGGCCGACAGCCCGATCGCCAGCGCCGCCAGCACCGCGCCCGCCGCCGCCAGCCATGCCCCCGCCCGTCCGCCGCGCGCCGCCGCCATCGCCGTTCCCTCCACAGGGCCCTCGCCCGCCCTGCGAGCCTAAACGAAAAGGCGCTGTCTGCGCCTCGCCTCCCCTGTAGGAGCTCCCTTCAGGGGCGACCCGATCCCGTTGGAAGGCGCCGCATTCAACGCCAAGCCCCCGCCGGATCGGCAGCGTTGAACGCGGCTGCGTCATGGCGCCACCGGGTCGCCCCTGAAGGGAACTCCTGCAAAGGAAAGGCGCCGCTTTCGCGGCGCCTTTCGCGGGACTGCACCACCGCGCCGGCGGACGCCGGCGACCGGTTACTTGACCGCCCAGTAGATGTCGTACGTGCCTTCGACGGTGAACGACTTGTCCACGCCGCCCTTCCACAGCTCGTAGGGACGGTCGGTCACTTCGTAGCCGTGGGTCAGGGCCCAGGCACGCAGCGCGTTGCGCGCGGCGTCCAGCTCGGCCATGTAGCCGGTGTAGGCGGCGAACGCGGCACGGCGCGGCTCGGTGCGGACGTACTCGACCGGCGCGCCGGGCGGGACGATGACCTTCAGCGGCTCGCCCTCGGCAGCCACCTCGACGCCGACGTTCTCGGCCGGGGTGTCGGTGTCGGGCTCCTTCACTTCGCCGGCCAGCGGCGCCTGCGGCGCCTGGGCGACCTTGCGGCGGATCGGCACGGCCACGTCGAAGGCGTACTTCTCGGCGCCGAAATCGGTGGTGATGATGCGCACCGGACCGACGGCCTCGAGGCCGGGGTTGGCCTCCAGGGTGCGCTTGATCCACTCCTGGTTGTTCCTGATCGACTGCTTGATCGCTTCGTTGTTGCGCTCGATGTTGCCGGCGTTCACGACCAGCAGGTCCAGCGCCGGCACGTCGACGAGCTTCAGGCCGGTCAGCGGCACGCCCTCGGCGCGATAGTCGAAGTTCGGCACCGAGGCCAGCATGTTGGCCATGCGGCCCAGGCCCAGCTTGACGTCGTCGCCGACGTGGCGGCTGACGTACAGGCCGGCATAGCGGCCCAGCAGGTTCCAGCCGTAGTCGACGTCGTAGGTCTGGGTGATCTTGACGTTGCGGTCGTTCTTGCCGGTCGGCTCGAGCAGGAACTGCACGGTCTTGTCGTCGCCGCGCGCCGTGTCCTCGACCTTGATCACGACCTTTTCGTTGGGGACGCTCTCGACGATCTCCCAGCTGCCCTTGCCGATGCGGCCTTCGTCGGACGCGTAGTCCAGGCGGGCACCGATGCCGGCCTCGGGACCGGTGACGTTCAACTGGATATGCGGGTCGCGCAGCACCAGCGGGTTCCAGTCCTTGAAACGCCGCAGGTTGTTCACCGTGTCGTACACGATGGTCATCTTGCGGTTGGTTTCAACGCTTTCGGAAATATGGCGGTGCGACGGCAGGACAAGGCCGATCACCAGGGCCAGAACAGCCACGATGCCCAAGGCGATCAGGAACTCGATAATGCGGGTCATGCAGGAGTCTCCGGGGCCGAATCCACGGCGAATTGACAAGGCGAGCCGCGAATCCTAGCAGGCTTCGCCGCCCGAGCGCAGCCGGCCCGATGGCCGATGCACAGGGTAAACGGAATTCTTACAACCGGCCCATCCGGTTGTCCCCCATGGACACGGGACGTTGCGCCGAAGTTCCGGCGCCGGCAGGACCGCGGCTGAACGGCCCGGGCGTGCGGCGGACCCGGGCCGGCGGCGGACCCGCCGCCGGCCGGCGCCGCTCACACCAGCTGCAGTTCGAAGGCCTTGAGCACCGCCCGGGTGCGGTCGCGCACGCCCAGCTTGCTCAATATGTTGGACACGTGGTTCTTGATCGTACCCTCGGCCACGCCCAGCGAGTTGGCGATCTCCTTGTTGGAGAAGCCCGAGGCCATCAGCCGCAGGATCTCGGTCTCGCGGTCGGTCAGCGGGTCCGGGCGGTCCAGGCTGACGAAGTCGTTGCGCATGTGCTCCAGGCCCGAGAGCAGGCGCTGGGTCACCGCCGGCTGGACCAGCGAGCCGCCGTCGGCCACGGTGCGGATCGCCCCGACCAGCTGTTCCAGCGACACGTCCTTGAGCAGGTAGCCCTTGGCCCCGGCCTTGAGCCCGGCCAGGACCAGCTGGTCGTCGTCGAAGGTGGTCAGGATGATGGTCGGCGGCAGCTGTTCCAGGCGCGACAGCACCTGCAGCGCCTCCAGTCCGGACATGGCCGGCATGCGCATGTCCATCAGCACCACGTCCGGCTTCACCTGCGGGATCAGGTCCACCGCCTGGCGGCCGTCGCCGGCTTCGGCGACCACCTCGATGCCGCCGTCCAGCGCCAGCAGGGAACGGATGCCCTGGCGCACCAGGGTCTGGTCGTCGACCAGGCAGACTCGGATCATGGAAGCGCTCCTTCTAGCGCCGGGTTTACCGGGGTTGCGACGGGGATGGACAGGCGCAGCTGGAAGCCTTCTCCGCGCCGGGTCTGGATCTCGAGGGTACCGCCGTACTGCTGGATGCGTTCGCGCATGCCGCGCAGGCCGTTGCCGGGAACCAGGCCGTCGGCGCCCTGGCCGTCGTCCCGCGCCTCCAGCACGATCGCCCCGGCCTCGCGCCAGACCCGGATCCGCAGCTGGCGCGCGGCGGCGTGGCGCACCGCGTTGGTGATGATCTCCTGGGTGCAGCGCAGCATGACATGGGCGCGCTCGGGGTCGTCCATGGCCAGCGGCGACTCGACCTCCAGGGCGATGTCCAGCGCCGGCACGTGGTCGGCCAGCGGGCGCAGCGCGGCGGCCAGGTCGATCCCGCCGCTGGCGTCGCGCAGCTGGCTCACCGCCTCGCGCACGTCGGTCAGCAGCAGCCGGGCGAGCGTGTGGGCCTGGCGCACGTGCTCCTGGGCGCGGCCCTCGGTCATGTGGCTGGCCACTTCCAGGTTCAGGCTCAGCGCGGTCAGGTGGTGGCCGAGCAGGTCGTGCAGTTCGCGCGAGATGCGGGTGCGCTCGTTGACCCGCGCGCTCTCGGCCAGCAGCGCGCGGGTGGCGCGCAGCTCGGCGTTGAGCCGGCGCTGCTCGTCGCGGGCCTGGGCCTGCTGGCGGGCGACGTAGGCGGTGGCCAGGACGAAGGCGGCGAAGCCGACGTAGAACAGCGACTGCAGCAGCGACTCCCAGAAATTGAAATCGTCGCGTGCCATGAACGAGGGCACCAGGGCGATGTGCGCCAGCACCAGCCACAGCACCGCCACGCGGATGCTGGCCAGCCAGGGCAGGACCCCGGCCATGATCATCAGCAGCACCGCGCCGAGGCCGGTCTGGGTGTAGACGCCGACCCCGATCGCCGCCGCGTTCATCGCCAGCAGCAGGAGCAGGTTCCAGGCCCGCGGCCCGCCGCCCCGGCCCAGCGCGCTGGTCGCCAGCCAGTAGCAGGCGCCGAAGCCGAAATAGGCCAGCGCGGTCATCGGCACGCTGATGCCGTCGCCGTCCACTCCGCGCGAAGGCGGCAGGAACCAGATGTTGAGGATGATCGGCAAGCCGACCAGCGCCCACGTGTAGATGCCCGCGAAGCGGAGCAGGTTGGTATGGCTCAGCCGTGCCAGCATGGACGAACGGTCTCGTATGGTCGGCCACCGGCACATGTGCAGGAAGCCATGGCCACCGGCGGCGGTCGCCGGGGACGGAGGCGGACAACGCGATCTTAACCGGGACGCCGCGCCGGAGCGGCCCCGCGCCGGGCCCACGGCCGGACGCGGCGGCTCGCCCGCTCCGGCGACCCCATGCGATAATCCCCGGCGGCCATGCATCCGGCCGGTTTTTCGCATCCTGGAGTCGGCTTCATCCCATGTCCATCGTCATCCGCGACGTGCGCGAACACGAACTGGATTCGATCCTGGCGCTCAACAACAACGCCGGCTCGGCGATCCTGCCGCTGGACGCGGCCAAGCTGCGCGGGTTCTTCGAGCAGGCCGAGTACTTCCGCGTGGCCGAGCGCGACGGCAACCTCGCCGGATTCCTGGTCGGCTTCGGCAGCGACAGCGACCACGACAGCAGCAACTTCGCCTGGTTCAAGGCGCGCTACCCCGATTTCTTCTACATCGACCGCATCGTGGTGGCCAGCCGCCGCCGCGGCGGCGGCGTCGGCCGGGCGTTCTACGCCGACGTGCAGAGCTACGCCGAGCTGCGCTACCCGGTGCTGTGCTGCGAGGTGTTCCTCGACCACGGCGCCGACCCGGCGCTGCTGTTCCATGGCAGCTTCGGCTTCCACGAGGCCGGCCAGAACGTGATGGCGGACGTGGACGTGCGCGCCAGCATGATGACCAAGACCCTGTGCAGCTACCCGTGGATCCACGCGACCTACGGCGACGCCCTGCCCGACCTGCCCTGGGTCGGCCATCCCCGCCAGCGCCAGCCGCGCGACCGCCGTGCGACGGGTACCTGACGTGGCGTTGGCGGCGAACGACTACGAACAGGCGGGCGAACTGAAGATCGGCCAGGTCGGCATCGCCAACCTGCGCATCCGCACCCTCGACGTCGACCAGCTCGTGCGCGAGATGCGCGAGCGGGTGGAGCGCGCGCCGAAGCTGTTCGGCCGCGCCGCGGTGATCGTCGACTTCGGCGGGCTGGCCAGGACCCCGGACCAGGCCACCGCCCGCGCCCTGATCGACGGGCTGCGCGAGGCCGGCGTGCTGCCGATGGCCCTGGCCTACGGCACCCGGGACAACGATGCGCTGGCCGAGGCCCTGGGCCTGCCGGTGCTGGCCAAGTTCCGCGCCCAGTACGAATACGCCGACGGGACGCCCGCGGCCGCGCCGGCCCCGGCGCCCGCGCCCGCCGCGCGCGAACCGGCGGCAGCCCGCGCCCCGGCGCCGGGCCGCGCCGCTGCCAAGGCCGCGCCCGCAGCCGCCGCCGCGGAAAAGCCGCGCGCCCCGGGCCGCGTGCAGAAGACCGCGGTGCGCTCGGGCCAGCAGCTCTACGCCGAAGGCTGCGACCTGACCGTGCTGACCACGGTCGGCGCCGGCGCCGAGGTCATCGCCGACGGCTCGATCCACGTCTACGGCACCCTGCGCGGCCGCGCCCTGGCCGGCGCCCAGGGCAATGCCGAGGCGCGGATCTTCTGCCGCGAGTTCCACGCCGAGCTGGTGGCCATTGCCGGCCACTACAAGGTGCTGGACGATATCCCCGAGAAACTGCGCGGCAAGGCCGTGCAGGTCTGGCTGGAAAACGACCAGCTCAAGCTGGCCGCACTCGAATGACCCTTCGCGCCGGCGGCCCCGCCGCCTGGCGCGCAACCACCGCATGCAGCAGCACCGCCGCACGCACCCAGGAGACATCCATTGGCTGAAATCATCGTAGTCACTTCCGGCAAGGGCGGCGTCGGCAAGACCACTTCCAGCGCGAGCATCGCGATCGGCCTGGCCAGGCGCGGGCACAAGACCGCGGTGATCGACTTCGACGTCGGCCTGCGCAACCTCGACCTGATCATGGGCTGCGAGCGCCGCGTGGTGTACGACTTCGTCAACGTGATCAACGGCGAAGCGACCCTGACCCAGGCCCTGATCAAGGACAAACGCCTGGAAAACCTCTACGTCCTGGCCGCCAGCCAGACCCGCGACAAGGACGCGCTGACCAAGGAAGGCGTGGGCAAGGTCATCGACGAGCTGTCGCAGAACTTCGAATACGTGATCTGCGACTCGCCGGCCGGTATCGAGACCGGTGCCCACCTGGCCATGTACTTCGCCGACGAAGCGATCGTCGTGACCAACCCGGAAGTCTCCTCGGTACGCGACTCCGACCGCATGCTCGGCCTGCTGGCGAGCAAATCGCGCCGCGCCGAACAGGGCCTGGAGCCGATCAAGGAGCGCCTGCTGCTGACCCGCTACAACCCGGAGCGGGTGACCAAGGGCGAAATGCTCGGCGTGGAAGACGTCGAGGAAATCCTCGCCATCAACCTGCTCGGCGTGATCCCGGAATCCCAGGCGGTGCTCAAGGCCTCCAACCAGGGCGTGCCGGTGATCCTCGACGAGCAGAGCGACGCCGGCCAGGCCTACGGCGACGCCGTCGACCGCCTGCTGGGCAAGGACGTGCCCCACCGCTTCCTCGATGTACAGAAGAAAGGACTCATGC
>CAZBDE010000039.1:0-17315 GCA_964490415.1 uncultured Pseudoxanthomonas sp. | reverse complement strand
GGCGCCGGCCACCGCGGTGATCACCGGCGACACCCACGGCTCGATCATCGAAGCCATCGACCGGCACATCAAGCCGCGCCTGATCGGCCAGGACATCGCCAACCTCAACCGCATCTGCACCCTGATCCAGGGCGCGATGGAGCGCAACACCAGCGCCAAGGCGGCGGTGGAGATCGCCGTCTACGACCTGTGGGGCCAGCTCTACGGCGCGCCGCTGTACAAGATGCTCGGCGGCGGCGACCCGGTGATCACCACCGACATCACCATCAGCGTGGACCACATCGACAAGATGGTCGCCGACTCGATCGCCGCGGTCGACCGCGGCTTCGACTCGCTGAAGATCAAGGTCGGCAAGGACATCGGCCTGGACATCGAGCGGGTCAAGGCGATCCACGCCGCGGTCGAGGGCCGCGCCCTGCTGCGCCTGGACGCCAACCAGGGCTGGACCGCCAAGCAGGCGGTGTTCGCGATGAGCACCCTGGAGGACGCCGGGGTGCTGCTCGAGCTGCTCGAGCAGCCGGTGAAGGCCGCCGACATCGAGGGCCTGAAGTACGTCACCGAGCGCGTGCACACCCCGGTGATGGCCGACGAGAGCGTGTTCGGCCCGGCCCAGGTGTTCGACCTGATCGAGCGCCGCGCCGCCGACATCATCAACATCAAGCTGATGAAGACCGGCGGCATCTCCAACGCCGTGCGCATCGCCGACATCGCCTCCCTGTACGGGGTCCAGTGCATGATCGGCTGCATGATCGAGTCCGCGATCTCGGTGGCCGCCGCCGTGCACCTGGCCGTGGCCAAGGCCGACGTGATCACCAAGGTCGACCTGGACGGGCCGTCGCTGGGCCAGTTCAACCCGGTCGAGGGCGGGGTGATCTTCGACGAATCGGAGATCACCATCACCGATGCGCCCGGCCTGGGCATCCGCGAGATCCGCGGGCTGGAACTGCTGGCGCGCTGAGCCGGTTGCCAGGTGCGCCCGACCCGGACCAAGATCGCACCCATGCCGCCCCTGGTGAAGATCCGCTCCGAACGCGACCAGATGTCGGCGATCGAACGCCGCATCGCGGACTTCATCCTCGACAACGCCCACCTGCTGCGCGACTACTCCTCGCAGCAGCTGGCCAGCGCGCTGGGGATCAGCCAGTCCTCGGTGGTCAAGTTCAGCCAGAAGTTCGGCTTCCGCGGCTACCCGGACCTGAAGTACAGCATCGGCCAGGCGTTGGCCCGCAACGGCGCCGACGCGCCGGCCAGCGCCGCGCCGGCCGCCGACGGCGATGCCTGGACCGCGCTGGAACTGGCGCTGCGCCGGAGCAAGGCCGCGGCCGAGGAGGAAACCCGCCTGCTCAATCCGCGCGAGCGGATCGAGGCGATCGTCGACCTGGTCGACGGGGCCGGCAAGGTGTTCGTCTGCGGCCTGGGCGACGACGGCCTGTTCGCCCGCGAGTTCGCCATGCGCCTGTCGCTGCTGGGCGCGCTGGTGGTGCACCACAACGATCCGATCCTGATGATGGCCAACCTGTCGGCGGCCCGGCCCGGCGACGTGTTGCTGGTGTTCTCAGAGTTCGGCCAGCTGCCGCAGCTGTCGCAGATCAGCCGCCAGTTCCAGGCCTGCGAGGGCAAGGTGGTGTCGATCACCCGGCACACCGCCAATCCGCTGCGCGCGCACGCCGACGCGGCGCTGGTGGTCTCGGCCCACGACCCGGCGCCGCACATCGAGCCGCTGCTGTACCGTGCCTCGCTGCAGTACCTGCTCGACCTCCTGTTCGTGCTGCTGTGCCAGGCCAATCCGGACCGGCACCGCCAGCTCGGCACCAACCTCGAACGCATCCGGCACCTGCTGGATACCTGACCCGGAACCCCCGCAGCGCATGGCCCACGCGTCCGCCGACCGCCCCCGTCCCCCTCGCGCCCGCCGGCGCACCGCCTGCGCCGCCGCATTGCGCCGGTCGCCGGGCGCGACCGCCCTCGACACCGGTCGCAGCGGCGGCACCCGGGGCACGGAGGCCGTGCGATGAGGTGGCCCGGCGCGACCGCGCGCGTGCTGCTGGCCCTGCTCGCCGGCGCGATGGTCGGCCTGGCGCTGGCGCACTGGCATCCGGAGGCGGCCGCCGGCGCCGCCGGCATCGCCCAGCCGGTCGGCCGGCTGTGGCTGAGTGCGCTGCAGATGACCGTGGTCCCGCTGGTGCTGGCGCTGATCATCCTCGGCGTGGCCACCGCGTCCGATGCGGCCGCCTCCGGGCGGGTCGCGCGGCGGGCGATGGTCGTGTTCGTTGCGATGCTGTCGCTGTTCGCCGGCTATGCCGCGCTGGTGGCGCCGGCGCTGCTGTCGCTGGTGCCGCGCAGCGCGCAGCTCACCGCCACCCTGCAGGCTTCGCCGGCCGCGGCCGTCGCGGGCGAAGCACCGACGCTGGCACAGTGGATCGGCGGGGTGATCCCGTCCAACGCGATCATGGCCGCCGCGCAGGGCGCGATGCTGCCGCTGGTGGTGTTCGCCCTGTTCTTCGGCTTCGCCCTCACCCGCGTCGACCACGACCGCCGCGCCCAGGTGATCGGCCTGTGCCACGGCATCGCCGACACCATGATCGTGATCGTGCGCTGGGTGCTGCTGGCCGCGCCCATCGGCGTGTTCGCGCTGATGCTGGCGGTGTGCGCGCAGGCCGGGCTGGGCGTGGTCGGCGCGCTGGCCGGCTACATCGTCCTGCAGTGCGCGATGTACATCGGCGCGATGGTGATCTGTTACGGCCTGGTGGCGCTGTTCGCCGGGCGCTCGCCGGCGGCGTTCGCCGGCGCGATCCTGCCGGCGCAGGTGGTGGCGGCCAGCACCCAGTCCTCGCTGGCCTCGCTGCCGGCGATGCTGGAAAGCGCGCGCGACCGGCTCGGCCTGCCGCGCGCGGTGGCCGCGCTGGTGCTGCCGATGGCGGTGACCCTGTTCCGGATCACCTCGCCGATCCAGTACATCGTGGCCGCTTCGTTCGTGGCCTGGGCCTATGGCATCGAGCTGACCGCAATGCAGCTGGCCTTCGGCGCGGCGCTGGCGGTGGTGATCAGCCTGGGCTCGGTCGGGCTGCCCGGCCAGGTCAGCTTCATGGCCACGGTGATGCCGGTGACCCAGGCGATGGGGCTGCCGATCGAACCGCTGGGCCTGCTGCTGGCGGTGGACACCATTCCCGATGTGTTCGCGACCACCGGGAATGTCACCGGCGACCTCACCGCCACCGGCATCGTCGCCCGGTACAGTCCGGAAGCCACCGACCCGCCTTCCGCGGGCTGAGCGCCGCGGTCGGCACGCTGTGGGACAGCGGCGTCGCTGCGGAGCGCCGTCACGCGAGGGCGCTCCCGCATGAGTACCGGGCATAACTTCGCGCTCACGTCGCCGGCCTGCGCGGTTAACCCCCGGATCGATACGGTGCAACTCCCCACGCAACAGCAGGAGATGCGCCATGGTTCCCCCATCCGGCTACCAGATCCCCGGCCGAGCCCCGGTCGAACCGTTCCCCGATTCGGGCTACTGGAACCAGCAGTTCACCCGCGAGCCGTATTTCCTCGAGGGCGACAGCTACGACGACTACGATCCGGCGTATCGCCTGGGCTACGGCGCGCGCCGCAGTCATCCGGACCGCGATTTCGACAGCCTGGAAGCCGACCTGAAGCGCGACTGGGAAGCCAGCAAGGGCCTGTCGCGGCTGGACTGGAACCGCGCCCGCAGCGCGGCGCTGCGTGCGTGGGAACGGGGGGAGCCGCGCGGAACGTGACCCGTGGTGATGGATGCTCTTGCAGGAGCGGCTTCAGCCGCGACCCGACGCCATCGGCACAGGCGACGCCATCGCGGATTCCGATGGCGTCGGGTCGCGGCTGAAGCCGCTCCTACAACAGCGGGGCCACGGTCGCCAGTCGGGGCTCCCGCAGCTCGAAACGGGCCGGGTCGCCGGACGCGGACGAGGGGGCGATCCACACGTCGAAGGCCCCCGGTTCGGCGCCGTGCGTGCCGTCGGCGCGGGTGAACGCCAGCGCCGCCCGCGACAGTCCGAACGCCACCTCCACCGACTCTCCGGGCTGCAGAAGCAACTTGCGGAAGCCCTTGAGCTCGCGCACCGGCCGCACCCGGCTGCCGACGCGGTCGTGCACGTACAGCTGCACCACTTCCTCGGCCGCGCGCGTGCCGGTGTTGCGCACCGTGGCCCGCACCCCGAGCATGCCGTCCCAGGCGAGCTCCGGCGCATCGACCCGGGTGGCGCCGTACTCGATGCGGCCATAGCCCAGGCCATGCCCGAACGGATACAGCGCCGCATTCGGATGCTCGCGCCAGCGCGCCTTGAACTCGGACATCTCCGGGGTTTCCGGCCGCCCGCTGCGCGGATGGTTGTAGAAGAACGGCTGCTGCCCCGAGTCGTGCGGGAAACTCACCGGCAACCGCGCCGACGGGCTGTAGTCGCCCAGCACCACGTCGGCCACCGCGTGCCCGGTCTGGCTGCCCAGGAACCAGGTCACCAGGATCGCCTGCGCGTCGCGCACCGCGCCCTGCAGGGCGAGCGCGCGGCCGTTTCGCAGCAGCACCGCCAGCGGCGTGCCGGTCGCCGCCACCGCCTCGGCCAGCGCCTGCTGCGCCGGCGGCAGCTCGATCCGGGTGCGCGACTGCGCCTCGCCGCTGTAGCGCTGCGGCTCGCCCACGGCCAGCAGGACCACGTCCGCGCGGCGCGCGGCGGCCACGGCGGCCTCGATGCCATCGTCCAGCGCCGCCTCCGGCGCGCAGCCGTCGACCACCTCCAGCACGTCGCCGTCCGGCAGCGCGGCGCGCAGCCCGTCTTCCAGGTTCACGTAGCGCGACCTGTCGCCGAACAGCGTCCAGCATCCTTCGATGTTGTCGCGGTCGCGGGCGAACGGGCCGATCAGGGCGATGCGCGCATCCCGGCGCAGCGGCAGCAGTCCGCCTTCGTTCTTCAGCAGCACGATCGAGCGTCGCGCCGCGTCGCGGGCCAGCGCCTCGTGCGCGGCCAGGGATGCGGCATCGCCTTCGCGCTCCGGGTCCAGCGAGCGGTACGGGTCGTCGAGCAGGCCGATGGCCGCCTTCACCGCCAGCACCCGTCGCACCGCGTCGTCCAGCGCCGCCGGCGCGACCGCGCCCGACGCGACCAGCGCCGGCAGGTGCGCGGCGTAGAAGCCGCTCTGCATGCTCATGTCCATGCCGGCGTCGAACGCGCGCAGGGTGGCGTCGCGGTCGTCGCTGGCATAGCCGTGCGCGACCAGCTCCATGTCGGCCGTGTAGTCGGACACCACCAGGCCGGGGAAGCCCCACTCGGCACGCAGGAGCCCGGTGAGCAGCGCGCGGTTGGCGCTGGCGGGCACGCCGTTGATGTCGTTGAACGCGGTCATCACCGCGAGCGCGCCGGCATCGAAGGCGGCCTTGAACGGCGGCAGGTGCACGTCGCGCAGCGTGCCCTCGGAGATCTCCACGTAGTTGTAGTCCATGCCCGCGGCCACCGCGCCGTACGCGGCGAAGTGCTTGGGCGTGGCCAGCAGCGAGTCGTGTGCGCGCAGGTCGTCGCCCTGGAAGCCGCGCACGCGTGCCGCGGCGAAGGCGCAGCCCAGGAAGGTGTCCTCGCCGGCGCCTTCCGCGCCGCGCCCCCAGCGCTGGTCGCGGGCGACGTCCACGGCCGGGGCGAAGGTCCAGTGCAGGCCGGCCGCGGTGGCCTCGATCGCGGTGGCGCGCGCGGTACGCTCGGCCAGTTCCGGCTCGAAGCTGGCCGCCTCGCCCAGCGGGATCGGGAACACCGTGCGCATGCCGTGGATCACGTCGGCCGCCAGCAGCACCGGGATGCCGAGCCGGCTCTCCTCCACCGCCACGCGCTGGATCTCGCGCCCCTGCGCGGCGCCCACGCCATTGAACAGCGCACCCACGCGCCCGGCGCGCACCTGCTCGAGCACCTCGGCGGCGTTGCGCACGTTGGCTTCCGGATTCACGTCGGGCGCGAACGGCCGGACCATGTCGGCGAACACGCCCAGCTGCCCGACCTTCTCCTCGAGGGTCATGCGCGCGAGCAGGGACTCGACTCGCGCGTCGGCAGCGGGCTTGGCCTCGTTCGGCATCGGGTGGGCGTTGTGCGAGCGGGGGGATGCCAGCGATTCTAGCGGAGGCGCCGGCCACGGCCAGCGTGCGGCCTGGCGCATCCACGCTCCGGGTCCGGGCGGGATGCCAGCGGCGAAGCCGGGCATCGCGCCCTGCAACAGCGCCTGTAACGCCCGCGCGGGCGCCCGGAAGAAAGCGGCGCGGAACCCGGAGGTCCCGCGCCGCCCTGGCGCCCCATCGTCACCCCGGGACGCCAGCAAACGCCGATCGTCCGGCCTCAGTCGGCGGAGACCACCAGCTTGGAGGCGTCGACCTTGCCCACGCCCTCGATGCCGGCGGCGATCTTCTTCGCCTCGTCGACCTGGGCCTTGTTCTTGGCCGTGCCGGTCAGGTAGACCACGCCATCGACCGTGTCGACGTCGATCTTGGTGCCTGAAACGCTGGTGTCGGCCAGCAGGCTGGACTTGACCTTGGTGGTGATCCAGCTGTCGTTGACCGGCTGCGAGGACGCGGCCTCCGCCGCCTTCTTCTTGTCCGGGGTCTTGTCGCCGGCCATCGCCGCACCGGAGAACAGGACCGCGGCGAGCGTGGCGGCGAGGACGGGAGCGTACTTGCGCATGGGGACCTCTGCTTGGTCTGTGGGTGTGGGCGGCCAGCTTCACCATCGCCGCGTGCAGCAGCGGTGAAGATCGGCGTGAAGGCCGCGAGCGGTTGTGCCCGGTTCATGGCGTGCACGGGGTTGCGGGACGATGCGAAGGCCGCGTGTAATCGGCGCACCGGAGGAAGCGCCCATGCCCGCCACGCTCGATGTCGCCCTGCTTGGCTTCGGCCTGTCCGGGCGCGTGTTCCATGCCCCGCTGATCGCCGCCACGCCGGGCCTGCGCCTGCATACCGTGGTCTCCAGCGATCCGGCCAAGGTCGCGGCTGCGCATCCGCAGGCGCGCGTGCTCGCCGATCCGCACGCCGCCTTCGCCGACCCGGGCATCGACCTGGTGGTGGTGGCCACGCCCAACGATACCCACGCCCCGCTGGCGCTGGCCGCGCTGGCGGCCGGCAAGCACGTGGTGGTGGACAAGCCGTTCGCGCTGGACCTGGTCGAAGCCGGGGCGATGGTCGAGGCCGCGCGCCGCGCCGGCCGCCAGCTGAGCGCCTTCCACAACCGGCGCTGGGACGCCGACTTCCTCGCCCTGCGCGCACTCGTCGGCAGCGGCGCGCTGGGCGAGATCGCCGAACTGCATTCGCATTTCGACCGCTTCCGCCCGCAGGTGCCGGACCGCTGGCGCGACCGCGCCGGTCCCGGCAGCGGGCTGTGGTACGACCTGGGCCCGCACCTGGTCGACCAGGCGCTGCAGCTGTTCGGCCCGCCGCTGGCGGTGAGCGCCGACCTGGCCCTGCAGCGCGAGGGCGCGCAGGCGGTGGACTATTTCCACGTGCAGCTGCGCTACGCCCGCCTGCGCGTGCTGCTGCACGCCGGCGCGCTGGTGCCCGGGCACGGCCTGCGTTTCGCCGTGCACGGCAGCGGCGGCAGCTGGATCAAGCACGGGCTGGATCCGCAGGAGGACGCGCTGCGCGGCGGCGCCCGCCCCGGCGGCAGCGACTGGGGCTGCGATCCGCACCCGGGGACGCTGCTGCGCGCGTGCGCCGACGGCAGCGTGGCCGAGGCCGCTTCGCCGGCGCCGCGCGGCGATTACCTGGCCTATTACGCCGGCATCCGCGATGCGATCGCCAGCGGCGCGCCCTTGCCGGTCACCGCCGGGGATGCCATGCGGGTGATGCAGGTGATCGAGGCCGGCCTGCGCAGCAATGCGCAGCGGCGCGAGCTGGCGCTGGACGAGACGCCCTTGTAGGAGCTCCCTTCAGGGGCGACCCGACGCCGTTGGAAGGCGCCGCGTTCAACGCGGAATCTCCGGAGGCGTGGCGTTGAACGCGGCTGCGTGCGGAGCGCCCCGGGTCGCCCCTGAAGGGAGCTCCTACAACGGCTTCACCCCGTGGCCGCCGAAGCGGTCGCGCAGGGCAGCCAGCATCTTGTCGGCGAACGAATCCTTCTCCCGCGAACGCAGCCGCTCCAGCAGCGACAGGGTGATCACCGGCGCGGCCACGTCCAGTTCCAGCGCTTCGGCCACCGTCCAGCGCCCTTCGCCCGAATCGGCCACGTACGGCGCGATCCCTTCCAGCGACGGGTTGTCGTTCAACGCGTCGGCGACCAGGTCGAGCAGCCACGAGCGCACCACGCTGCCGTGGCGCCAGATCTCCGCCACCTGCGGCAGGTCCAGCGCCAGCGACTCCTTGCGCTGCATGATCGCGAAGCCCTCGGCATAGGCCTGCATCATTCCGTACTCGATGCCGTTGTGGACCATCTTGGCGAAGTGGCCCGCACCGCTCGGCCCGACCCGGCCCCAGCCGCGTTCCGGCGCCGGCGCCAGCGCCTCGAACAGCGGCCGCAGGCGTTCGCAGGCTTCGGCGTCGCCGCCGACCATCAGGCTGTAGCCCTCGGCCAGGCCCCACACGCCGCCGCTGGTGCCGCAGTCGAGGAAGTGCACGCCCCATTCGCGGCACAGCGCGGCACGGCGCTGGCTGTCGCGGTAGTTGGAATTGCCGCCGTCGACGACCACGTCGCCCGCCTGCAGCAGCGGCCGCAACGCTTCCAGGCTGGCATCCACCGGCGCGCCCGCCGGCACCATCAGCCACAGCGCGCGCGGCCCCGGCAGCGCGGCGACCAGCGCCTGCAGCGAATCGAAACTTTCCAGGCCGTGCGCCTGCCTCGCCGCCTCGCGCGCCGCCGTGCCCGGATCGAAGCCGGCCACGCGATGGCCGCCGCGCTGCAGCCGCGCGGCCATGTTCGCGCCCATCCGGCCCAGGCCGATCATGCCGATGTCCATGCCCGCTCCCTGCGTATGCCGGGCGACAGCCTCGCACGCGGCCCGGATGGGCGCTACTTCATGGCCGGCGCCGCGACGGCGGGCCGGCTCCCCTTGCAGGCATCTCCAGGCGCGGCCGGGACGGCCGCGCGATGCAGGCTCAGCGCAACCAGCCACTGCCCCGCGCATGCCGCGCGTAGAACAGCAGCGCCAGTGCGATCACCAGCAGCAGCGCCGGCATGGCCAGCCCCGCCGGACCGAAAGCCGACCAGGCCGGCGTGACCAGGTAGCCCCCGACCAGCTGCACCAGCAATCCCAGCAGCGACACCTGGAACATCGGCACCGCCCAGCGCCGGCGCAGCAGCAGGCCCAGCGCGCCGAGCACGCCGCCGAGCACCGCGAAGGCGAACGCCACGTTCACCCAGCCCGGCGTGGCCAGGTACACCTGCTGCTGCGGCCCGGGCAGCGTCGCCAGCTGCACCGCATCCATCGTCACCTGTCGCCAGAACAGCGCCAGTCCGATCAGGTTCCAGGCCAGCGCCAGGATCGCCACCACCACGAATGCCCTGGGCCGGACCGGCCCGGTGTCTGCCTGCATGTCGGACTCCCCTCTTGCGGGCGGCGTGGATGCCGCGCGGCAGAGCCTACGCCCACCGCGGTCGCCTTGCGAGCCGGCCCGGGATGCTGATCCGCCTGGGTTTCGAGATCGCCTACCGCTTCGTCCAGCCCACGCCGATGGTGGTGATGCTGGACATCCACGGCTCGCGCAGCCACGACATCGCCGCCGCTCAGCCGCCGTGCGGCGGCAGCTGCGCCAGCGTCTGCACGGCGACCGCGTCCAGCCGCGCCTGGTCGATGGCACCGGGACGGATCGTGCCGATGTTGAGCGCGCTCCAGACCACGCGCAGCGAAGCCGGCTCGACCATCTCCACCTGCAGCCCGCCTTCGGTGCGCTCGCTGGTGCTGTAGCGGACCACCGGCGCGCCGGTGTCGTTGCGCACCACCAGCTGCGAACAGTTGCCGCCGCTGCACTGGACCCCCGCCATGCGCGTGGTCGCGCCGTCGTCCTCGTTCACCGCCTGCACCTCGCGCAGGTCGCGCACGCCGGCCCGGTAGGCGACCAGGAAATCGGCGCTGGCGATGTCCACCGGGCGGTAGCCCTTGGCCTGCAGCGAGCGGTCCAGGGCCAGCTGCAGCTGCTCGCGGAACTGCGCGTCCTGCACCCGCGCGTCCTTCTCGGCCGAGGTCGACGGCGGAACCGGCACGAACGCGTATCCCTGCCCGGGCAGGACCGAGGCCGGCATGGCCACGGTCACCTTGCCGCCGGGGGTGGCACGCGCGGCCGAAGGCGAGAACGAGCAGCCGGTGGTGGCGACGAGCGCGCCCGCCAGCAGCAGTGGGGCGGCGATGCGGGCAATCCGGGCCGTACGGGAAAGGGGGGTGCTCAAGGCAGGACTCCAGTCGCTGGAAGAGTATCGATGACAAGCATAGCCCGGCGCGGGGGGCGGTGACCCGTCCGGGCCGCCGGCGCCTGGCCCGGGCGGCCACGGCCGCAGGTCGCCCACCGCGCGCCGCTGAAGCAGCACCGGCCGGTCCACCCGCGCGGATCGCGGCGCTACGGCGCCTCGCCCCGCATCGCCGCCTGCTGCGCGCGCACCCAGCGCATCTGTTCGAGGAAGGTCGCGGTCCAGTATTCGTCGCGGTGCGCGGCCAGCCAGGCCAGCAGCTCCTCGTGCGCCGCTTCGGACACGTCGAGGTAGTCGCCGCCGACGCCATGGAAGGTGAAGCCGACCATCGTGCCCTTGCGCCCGGCTTCCTCGACCAGTGCGATCAGCTCCCGGCCGCTCACCTTCGAGGGCGCGGCCACCGGCACCGCGGCCGGATCCAGGGCGAGCATGTCCGGCACCACCGCGCCGCCCACCACCTTGATGCCGACGAACCGGTCCTTCACCGCCTCGAGGTAGTTGCCGTCCTTCGCCATCGCATCGCCGCACGGCGCGGTGAAGGTACGGCCGTCGCTGCGGCCGTCCAGCGCCTGCAGGAAGGTGTCGGCGACGGCCAGCTGCTCGCGCATCTGCGCCACGCTGGTCGCGTCCAGGTCGTGCTGCGGCTCCACCCATTCGCGCCCGGGACCGTGCGCGGAGCACTGATGGAACAGGCTGTGGTTGCCCAGTTCGTGGCCGTTGCGCGCGGCGGCGCGCCATTCGTCCATGCGCAGGCGCACCGGGTCGCGCGCCGGCACCAGGTAGAAGCTGCCTTTCAGCCCGTGCCGGTCCAGCGCCGGGAGCGCGTGGTCAAGCTGCGAATCCAGCGCGTCGTCGTAGGCCAGGCTGACCGCGGCCTTGCGGCCTTCGGGCCAGGCGAAGCCGGGGCGTTCGCGCGCCGCAGCGGGCGGCGTGAACGCGGCGGCGCACGCCAGCAGTCCCGCGAACAATCGATGCATGCCCAGGCTCCTCCGGTGGTGCGGCGAGCGTAGCGCGCCACGGCACCGCTGTCCGCCACGCCATGACGTGGCCATGACCCGGTGCTACTGTGATGGACGACACACACCCGTCCGGCACAGGGGCATGGCCGGGCACCCGCAACCGCCACTGCCTGCCTGGGGAACATCGAAATGAGCAGTTTCTGGGATACCGTCCTGCTGATCCTGATGACGTTCGTGCTGGTCGCCTACCTGCTGGTCCTGTTCCAGATCATCGCGGACCTGTTCCGCGACAAGGACCTGGGCGGCTTCGCCAAGGCGATCTGGTTCATCGCCCTGATCTTCCTGCCGTTCCTCACTGCGCTGGCCTACATCCTGTTCCGCGGCCGCGGCATGTCCGAGCGCCAGCTCGCCGCGGTGCACGACGCACGCGCGGAAACCGATGCCTACATCCGCAAGGTGGCCAGCGGCAAGTCGCCGACCGAGCAGATCGCCGAAGGCAAGGCGCTGCTGGATTCCGGCGCGATCACCGCCGACGAGTTCGCGCGGCTCAAGGCCAAGGCGCTGGCCTGAGCCCTGCGGCGCGTTCGCGCGCCGGCATGCGCGCCCGGCTCCGGACTGGAGCCGGGTGCCTGCCGGTCCCGGAACGACTGCCTGGCCTATCCTGTCCGTCCCGCACCGGTCCGACCGGAGGCCCCATGTCACCGATCCCGCGCCACGGCATCCCGCTCCCGGTGCTGCCGGGCCTGTTCGCCCTTGTCCTCGCCATCGCGGTGCCGCCGGCCACGGCCGCCACGCCGGAGCCGTTGTGGGAGACCGACGGCTTCAGCACGCCCGAATCGGTGGTGTTCGACCGCCAGCGCGAGGTGTTCTATGTCTCCAACATGGCCACGCGTGGCGACCAGGCCATCCCCGGCGACGGCTTCATCAGTCGCCTGGACGCGGACGGCACGATCGTCGACCTGGAATGGGTCACCGGCCTGCAGAATCCCAAGGGCCTGGTCCTGGCCAACGGCAGGCTGTATGCGGGCGACGACGACGCCCTGGTGGAAATCGACCTGGATGCGGCGAGGATCGTCGCGCGTCATGCGCCGCCGGACGGCGGACCGGCCCAGTTCAACGACGCCACCGCCGACGCGGACGGCAACGTCTACGCCTTCAGCCGGCGCCTGGACACGGTGTTCCGCCTGCACCAGGGCCGCCTCGAACCGTGGCTGGAACTGGACGTGGCGACGACCGGACGGCCCAACGGCCTGCGCGTGGACGGCGAACGCCTGCTGATGGGCAGCTGGCAGGTGCCGCCGGACGGCGACCGGCTCGGCCACCTGTCCACGGTGGCGCTGGCCGACCGCACGGTCGGCCGCATCGGCACCGCGCCCATCGGCCACATCGACGGCATCGAACCGGACGGGCGCGGCGGCTGGACCGTCACCGACTGGACCCGCGGCCTGTTGCTGCACGTGGATGCCGATGGCACGGCGACGCCTCTGCTGACCCTGTCCAAAGGTTCGGCGGACCACCTCTACCTGGTCGACAGGCAGCTGCTGGTCATTCCGATGCTGTTCGACGACGTGGTGCGCGCGTATCGCTGGGCGCCGGACGCGGCGGCGGAATGATCCTGCCCGGGACGGCGATCCGTACGGCGGCCACGGTCGCCGCGGCCACGCGCAGGGCGCGGCACCGGTGACGGCGCCCGGGGCGCATTCGCCGCAGGGCCTGCTGCGCGCAGTGGGCCGCTGGCAGATCCTCGGCCTGTCGATCAACAGCGTGGTCGGCAGCGGCGTATACCTGCTGCCGGCCACCGCGTTCGCCCTGCTCGGCCCCTTCAGCGTGTGGGGCGTGCTGCTGGCGGGCGCGACCGTGGGCCTGCTGGTGCTGTGCTACGCCAAGGCGGCGACGTATTTCGACGTGCAGGGCGGCAGCGCGCTGTACGCGCGCGAGGCGTTCGGGCCGTTCGCCGGTTTCCAGGTGGGCTGGACGATCTGGCTCACCCGGATCGCGACCGCCGCCTCGCTGGCCAACGGCCTGGCCGATGCGCTGGCACGGTTCTGGCCCGCCGCGTCTTCCGGCGCCGGCCGGGTGGCGGTGATCGCCGGCTCGCTGCTGGCGCTGGCGGCGATCAACATCATCGGCGTGCGCCAGGCCGCGCAGCTGTCGCTGTGGCTGGTGCTGGGCAAGCTGCTGCCGCTGCTGCTGTTCGTGGCCATCGGCGTGTTCCATGTCGACCTGCAGCTGGCGTTCGGCGCGCCGCCGCCGGAGGCGCTGGACCCGCGGCGCATGGGCGGGGCGGCCTTGCTGCTGCTGTTCGCCTACGCCGGGTTCGAGAACCTGTCGGTGGCCGCCAGCGAGTTCCGCAATCCACGCCGCAACGTGCCCTTCGCCCTGCTGGCGATGATCGTGCTGGTCACGGTGATCTATGCCGGTGTGCAGCTGGTGGCGCAGGGCACGCTGCCGGGCCTGGCGGCCTCGACCACGCCGCTGGCCGACGCGGCGGCGGCCTTCTCCGGCGAAGGCCTCGCGCTGCTGGTCACCGCCGGCGCGGCGCTGTCGATCCTCGGCACCGGCAACGCGACCATGCTGCTGGGCCCGCGCTTCCTGCACACGCTGGCCGCCGACGGCTACGGACCGCGGATCCTGGCGCACGTGGATCCGCGCTTCCACACCCCGGCGCTGGCGATCGCGGTGCAGTGCGCGCTCGCGCTGGCGCTGGCCCTGAGCGGATCGTTCGTGCAGCTGGCGCTGCTGTCGATGGTCACCCGCCTGCTGGCGTACATGACCACCGCCGGCAGCGTGCTGGTGCTGCAGCGGCGCCATGGCGACGCGCCGGGCTCGTGGCGGCTGCCGGGGGGCGCGCTGGTGCCGTGCGCGGCGCTGGTCCTGTCGCTGGCGATGCTGCTCAGCGCCAGCCCCGGGCACCTGCTGGCGGTGGCGATCGCGATGGGCGTGGGCAGCGCGTTCTACCTGCTGCGCCGCGCGCCGTCACCCGGGAACTGAGCACGCCGGTCCGTGCGACGGATCCATTCCGGCGGCTCCGGTGGGCGGAGAGCTGGCTGACCGCGACGGCGCGTGGCAGTGCGAAGCCGGGTCAGCGGCGCGGCGCCCCGCCCCACGGGCCGGGGCCCATGGGCGGCGCGCGGAACGGCCCCATGTCCGGGCCATCGTACTGGTCCACATGCAACTGCATGTTGACCGTGTGTTCGTCGCCGTCGCTGTCCGCGTAGGTCTTGCAGTAGTTCAGCGACGCGCCCTGCCAGTTGCTGTTGCCGCCGTGCGAGGAATACCCCACCCCGGCCCTGACGTTGCCGGTCAGGTCGGTGGCGCTGCCATCCGGCGCGGTCGGGCAGGCGCGGCGTATCCGCACGGGTGCATCCGCGTGGCCGGCAGGGACCCCGGAGGTGTCGCCGTACCAGGTGCCGGGCGGATCGCTGCGGTAGGCGGCCGCCTGAGGCAGCGACAGGTCCAGCGAGGCCGCATCATCGGCGGCGGATGCCGGCAGGGCGGCCAGGCAGAGGAGAGCGGCGAAGCAGGCGGCGGTGCGGCGCATGACGGGATTCCTGGGCCGCCGCGACCGGCGGATGGGCGGCGGCATGCGGACACGCTAGCAGTCGCGGATTGAACGGCGGCTGGCTCGTGCCGGCGGATGGCATGGACCACCGCCGCCCACGCGCTGGCGAAGGCTGCGATCGGGCGCCCGCGGCGCGCCTCAGGGCGACGCGGCGGTGGCGTCGTTCGCCACCTCTTCCCAGCTGCTGTCCGGATCGAATGCGGTCATCGCCCGCGCCACACGGTCGGTATCCGGGCCGAGGTCCTTCTCGAACACCTGGCCGTCGTGGCTCACGATGAAGCTCGTCACCCCGCTGTCGCCGTAGCGCGCCGGCCAGGCGACCAGGGCGAAGCCGCGGCTCATGTTGTCGCCGAGCGTGTAGCCGAAGGCGCCGCGCGGTGCCGAAGCCCCCTGCGCGGTGAGGATGCGGTAGTGGTAGCCGTGCCAGACGCCTTCGGGCGTGTCGTCGCCGAACAGCGGGCCCAGCGGGCTGGGCGCCTCGCCCTCGCCGACTTCCCAGAACAGGCCGTCGTGCCTGCCGTCGGTGCTGACGAACTTCTGCGCGTACTCGAGCACGCCGTCGCCGTCGCGGTCTTCGCTGGCGTAGTCGTCCTGGGCGTCGACGTAGGCCAGCGAGGCCTGCACCGCGTCGAGCTCGTTGCGGCCGATGCGCCGCGCGCGCAGCTCCGGCTCGCCGGCCTCCAGGTCGAACGCCCAGCCATCGGCACCCTTCACCAGCGGCACCGGCAGGACCCAGGCCTCCCGGCCGACGGCAAGCTTCACGTGCGTGGCGTCGGCCTTCTCGAACGCGCGCTTCTCGCGATAGCGGGCGAGGAAGGCGTCGGTGTCGTCGCGGTCGACGTTGTCCAGCGGGATGTACTTCTCCCAGTCCGCGCCGAACACGGTGGCCAGTTGCGTCCGGTCGGCCTCGGTGGCGCCCAGCGCGGCGACCAGCGCCTCGGCGGCCGCCTCGGGCGTGGGATAGGCCTGTTGCGCATGGGCGGGCAGCCCCGCCAGGGACAGGCACAGGATCGGGAGCAGGCGCAGCGATACGGTCATGGCAAGTCTCCTGTTCAACGGCGCCGGCCGCCGCCACCGCCGCGCGACGGGGCCGAGCGCTGCACCGGCCGCCCGCTGCTGCGCGCGCCGGAGGACCGCTGCGAGGCGGAAACGCTGTTGTGGCCCCGGCTGGACGCGGCGCGCGACTGGCTGGGATTGCTGGCGCCCTGGAAGGCGCTGGTGTGGCCGCTGCGGCTGGCGGCCTGGGTGGTGGATGCGCGCTGGCGTGCGTCCTGCTGGGCGCGGGCGTTCGATGTCGCCGGCCGCTGCTGGGCGGCGCCGGCATTGCCGCGCTGGCCGCCGGCACCCGCCTGGTCGCGCGAGCGCGGCTGCTGGGCGATGTCGCGCGAGGCCTGCCCGGCGCGCTCGCGCGCCTCCAGGTTGCTGGTCGCCGGGGCCTGGATGCCGCGCTGCTCCAGCGACTGCGCCGCGCGCTGGCGGTCGGCGTTGCGCGCCTGGTCGCGGCCGCGGTAGCCGTCGCGCTGGCCGGTGCCCTGGCGCTGGTTGCCGTAGCGTTCGCGGCTGGCGTTGTCGCGGTAGGGCACGCCGTCGCGGTTGGCCGCGTTGTGGTTCCACTTGTTGCTGCTGCGGTCGATCTGGCGGTTGCTGTTGATGTTGTTGTAGCGGTCGACGTCGATGTCGATGTCGCCGCCGCCCCAGTCGCAGTCGCCCCACAGCGCGCCGCCCACGGCCATGCCGATGCCGAAGCTGATCAGCGCCCCGCCCGGGTAGTAGTACGGCGGCGGCGGGTAGTAGTACGGCGGATAGGACGGATACGCCCAGCTGCCATACACCACGCTGGGGTTGTAGCTGGGCACGTACACCACTTCCGGGTCGGCCGGTTCGATCACGATGGTCTGCTGCGCGGGCTGCTGGACCACGGTGGTGGTGCCGGCGGCCGGCGGCGTGGCCTGCTTGCTGACCACCTGCTGCTCGTTGGACGTGAGGTTGCCGGCCGCGTCCGCCTTGGCGCGCAGGCGCTGCACCGAGGCCATCACGTCCTCGGGCTGGGCCAGGAACGCATCGCCCATCTTCTGCACCCAGGCCGGATCCTGGCCCAGCACCGCCAGCAGCTGCGGGAACGCCACCAGCGACTGCACGCTCGGGTCCCAGGGCTGGTCGGCGACCTGCTTGACCGCGGCCTCGCCCTTGGCGTCCTTGTTCTTCGCCGACCACGCCACCGCGTCGGCGACGTCGCCGGGGTAGGTCGAGGCCATCAGCACCTGGGCCAGCAGCGAGTCCGGATACAGCGCGATCGGCGCCATCATCTGGTCGAGCTGTTCGGTGCCGAAGGTCGCCGGGGCCGCGGCCTTGGCCGCGGCCTTGGCCGCGGACGTCGACGCGGACTGCGGCGCGGCCCAGGCGGTC
>CAZBDE010000038.1:0-17546 GCA_964490415.1 uncultured Pseudoxanthomonas sp. | reverse complement strand
ATGGCCGGCCTGCAGGGCGCGGGCAAGACCACCACCGTCGGCAAGCTGGCCAAGCACCTGAAGGAAAAGCGCAAGAAGAAGGTGATGGTGGTCAGTGCCGACGTCTACCGCCCGGCCGCGATCGAACAGCTCAAGACCCTGGCCGAGCAGGCCGGCGTGCTGTTCTTCCCGTCCGATGCGGGGCAGAAGCCCGAAGACATCGTCCGCGCCGCCATTGTCGATGCGCGCAAGTCCTTCGCCGACGTGCTGATCGTCGACACCGCCGGCCGCCTCGCCATCGACGCGGCGATGATGGCCGAGATCAAGGCGCTGCACGCCGCGGTGAGCCCGACCGAAACCCTGTTCGTGGTCGACGCCATGACCGGCCAGGACGCGGCCAACACCGCCAAGGCGTTCTCCGAGGCGCTGCCGCTGACCGGCGTGGTCCTGACCAAGACCGACGGCGACGCCCGCGGCGGCGCCGCGCTGAGCGTGCGCTACATCACCGGCAAGCCGGTCAAGTTCACCGGCACCGGCGAGAAGCTCGACGGCCTGGACGTGTTCCACCCCGACCGCGTCGCCGCGCGCATCCTCGACATGGGCGATGTGCTGTCGCTGGTCGAGCAGGTCGAGCAGAACGTGGACCAGGAGAAGGCGGCCAAGCTCGCCGCCAAGGTCGCCAAGGGCAAGAAGTTCGACCTCAACGACATGCGCGACCAGCTCGAGCAGATGCAGAACATGGGCGGCATCGCCGGGCTGATGGACAAGCTGCCGGGCCTGGGCCAGGTGCCCGAGCACCTCAAGGCGCAGGTCTCGCAGAGCCGCGAGGTGCCGCGGATGATGGCGATCATCGGCTCGATGACGCCGAAGGAACGGCGCAACCCGGACCTGCTCAACGGCTCGCGCCGCGCGCGCATCGCCCGCGGCTCCGGCACCACCCCGGCCGACGTCAACAAGCTGCTCAAGCAGTACCTGCAGATGGAAAAGATGATGTCGAAGATGGGCCGCGGCGGCATGAAGGGCATGATGCGCGGCCTGCAGGGGATGATGGGCGGCGGCGGCATGGGCGGGCGCGGCGGCCTGCCGTTCCGCTGAGCCGTGGTGCCATGAACGGCTTCCCGCCGGTGGCCTTGCTCAACGGCGCGCCGGCCGATGCCGGGCCGGCGGCGCTGCGCGCGCTGGCCCAGTCCAACTACGGGCATTTCACCGCGCTGCGCGTGCGCGATGGCGCGGCGCAGGGCCTGGACCTGCATTTCGGGCGCCTGCGCCAGGGCAATGCCGAGCTGTTCGGCGCCGCGCTGGACGAGGCGGCGGTGCGCGGCTGGATGCGCCAGGCGGCCGAGGCGGCCGGCGGCGACTGTGCGATGCGGGTGGTGCTGTTCTCGCACAGGTTCGATCATCGGCATCCTGCACGCGAGGTCGACGTGGACGTGCTGGTGACTGCAGCCGCGCCGGTGCCACCGACGGCGCGCGCGCTGCGCGTGCGCAGCTGCCGTTTCCTGCGGCCGGTGCCGCACCTCAAGCACATCGCCACCTTCCCGCTGCACTACCATCGCCGCCAGGCGCTGCTCGCCGGCTGGGACGATGCCCTGTTCGTCGACGGCGAAGGCGACCAGGCACGCGTGGCCGAAGGCTCGGTCTGGAACGTCGGCTTCTGGGACGGCGCCGGCGTGGTCTGGCCGCAGGCGCCGGCGCTGCGCGGCACCACCGAGCGGTTGCTGCGGGACGGACTCGCCGCGCGGGGCGTGGCCCAGGCCGTGCGCCCGGTCGCGCTGGCCGAACTCGCACGTTTCCAGGCCGCGTTCGCAGCCAACGCCAATGGCGTGCAGCCGATCATCGCCATCGACGCGGTGGAATATGCCGAGGCACCGGAGCTGATGCGGCGGCTCGCCGCCGCCGCCACGCACGCCCCCTGGCAGCCCTTGTAGGAGCCCCCTTCAGGGGCGACCCGGGATGGCTGGGCGCAGCGGCGTTCAAGGCGACCGATCCGGAGGCCGCGCGTCGGACGCGGCGCCTTCAACGGAATCGGGTCGCCCCTGAAGGGAGCTCCTACAAAGATTGCGTTACAGCGTGCGCGCGCACCTTCGCGCGCAGGCGGTCCAGGGCCAGGAACACCGCCGGGGTGGTGTACAGGGTCAGCAGCTGGCTCACCAGCAGTCCGCCGACGATGGCGATCCCCAGCGGACGGCGCATCTCCCAGCCTTCGCCGGTCGCCAGCATCAACGGCATCGTGCCCAGCAGCGCGGCCACGCTGGTCATCAGGATCGGGCGGAAGCGCAGGCGCGCGGCCTCCAGGATCGACTGTTCCGGCGTCAGCCCGTGCTCGCGTTGCGCGCCCAGGGCGAAGTCGACCATCAGGATCGTGTTCTTCATCACCACGCCGACCAGCAGGAACAGGCCCAGCAGCGAGATCAGGTCCAGTTCGGCGCCGAAGGCCAGCAGCGCCAGCAGCGCGCCGATCCCGGCCGAGGGCAGGATCGACAGGATCGCCAGCGGCTGCACGAAGCTCTCGTAGAGCACGCCGAGCACCAGGTACACGGCCAGCACCGCGCCCAGGAGCAGCCACAGCTGGCGGTCGCGCAGTTGCCGCAGGCTGCCGGCTTCCTCGCCCAGCTTCCCCTGCACTTCGGTGGGCAGCATGATCCGCGCCATCGCCGTCTCGATCGCCGCGGTGGCCTCGCCCAGCGACACCCCCGGCGCCAGCGAGAAACCGATCCGCGTGGCCACGAACTGCTCGCGGTGCTGGATCCGGTCCGGGGCCATGCCGTAGTCCCAGCGCGCGAACGCCGACAGCGGCACGCGCTTGCCGCCGGCGCCGATCGCGTACACCTGGCCCAGCGTGTCCGGGGTCTGCGTGTAGCGCGGGTCCAGTTCCATCACCACCCGGTACTGGTTGAGGCTGTCGTACAGGGTCGCGACCTGGCGCTGGCTGAAGGAATTGTTGAGCACGGTGGCGACCATGCGCATGTCCACGCCCAGCCGCGCGGCGGCCTCGCGGTCGATGTCCAGCAGCACCTGGCGCATGCCCTCGTCGCCACTGGAGTCCACGTCCACCAGCTGCGGCAGCGCGGCCAGCGCCTCCTGCACCTTCGGCGTCCATTCGCGCAGCGGGCCGATGTCGCCGGCCATCAGCCGGTAGTCGTAGTTGCCGTCCTCGTTGCCGCCGCCGAGCTTGATGTCCTGGTCCACGTTGAGCCACATCACCCCGCCGGGCACCTTCGGCATCTTCGCGCGCAGCCGGTCGATCACCTCGCGGCTGGACACGCCGCGCTCGGACAGCGGCTTCATCTGCACCATGACCCAGCCGTTGTTGACGCCGGTGCCGCCGCCGATGAAGCCGGCGATCTCGGCGATCGCGGGGTCGTCGTTGAGCAGCTGGCGGTAGGCCTGGATCTTGGGCTGCATCACCTGGAAGGAGAGGCCGTCGTCGCCGCGGATGAAGCCGCGCACCTGGCCGGTGTCCTGCTGCGGCACGGTGCCCTTGGGCACCTTGGCGAACAGGAAGGCGTTGAGCGCCACGGTGATCAGCAGCACGCACAGCGCCAGCGGCAGGTGGCGCAGGGTGGTGCCCAGGGTGCGCAGGTAGGCGTTGCGCAGGCCCTCGAAGGCCATGCCGCCCAGCCGCTGCCACGGATGCACCACGCGCGTGTCGTCGCGCGGGCGCAGCAGGCGCGCGCACAGCGCCGGGGTCAGGCTCAGCGAGACCAGCAGCGAGACCATCATCGCCGCGACCAGGGTCAGCGAGAACTCGCGGAACAGCTTCTCGACGAAGTCGTCCAGGAACAGGATCGAGACGAACACCACCGCCAGGGCGATGTTCATCGACAGCAGGGTGGCGCCGACCTCGCCGGCGCCGCGCAGGGCGGCGCGGTACGGGTCCAGGCCGGCGTCGATGTGCCGGGAGATGTTCTCCAGCACCACGATGGCGTCGTCCACCACCAGCACCGCGGCCACGATCAGCGCCATCAGCGACAGCGTGTTGAGCGAGAACCCGGCCACCCAGATGATCGCCAGCGCGCCGAACAGCGACACCGGGATCGCCAGCGCCGGGATCAGCGCCGCGCGCCAGCTGCCGAGGAAGCCCAGCACCACCAGCACGACCAGGCCCACCGCCAGCAGCAGGGTCAGTTCGGCCTCGCGCAGGGTGGCGCGGATCACCGGCGAGCGGTCCATCACGATCTTCATGTCGACCGCAGCCGGCAGCAGCGCCTGCAGGGTGTCCATCTGCGCGTGGATCGCGTCCACGGTCTGGATGATGTTGGCGCCGGGCTGGCGGCTGACGATCAGCAGCACCGCGGCGCGGTCGTTGTGGAAGCCGGTGGCGTAGCGGTCCTCGGTGCCTTCCTCGACCTGGGCCACGTCGCGCAGGTGCACCGCGCGGCCGTCGCGCCAGGCCACGACCAGGTCGCGGTACTCGGCGGCGGTGCGCAGCTGCAGGCTGGCCTCGACCTGCCACTGGCGGTCGTCGCGGGAAACATTCCCCAGCGGGCGCAGCGCGTTGGCGTTGCGGATCGCGCCGGCGACCTCGTCCAGGGCGATGCCGTACTGGTTCAGCGCAGCGGGGTTGAGCGAGACGCGCACCGCCGGCAGCGAGCTGCCGCCGACCTGGACCTGGCCCACGCCCGGCACCTGCGCGATCTTCTGCGCGATCACGGTGGAGGCGATGTCGTAGACCTGGCCGGGGGTGAGCGTGTCCGAGCTCATCGCCAGGTTCAGGATCGGCGCCTGCGATGGATTGATCTTGCGGTACTGCGGCATGCCGGGCATGCCCGAGGGCAGCTGCGCGCGGGCCGCGTTGATCGCCGCCTGCACCTCGCGCGCGGCCTCGTTGACGTCGCGGTCCAGGGTGAACTGCAGGTCGATGCGGGTGTTGCCCTGGCTGCTGTTGGAGTTGAGCCGGGTGATGCCGGGGATGCTGCCCAGCGCGCGCTCCAGCGGCGTGGCCACGGTCGCGGCCATCGACTCGGGGCTGGCGCCGGGCAGGTTGGCGCTGACCTGGATCGCCGGGTAGTCGACCTGCGGCAGCGGCGCCACCGGCAGCTGCCACAGGGCGAGCAGGCCGCACAGCACCACCGCCGCCGCCAGCAGCACGGTGGCCACCGGGCGCTCGATGAACAGCCGCGACAGGTTCAGCGGTTCGGGGCGCGGCGTGGGCATGTCAGGCGGTGGCCGTGTCGCCTTCCGGCGGCGTTTCCGCGTCCGCGCGCGCGCGATGCACGAAGCGGTCGAAGAACAGGTAGATCACCGGCGTGGTGAACAGGGTCAGTACCTGGCTGACCAGCAGGCCGCCGACCATCACCAGGCCCAGCGGCTGGCGCAGCTCGGCGCCGGAGCCGCTGGCGAACATCATCGGGACCGCCGCGAACAGCGCCGCCAGGGTGGTCATCAGGATGGGGCGGAAGCGCAGCAGCGCGGCGCGATGGATCGCCTCGCGCGGGGCCAGGCCCTGCTCGCGTTCGGCCTCCAGGGCGAAGTCGATCATCATGATCGCGTTCTTCTTCACCAGGCCGATCAGCAGGATGATGCCGATCACCGCGATCAGGTCCAGGCCGCGTTGCGTGACCAGCAGCGCGGCCAGTGCGCCGACCGTGGCCGAGGGCAGGGTGGAGAGGATCGTGATCGGGTGGATGAAGCTCTCGTAGAGCACGCCCAGCACGATGTACATCACCAGCACCGCGGCCAGGATCAGCCACAGCGTGCTCGACAGCGAGTTGCGGAACGCCTGCGCCGCGCCCTGCAGGCGCAGCTCGATGCTGGTCGGCATGCCGATGTCGCCGCGCACCCGTTCGATCGCCGCCACCGCCTCGCCCAGCGAGGCGCCCGGCGCGAGGTTGAACGACACCGTCACCGCCGGGAACTGGCCCAGGTGGCTGACCTGCAGCGCGGCGGGCCGGGTTTCGATCCGGGCCAGGCCCGACAGCGGCGTCTGCCCGCCGTCGGCGGTGGCCACGTGGATGCGGCCGATCGCTTCGGGGCCGAGCTGGAAGCGCGGATCGGCCTCGAGCACCACCCGGTACTGGTTGGCATGGGTGAAGATGGTCGAGACCTGGCGCTGGCCGAAGGCGTCGTACAGCGCGTCGGCCACGTCGGAGATGCGGATGCCCAGGCGCGCGGCGGCATCGCGGTCGATGTCGACCCAGGCCTGCAGGCCCTGGTCCTGCAGGTCGCTGGCCACGTCGGCCAGCGCCGGCTGCCGGCGCAGTTCCTGCAGCAGCCTGCCGGTCCATTCGGACAGTTCGGCCGCGTCGGGCGTGGTCAGCGCGAACTGGTACTGGGTGCGGCTGACCCGGTCCTCGATGCTCAGCTCCTGCACCGGCTGCAGGTACAGGTCGATGCCGGGGATGCGCGTGGCGCGCTGCTTGAGCCGGTCGATCACCTCCTGCGCACCGGCGTCGCGTTCGCCATGCGGCTTGAGCTCGATCAGGAAGCGGCCGCTGTTGAGCGTGGCGTTGCTGCCGTCCACGCCGATGAACGAGGACAGCGAGGCCACGTCCGGATCCTCGAGGATGGCCGCGGCCAGTGCCTGCTGGCGGCGCGCCATCGCCTCGAACGAGATCGACTGCGGCGCCTCGCTGATGCCCTGGACCAGGCCGGCGTCCTGCACCGGGAAGAAGCCCTTGGGCACCAGCACGTAGAGGATCGCGGTCAGGGCGAGGGTGGCCACGGTCAGGCCCAGCATCAGCGGTTGCCGTTCCAGGACCCAGTGCAGGCCGCGGTCGTACCAGGCGATCACGCGGTCGAAGATGTCGCCGCGCCTGCCGCCGTCGTCGCCTTCGCCGCCGTGCCCGTCGACAGCGGCGTGGCCGGCCTTGAGGAAGCGCGCGCACAGCATCGGCGTGAGCGTGAGCGAGACCACCAGCGAGATGCCGATGGCCACCGCCAGGGTGATCGCGAACTCGTGGAACAGCTTGCCGACCACGTCGCCCATGAACAGCAGCGGGATCAGCACCGCGATCAGCGACAGGGTCAGCGAGACCAGGGTGAAGCCGATCTGGCGCGCGCCCTTGAGCGCGGCCTCCATCGGGCCTTCGCCTTCCTCCATGTGCCGGGCGATGTTCTCCAGCATCACGATCGCGTCGTCGACGACGAAGCCGGTGGCGATGGTCAGCGCCATCAGGGTGAGGTTGTTGAGCGAGAACCCACTCAACAGCATCACCCCGAAGGTGGCCACCAGCGACAGCGGCACCGCGATCGAGGGGATGATCGTGGCCGGGATCGTGCGCAGGAACACGAAAGTCACCAGCACCACCAGGCCGATCGCCAGCAGCAGTTCGTGCTGCACGCCCTCGATCGAGGCGCGGATCGACTCGGTGCGGTCGCTGAGCACGGCCACTTCCACCGCGCTGGGCATGGCCGCGCGCAGCTGCGGCAGCAACGCGTGGATGCGGTCGACGACCTGGATCACGTTGGCGCCGGGCTGGCGCTGGATGTTGACCAGGATCGCCGGCGTCTTGCCCGACCAGGCGGCCAGGTGGCGGTTCTCCGGCCCCTGTTCGACCGCGGCCACGTCGCCCAGGCGCAGCGGCGCGCCGTCCTTCCAGGCGAGGACCAGGTCGCGGTATTCCTGCGCCGAACGCATCTGGTCGTTGGCGTCGAGCATGATCGCGCGGGTCGGGCCGTCGAAACTGCCCTTGGGCATGTTCACGTTCGCGGTGGAGATCGCGTTGCGGATGTCGCCCACGTCCAGCCCGGCGGCGGCCAGCGCCTGCGGATTGACCTGGATGCGCACGGCCGGACGCTGGCCGCCGGCCAGGCTGACCAGGCCCACGCCCGGCAGCTGCGACAGGCGCTGGGCCATGCGCGTGTCGACCAGGTCGTAGACCTCGGGTAGCGCCATCGTCGGCGAAGTCACCGCCAGGGTGATGATCGGGGTGTCGGCCGGGTTGACCTTGCGGTACACCGGCGGCATCGGCAGGTCGTTGGGCAGGAAGCTGCCGGCCGCGTTGATCGCCGCCTGCACTTCCTGCTCGGCCACGCCCAGGTCCACTTCCAGCGCGAACTGCAGGGTGATCACCGAGGCGCCGCCCGAACTGGTCGAGGACATCTGGTTGAGGCCGGGGATCTGGCCCAGGCGCCGCTCCAGCGGCGCGGTCACCGCGCTGGTGGTCACCGTCGGACTCGCGCCCGGGTAGTAGGTGAGCACCTGGATGATCGGGTAGTCGACCTGCGGCAGCGCCGAGACCGGCAGCAGGCGGTAGGCGAAGATGCCCGACAGCAGCAGCGCCAGCATCAGCAGCGAGGTCGCCACCGGGCGCAGGATGAACGGGCGCGAGAGGTTCATCGCGCGGGTGCCGCGACGGGGGTCCCGTTTTGCACCGTCCCGGCGGCGGCCGCTTCGGTGTCCGTGCCGTCGCCTTCCACGACCTCGACCCTGGCGCCTTCGCGCAGCCGGTCCAGGCCCTCCAGGACCACGCGCTCGCCGGGCTGCAGGCCTTCGGCCACGGCGACGCGGCCCTCGTGGCTGGCGCCGAGCTTCACCGGGCGCACCGCGGCGGTGAGGTCTTCGTCGATGACGTAGACGTAGTTGCCCTGGCTGCCGAACTGCACCGCCGCCTCGGGGATGACGATGGCCTCGTCGCGCCCCAGGCGCAGGCGCACGTTCACCGACTGGTTCGGGAACAGCGCATCGTCGGCGTTGTCGAACAGCGCGCGCAGGCGCACGGTGCCGGTCTGGGTGTCGATGCGGTTGTCGATGCTGGAGAGCGTGCCGTCGGCCAGCGGCCGGCGTTCGTCGCGGTCCCAGGCCTGCACCGCCAGCTTCGCATCGCCGCGGGTGGCGGCGGTGACCGAAGCCAGCGCGGATTCCGGTACGGAGAAGACCACGCTGACCGGATGGACCTGGGTGATCGTGACCAGCCCGGCCTCGTCGCCGGTGCGGACCAGGTTGCCCACGTCCACGCCGCGCAGGCCGACGCGGCCCTCGATCGGTGCGGTGATGCGGGTGTAGTCCAGTTGCAGCTTCGCTTCGTCCACCGCGGCCTGGTCGATCTCGCGGCGGCCCTCGAACTGGCGCACCTGCGCCTCAAGGTTGGACACGTCCTGGGCGGAGACGTACTTGCCGTCGACCAGGTCGCGGTAGCGCTGCAGCTGGATCCGGGTGTTCTCCAGTTCGGCCAGGTTCTGCTTCTGCTGGCCGGTGGCCTGGGCCAGCCGGACCTTGAACGGGGCCGGGTCGATCTCGGCCAGCAGCTGGCCGGCACGGACCTGCTGGCCTTCGGCGAAGGCCACGCGCAGCAGTTCGCCTTCCACGCGCGAGCGCACGGTCACCGTCTGCAGCGGGGTCACCGTGCCCAGCGCCTTCAGCTCCACGTCCAGCGGGCCGCGCTCGGCGGTGGCCACGCGCACCGGCGTCGGCGGACGCTCGCCATCGCCCCAGCGACCGCCACCCTGGCGCCCCTGCTGCGGCGCTTCATCCCCGGCGCAGCCGCGCCAGAGCAGCAGCACCGCGATCAACAGGCCCAGGCCGAGGAGCAGTTTGGTCGTACGCGACTGTGGCTTCATTCAGGTATTCGTCATCGCGGCGCGGGGGCCGTCGCCGTGGGTGGGGGCAGGGTGCGCCGGGGCGCTGGGGACCTCGTGGCCATGGGGCTGGGCGAAGCCGGGGGCCCGATCCGGGCACGGCGTCCGTGGCGGCGTCACGATAGTGAAGGAATGTTACGGGAACCGGTGGCCAGGCTGGCATGACTTTGGTCATGGGCGGCGGGGCGGGTGCGGCGGGCGGTTCAGGGTCGCGGGCTTCCCGGTGGCAAAGGCTTGCGGGGCGCCCGGACGGGCCGACGGGCACAGGTTTCCCTGGCCCGGCTCATGGGCTAGAATTGCCGGCTTACCTCGCCATCCTGGCGACTGGGCAACACGAAGACACCATGGTCAAGATCCGTCTCACCCGCGGCGGCGCGAAGAAGCGTCCGTTCTACCACATCATCGTCACCGACTCGCGCAGCGCCCGCGACGGCCGCAACATCGAGCGCGTCGGCTACTACAACCCGGTCGCCGCCGGCGCCGAGCCGCGCGTCGTGCTGGACGTGGCCCGCGTCGACCACTGGGTCGGCAACGGCGCCCAGCTGACCGACAAGGTCCGCAGCCTGTACAAGGAAGCGGCCAAGGCCCAGGCGGCCGCCTGAGCCGGCAGGCCGCCGGGACGACGTTCCTGGTGGCCGCCTCCGCGACATGAACGAAGCCGGGCGTCCCACTCCACCGCAGAAGCGGGTTCTGCTGGGCCGGGTGACGGGCGCCTTCGGCGTGCGCGGCGACGTGAAGCTCGAGTCCTGGACCGAGCCGCGCACGCAGATCTTCCGCTACCAGCCCTGGATCCTGCGTTCGGCCAGCGGTGCCGAGCGCGAGCTGCACGGCGCGCGTGGCCGCGATGCCGGCAAGGGCGTGGTCGCCACGCTGCCGGGCACCGACGACCGCGATGCGGCCGAAGCCCTGCGCGGCACCGAAGTCTGGGTCCCGCGCGAGGCGCTGCCGCCGCCCGCGCCGGGCGAGTACTACTGGGTCGACCTGGAAGGCCTGCGCGTGGTCACCGTCGACGGCGTGGCCCTGGGCGAGGTCTCGCACCTGCTGTCCACCGGCGCCAACGACGTGATGGTGGTGCGCGGCGATCGCGAGCGGATGCTGCCGTTCGTCCAGCCGGACTACGTGACCTCGGTGGACTTCGAGGCCGGCACGATCACCGTGGACTGGGACCCGGAATTCTAGGCGCCGCATGCGCATCGACGTCGTCAGCCTGTTCCCGGAGTTCGTCGACCAGTGCGCCGGCTTCGGCGTGACCGGCCGCGCCCGCGAGCGCGGCCTGCTGTCGCTGCACGGCTGGAACCCGCGCGAGTACGCCGAGGGCAACTACCGCAAGGTCGACGACCGCACCTTCGGCGGCGGCCCGGGCATGGTCATGCTGGTCGAGCCGCTGCGCCGTTGCCTGCAGGCGATGCGCGACGCCGACCCGGCGCCCGCGCACGTGGTCTACCTCAGCCCGCAGGGCCGGCCGCTGGACCAGGCCAGGGTCCGCGAGCTGGCCGCGCTGCCGCGCCTGGCCCTGCTGTGCGGGCGCTACGAGGGCGTCGACGAGCGCCTGGTCCAGGCCGAGGTGGACGAGGAGATCTCCATCGGCGACTACGTGCTGTCGGGCGGCGAGCTGGCCGCGGCAGTGGTGGTCGACGCGGTGGCACGGATCCAGGACGGGGCCCTGAACGATGCGGGCTCGGCCGAACAGGACAGTTTCGAGGACGGCCTGCTGGACTGCCCGCACTACAGCCACCCGGTGGAGCACGCGTACGGCACCGTTCCGGAAGTGCTGCGCTCGGGCAACCACGCCGCCATCGCCCGCTGGCGCCGGCAGCAGGCCCTGGGCCGGACCTGGGAGCGGCGCCCGGACCTGCTGCAGGGCCGCACGCTGTCCAGGGCCGACCAGGCCCTGCTGGACGCCTGGCGTCGCGAGCGCGGCGAACAGGTGTAATACCGCCCCCGACGCAACGACGCTCTTGTCGCCCGTTGTAGGAGCTCCCTTCAGGGGCGACCCGACGAGGCCGGATGCCGCCGCGTTCAAGGCGGCCGCTCCGGAGGCTGCGCGCTGGACACAGCGCTTCCCGGCGGGATCGGGTCGCCCCTGAAGGGAGCTCCTACAAGAGCGGGGCGGCGGGTAGCCATGGGGCGGGGGAAGTGGCTACAATGCCAAGTTCCTGCGGGCGGATCGCCCGGCCGGCTTCCGGCGGCAGGACCCAGAACAACAAGACGTGCAGCGCAATCCTGCGACTGCGCCTTCCCGAGTTGTCGGATACGACACGCCCACCCGAACCAGAGTCGGTCACCATGAGCAAGCTGAACAAATCCATCGTCGCGGAGTTCGAGTCCGCCCAGATCACCCGCGAACTGCCCAAGTTCAGCCAGGGCGACACCGTCGTGGTGAACGTCAAGGTCAAGGAAGGCAACCGCGAGCGCGTGCAGGCCTACGAAGGCGTGGTCATCGGCACCAAGAACGCCGGCCTGAACTCCTCGTTCACCGTGCGCAAGATCTCGCACGGCTACGGCGTCGAGCGCGTGTTCCAGACCCACAGCGCCACCATCGACTCGGTCGACGTGAAGCGCCGCGGCAAGGTCCGCGCCGGCAAGCTGTACTACCTGCGTGGCCTGGAAGGCAAGGCCGCCCGCATCAAGGAAGACCTGGCCGCGGTGGCCAAGGCCAAGGCCGAGAAGGCCGCCGGCTGATCGCCGCGCACCCCTGATATCCGTCGCAACGGCCGCCCCTGGGCGGCCGTTCGCGTTTGTGGGCCTCGCGGAAGCGAAGCGGGTCGCTGGCGTTGGCGCGCGCCTGCCATCGCCCCTTGCATCGGCGCCGGCCGGTGCCATATTGGCGTCGGCAAGCCATGCGAACGAGGCGGAAATGCGAACCTGGAAGGCGCGGATTGCGGCGTCGGCGATGGCGATGGGCCTGGCGGCATGCGCCAGCGATCCGGGGCGCGGCGGCGATACGGCGCTGCGGCCTGCGGACCGGCCGGAATGCCAGGTCTCCTCGTCCACCGACGGCGTTCCGCGCGGCGAAGCCGGCAGCAGCGCCAGCCACACGCGCTGCCATCCGGGCGAGAGCCTGGAATGGTCGTCCGGCCAGGGCCGCGACACCATCAAGCCCGATTTCAGCGGCAAGAAGGATGACTGAAGCGGCGACCCCCGCCCAGGTTCGGCTGGATGTCTGGCTGTGGGCGGCCCGCTTCTTCCGCACCCGCAGCCTGGCCAAGCAGGCGGTGGAGACCGGCAAGGTCGACGTGGCCGGGCAGCGCGCCAAGCCTTCGCGCGCGCTGCGCGTGGGCGAGTCGCTGCAGGTCGGCCGGGGCGAGGAGCGTTTCGAGGTGGTCGTGCGCGGGCTGAGCGAGGTGCGTGGCCCGGCACCCGTGGCGCAGGCGCTGTACGAGGAGACCGCGGAGTCGAAGGCGCGCCGCGAGGAGCAGCGGCTGCAGCGCGCGGCGATGCGCGACGGCTACCGGCCGCCGGAACACAAGCCGGACAAGCGCGCGCGGCGCCTGATCCAGGCGCTGGGCGACATCGATTCGATCTAGCCGGCAGGCGCGCCGGACCGGCACACCGGCTCCGCGTGCCCGGCGAACAGGCCCATGTCCAAGGGCAAGCCGCCCTTGGCCGGCGGGAGCGCCGCCGCATCGTCCGGACCCCGGGGGAGTATCCCCGGGGCCCGGGCGATGCGGTTCAGAGCACCGGCTCTTCCTCGCCCAGGCTGTTGGGCGAAGTGGTGCCGGCCAGGCTGCCGAGCTTGCGCAGCGCCGCCGCCACGCCGGCGCCGTAGGCCGGGTCGGCCCTGGTGCAGTTGTCGACATGCCGCTGCTTGATGAAGTCCGGCGCGTCGCCCATGGCGCGGGCGGTGTTGTCGAACAGCAGCTGCTGCTTCTCCGGGGTCATCAGCCGGAACAGGTCGCCGGGCTGCTTGTAGTAGTTGGCATCGTTGTCGCGGAAGTTCCACCAGTCCGCGTCGCCGGTGATCTTCAGCGGCGGCTCGCGGAACTGCGGCTGCTCCTGCCACTGGTGGAAGCTGTTGGGCTCGTAGTGCGGCAGGCCGCCGTAGTTGCCGTCGACCCGGCCGGCGCCGTCGCGATGGTTGCTGTGCACCGGGCAGCGCGCGGCGTTGACCGGGATCTGCTGGTAGTTGGTGCCCAGGCGGTAGCGCTGCGCGTCGGCGTAGTTGAACAGGCGCGCCTGCAGCATCTTGTCCGGCGACACGCCGATGCCCGGCACCAGGTTGCTGGGCGCGAAGGCGACCTGCTCGACGTCGGCGAAGAAGTTCTCGGGGTTCTTGTTGAGCTCGAACTCGCCGACCTCGATCAGCGGGTAGTCGCCCTTCGGCCACACCTTGGTCAGGTCGAACGGGTGGTAGGGCACCTTCTCCGCGTCGGTCTCGGGCATGACCTGGATGTAGAGCTTCCACTTCGGGAAGTCGCCGCGCTCGATGGCGTCGTACAGGTCGCGCTGGTGGCTCTCGCGGTCGTTGCCGATGATCCCGGCCGCCTCGGCGTCGCTCAGGTTCTTGATGCCCTGCTGGGTGCGGAAGTGGAACTTCACCCAGAAGCGCTCGCCGGCCGCGTTCCAGAAGCTGTAGGTGTGCGAGCCGAAGCCGTGCATGTGCCGGTAGCTGGCCGGGATGCCGCGGTCGCTCATCACGATGGTGACCTGGTGCAGGGCCTCGGGCAGCAGCGTCCACCAGTCCCAGTTGTAGGTGGCCGAGCGCAGGTTGGTGCGCGGGTCGCGCTTCACGGCCTTGTTGAGGTCGGGGAACTTGCGCGGGTCGCGGATGAAGAACACGGGGGTGTTGTTGCCCACCATGTCCCAGTTGCCTTCCTCGGTGTAGAACTTCAGCGCGAAGCCGCGGATGTCGCGCTCGGCGTCGGCTGCGCCGCGCTCGCCGGCCACGGTGGTGAAGCGGGCGAACATCTCGGTCTTCTTGCCGACCTGGGAGAAGATCGCCGCGCGGGTGTACCGGGTGATGTCCTGGGTGACGGTGAAGGTGCCGAAGGCGCCCGAGCCCTTGGCGTGCATGCGCCGCTCGGGAATGACCTCGCGCACGAAGTTGCCCAGCTTTTCGTGCAGCCACACGTCCTGCGACAGCAGCGGGCCGCGCGGGCCGGCGGTGAGGCTGTTCTGGTTGTCCGGCACCGGGGCGCCGAAATCGGTGGTCAGGTGGGTGGGCTTGTCGGTTGGCTTGCTCATGGCGGGCGTCCCTTCAGTGGAGTGGCGAGCCCCCAACATACGCTCGCCGGTTCGATTGATGAAATCAAATTAAGCGAACAACATGATATGCGATACCTATCAATATTTCCCCAACGCGATATACGGGATTGATCGTGGACAGCCCGCGTCCTCTTCCCGGGCATGTCGCCACCGGCCCGGCACCGCGGTCCCGGTCGCCGCCACGACGCCGCGGTCAGCGCTTGCCGCCCATCTTCAGCAGCGTCGACGGCATTGATCGCGATCAAGCGCCGCGCTCGCCGCGCGCGGGGCCGGCCCTGGCTATACAGCTACAGCAGCGACCTGAGCCGGTACAGCGCCTCCAGCGCCTGCTTCGGCGTGAGTTCGTCCGGATCCAGTGCGGCCAGGGCCTCCATCGCCGCCGGGGAGGCGGCGGCGAACAGGCCGAACTGCTGCGGGGCATCCAGCGCCTGCGGCGCCATCTGCGCCGCGTGGCTTTCGCGGCCGCGCTGTTCCAGTTCGGCCAGGCGGCGGCGCGCCTGCTGCAGCGTGGCCTTCGGCAGGCCGGCCAGCGCCGCCACCTGCAGGCCGAAGCTGCGGTCGGCCGCGCCGTCCTTGACCGCGTGCATGAACACCAGCGCGTCGCCGTGCTCCACCGCGTCCAGGTGGACGTTGGCGATGCCGCTGTCGGGCGTGGCCAGCGCGGTCAGTTCGAAGTAGTGGGTGGCGAACAGGGTCCAGCAGCGGTTGACCGATGCCAGGTGGCGGGCGACCGCGTCGGCGAGGGCCAGGCCGTCGTAGGTCGAGGTGCCGCGGCCGATCTCGTCCATCAGCACCAGCGACTGCGCGGTGGCGTGGTGGAGGATGTAGCTGGTCTCGGCCATCTCGACCATGAAGGTGGACTGGCCGCGGGCCAGGTCGTCGCCTGCACCGATGCGGGTGAGGATCCGGTCGATCGGCCCGATCACCGCGCGGCTGGCGGGCACGAAGCTGCCGATGTGCGCGAGCAGCACGATCAGCGCGTTCTGGCGCATGTAGGTGCTCTTGCCGCCCATGTTCGGGCCGGTGATCACCAGCATCCGGCGGGCGTCGCCGTCGTCGGCGCGCAGGTCCAGGTCGTTGGGTTCGAACGGTTCGGTGCGCACCGCCTCCACCACCGGGTGGCGGCCGCGCTCGATCCGCAGGCACGGCGTTTCGACCAGTTCCGGCCGCGACCAGTCCAGCGCCTGCGCGCGCTCGGCGAAACCGGCCAGTACGTCCAGCTCGCTGAGCGCGCCGGCGCAGCGCTTGAGCGGTTCCAGCAGCGTGTTGAGCGTATCGAGCAGGGCCTCGTAGAGGAACTTCTCGCGGGCCAGCGCGCGTTCGCGCGCCGACAGCACCTTGTCTTCGAACGCCTTCAGTTCCTCGGTGATGTAGCGCTCGGCGCCGGTCAGGGTCTGGCGGCGGGTGTAGTGCACCGGCGCGCGCGTGGCCTGGCCCTTGCTGATCTCGATGTAATAGCCATGGACGCGGTTGTAGCCGACCTTGAGCGTGGCGATGCCGGTGCTCTCGCGCTCGCGCGCTTCCAGGTCGACCAGGAACTGGTCGGCGTGGGTGGACAGGCGCCGCAGTTCGTCCAGCTCGGCGTCGTATCCCTCCGCGACCACGCCGCCGTCGACGAGCTTCAGCGGCGGTTGCGGTGCGATCGCCGAAGCGAGCAGGTGCGCGGCCTCGTCCAGCTCGCCGCTGCCGCCCAGGCACGCGGCCAGCATGGCCAGCCGCGGCGAATCCAGCGGCGTCAGCTGCGCGCGCAGCGCCGGCAGCATCGCCACGCCGTCGCGCAGGGTGGACAGGTCGCGCGGGCGCGCCGAACGCAGCGCCACGCGGGTGAGGATGCGTTCGAGGTCGCCCAGGCCGCGGAAGGCGTCGCGCAGGTCGGTATCGGCGCCGCGCTCGGCCAGGGTGGCCACCGCGTGGTGGCGTTCGCCCAGCACCTGGCGGTCGCGCAGCGGGCGGTGCAGCCAGCGCCGCAGCAGGCGCCCGCCCATCGGAGTGATGGTGGAGTCGAGCACGCCCAGAAGGGTGTGGCGGGTGTCGCCGTCCACCCGCGTGTCCAGTTCCAGGTGGCGGCGGGTGGCCGCATTCATGGCGATCGCCTCGCCCGCGGTTTCCACCGCGATCGAGGTCAGGTGCGGCAACCGCTGCTTCTGGGTTTCTTCTACGTAGCCGAGCAGGGCGCCGGCGGCGGCCACGGCCAGCGGCTGGTCTTCGATGCCGAAGCCGCTGAGGTCGTGCACGGCGAAGAAGCGCAGCAGCTGGCGGCGGCCGCTGTCCGGATCGAACAGCCACGGCGCGCGTCGCCGCAGGGCGCCGGCCGACAGCGCCGGCCAGCCCTCCTCGTCGGGGACCAGCAGCTCGGCCGGTTCCAGCCGGGCCAGTTCGGCCTCGAGCTGGTCCTCGTTGTCGACCTGATTGACCAGGAAACGGCCGCCGGCCAGGTCGGCCCAGGCCAGGCCGTAGCCGCTCTTGCCGCGCGCCACGGCCATCAGCAGCGTGTCGCGGCGTTCGTCCAGCAGCGCCTCGTCGGTGACCGTGCCGGGGGTGACGATCCGCACCACCTTGCGCTCGACCAGGCCCTTGGCCAGCGCCGGGTCGCCGATCTGCTCGCAGATCGCCACCGATTCGCCCAGCGCCACCAGCCGCGCCAGGTAGCCCTCGTAGGCGTGCACCGGCACGCCGGCCATCGGGATCGGCGCGCCGCCGGAACTGCCGCGCTGGGTGAGGGTGATGTCGAGCAGCCGCGCGGCCTTGCGCGCGTCGTCGTAGAACAGCTCGTAGAAGTCGCCCATGCGGAAGAACAGCAGCAGGTCCGGGTAGTCGGACTTGGCTGCGAAGAACTGCTTCAT
>CAZBDE010000037.1:12487-17733 GCA_964490415.1 uncultured Pseudoxanthomonas sp. | reverse complement strand
GCGGGCCAGCGATTTCAGGTCGCAGCCGTAGCGCTGCGCGATGCGGTTCAGGGTGTCGCCCTTGGCGACCTTGTGGCTGCGCGCCTTCGGCTTCGCGGCCGGCGCTGGCACGATCGCGTTCGGCAACTGCGTCACGTCGCCCACCGCCACGTTGCCCGATGGATCGTCGCGCACGATCGCCGCGTTCACGTCCGCGTTGACCAGCGCACGGGCCAGGTCCGCGCGCGGACCGCCGGCGCAATGCCGGTGGTACAGGCCGGCGATGCGCGTGGTCGCGTTGAGCGTGGTCCCGGCCGGGATCCAGACCTCTGCCTCGTAGCGCGGGTTGAGATTGCGCAGGGTGCGCATGTAGCCGTCGCGCGTGCCGCTGTTGCCCAGGCAGATGGTCAGCTCGTAGATGCTGGCGGCACGCGACAGCTTGAACGTCGCCGGATGCGGGTCGACCTTCGGGAACACCACGCCGTACTGGCGCGGGTGCAGGAAGATCCAGGCCGCGGCGATCACCATCGGCACGTAGTCGCGGGTCTCGGCCGGGAACTGGCCATAGACCGACGCGTTCCAGAAACCACTGCCGCCGCTGGCCCGGTGCACGCGCAGCGCGCGGCCCTCGCCGCCGTTGTAGCCGGCCAGCGACAGTTCCAGGTCGTTGTTGAGCTGCTGCAGGCGCTCGTTGAGATAAGCCGCGCTGGCCATCGCCGCGCTGCGCGGGTCGTAGCGGCTGTCGAAGCCGGTGCCGTCCGGGCCCAGGCCGAAGCGGCGGCCGGTGGCCGGCATGAACTGCAGCGGGCCGGCGGCGCCGGCGCGCGAGGTGGCGTGGACGCGGCCGTTGGATTCCTTGGCCATGATCCCGAACAGCAGCGCCTCGGGCAGGCCGCGGCGCTCGAACTCCGGCCACATCAGGTGGCGCATGTACTGGTAGTTCTCGTAGCTGTTCATCAGCGCCGGGCGCATGTCGGTCAGCCAGCGGCGGATGCCGGCCTGGACCGCCGGGTTGTACTCGACCATGCGGTCGAAGGCATGGCGCTTGTCGTCGCCCAGCAGGGCGAGGGTGCGCGCGGCCTCGGGGATGTCGGCGGCCAGGGCGGTGTCGGCCTCGAGCAGGCCCTCCTCGCCGGGATCCTCGTCCAGGTCCCCGCCGGCCGCGTCGACCTCGGCCTTGAGCAGCCGCTTCCAGGCCGCCAGCAGGTCCGACATCGGGCAGCCCTTCTGCTTCGTGCAGGCGGCGACCACGTCCTCCATGTCCTCCAGCGCGGCGTTGCTTTCCTCCACGCCCTTGGCGTCGCCGTTGCCGGCCAGGACCAGGGCGTCGCGGTAGCGCTGCTCGGCGGCGGACATGCGCTGGACCAGCACGTCGGCGGCGGCGCGGTCCTTGGCGGAGACCCGTTGCGCCAGGGCGGACGGGGACAGGCAGAACAGGAGCAGGAGCGCGGCCAAGGGCCGGCGGTGGCGCGCGAAAGCGGAGAACATCGGACCGACATCAGAAACAGGAGCGATGGGCAGGGTAGCCGCCGCCGGCACCGCCCGGCAAGCCGCGCGCGCCCCGCCGGTCGACCCCGCTAGAATCACCGGCAACCGCGGCCGGCTGCCGCCACGAGGCGATCAATGGATCCGATCCTGCTGGGCAAGGGCATCACCGACGACATCCCGGTCGGCCTGCTGCCGAAGTACGGCAACCGCCATGGCCTGGTCGCCGGCGCCACCGGCACCGGCAAGACCGTGACCCTGATGACCCTGGCCGAGGGCTTCTCCCGGATCGGCGTGCCGGTGTTCATGGCCGACGTGAAGGGCGACGTGGCCGGGCTGGCCGTGGCCGGCGACGGCAACGAGAAGGTGCTGCAGCGCGCGGCCGAACTCGGCGTGGAGGGCTACGCGCCCGGCGCCAGCCCGGTGCTGTTCTGGGACCTGTACGGGAAGCTGGGCCACCCGGTGCGGACCACGGTCAGCGAGATGGGCCCCACCCTGCTCGCGCGCATCCTGGAACTGAACGACACCCAGGCCGGGATCCTCGACATCGTGTTCAAGCTGGCCGACGACCGCGGCCTGCTGCTGCTCGACCTTGCCGACCTGCGCGCCCTGCTCAACCTGGTCGCCGAGGAACGCAAGGATGTCTCGACCGAGTACGGCCTGGTCAGCGCGCAGTCGGTGGCGGCGATCCAGCGCGCGCTGCTGCGCCTGTCGCAGGATGGCGGCGAAGGCTTCTTCGGCGAACCGGCGCTGGAACTGGCCGACATCATGCGGGTCAACCACGACGGCCGCGGCGTGATCGGCATCCTCGCCGCCGACCAGCTGGTGCTCAAGCCGCGCCTGTACGCGACCTTCCTGTTGTGGCTGCTGTCGGAGCTGTTCGAGAACCTGCCCGAGGTGGGCGACCTCGACAAGCCGAAGCTGGCCTTCATCTTCGACGAGGCGCACCTGCTGTTCGGCGACGCGCCGGCGGCGCTGCGCCAGCGCATCGAGCAGGTGGTGCGGCTGATCCGCTCCAAGGGCGTGGGCGTGTACTTCTGCTCGCAGTTCCCCGACGACGTGCCGGACAACATCCTCGGCCAGCTCGGCAACCGCGTGCAGCACGCGCTGCGCGCCTACACCCCGCGCGACCAGAAGGCGGTGAGGACCGCGGCCGAGACCTTCGTGCCGAACCCGAAGCTGGACGTCGCCGCGGCGCTGTCGCAGCTGGGCACCGGCGAGGCGCTGGTGTCGACGCTGCAGGACAAGGGCGTGCCCTCGCCCGTGCAGCAGACGAAGATCGCACCGCCGCGCTGCCGGATGGGCGCGATCACCGAGGCCGAGCGCGCCCAGGTGCGCGCCGGCAGCCCGGTCGGGGCGAAGTACGACCAGGCCGTGGACCGCGAATCGGCCGCCGAAAGGCTGGCCGCGCGCGCGCAGGAAGCGACCGATGCGGCGCAGGCGCCGCCGGTGCGCGGAAGCGATGGCGGTGGCGCGGCCCGCGGCGGACGCGCGCAGCCGCAGCAGCAGGAAGGCGGCTTCGGCAAGGCGGTCAGCGACGTGCTGTTCGGCAGCGGCCGCCGCCAGGGCGTGATCGAGGCTTCGAGCAAGCAGGCCGCGCGCACCATCACCAACCAGATCGTGCGCGGGATCCTGGGCGGGATCTTCGGCGGCAAGAAGCGCTGAGGCGCGCGTCCGCCGCATGTCCCGCTGGCGTCCGCCCCCCGAGAAGAGCACCGCGCTGATCACCCGCGCCGGCCACGAACGGCTCAAGGCCGAGCTGGACGAACTGTGGCGGGTGAAGCGGCCGGAGGTGGTGAAAGCCCTGGCCGCCGCCGCCGCGGAAGGCGACCGCTCGGAGAACGCCGAGTACACCTACCGCAAGAAGCAGCTGGGCGAGATCGACCGGCGCGTGCGCTACCTGAGCAAGCGGGTGCCGGCGCTGAAGGTGATCGACCAGGCGCCGTCGGATCCGGGAGCGGTGTTCTTCGGCGCGTGGGTGGAACTGGAGCGCGTGGACAGCGGCGCCCTGGCCCGCTACCGCATCGTCGGCCCGGACGAAACCGACGCCCAGGCCGGCTGGATCAGCATCGATTCGCCGCTGGCGCGGGCGCTGCTGAAGAAGCGCGTCGACGACGAGGTCGAGGCGCAGCTGCCCGGCGGACCGGCGCGGTTCGCGATCGTCGCGGTCGAATACGGCGATCCGCCTGCGCCACCTGCGTCACGATCTTCGTAGGAGCTCCCTTCAGGGGCGACCCGAGGACATCGGAAGGCGCCGCGTTCAACGCACAGCCTTCCGGATCGGCCGCGTTGAACGCGGTGATGTCCAGCCCCCTCGGGTCGCCCCTGAAGGGAGCTCCTGCAAGAGGGGGCATCCGGGTGGGGGCGGAGCAGGCGCACGGCCATGGGTGCCGGCGATGTCCATAATGGGGCTCCCGACCCACCGAGGAGCCAGGCCATGGGCCAGTGGATCCCGCTCGACACCGCCGCCGGCAGCGTCGCCGCCTGGCAGGCCGATCCAACCGCCCCCCCGAAAGCCGGCCTGGTGGTGATCCAGGAGATCTTCGGGGTCAACCCGCACATCCGCGACGTGGCCGACGGCTACGCCGCCGCAGGCTATGCGGTGCTGGCGCCGGCGTTCTTCGACCCGGTCGAGCGCGGCGTCGAACTGGGCTACGACGAGGCCGGCTTCGCTCGCGGCCGCGCGCTGGTCGACCGCCTGGGCATGGAGCGCGCGCTCGGCATCGTCGAAGCGGCGGCCTCGCACCTGCGCGCGCGCCTGGCCGCCTTGCAGGCGAACACCGCCGTGGGCACGGTCGGCTACTGCTGGGGCGGCACCGTGGCGATGCTCTCGGCGCTGGAGCTCGGCCTGCCCTCGGTCAGCTACTACGGCGCACGCAACGCGCCCCATCTCGACGATCCGGGCCTGGTGGACGCGCCGCGGGCGCCGGTGATGTTCCACTTCGGCGAGCAGGACCCCTCGATCCGGCCCGAGGCGGTGGCCGCGCACCGCACCGCCCTGCCGGCGATGCCGCTGTTCACCTACCCGGCCGGCCACGCCTTCAACCGCGACGTCGACCCGAAGGCCTACGACGAGGGCAGCGCGCGGCTGGCGCGCGAACGCAGCCTGGCCTTCCTCGCCGGGCAGCTGCGATGAGCGGCGCGTTCGAGCTGGACCCGCGCCTGGCCGCCGACAGCGTGTTCATCGCCGACGGCCCGCTTTCGCAGGTGCGGCTGATGGACGACACCCGCTTTCCCTGGCTGCTGCTGGTGCCGCGCGTGCCCGGCGCGGCGGAGTGGATCGACCTGGACGGCGGCCAGCAGCGCCTGCTGCTGGCGGAACTCGACCAGCTCTCCCGGCTGCTGCGCGGCGAACCGGGCGTGGAGAAAATCAACATCGGCGCGCTCGGCAACATCGTGCGCCAGCTGCACGTGCATGTGGTCGGCCGCCATGCCGGCGACCCCGCCTGGCCCGGGCCGGTCTGGGGCAGCGGCACGGCCGCGCGCCACGCGGCCGACGCGCTCGGCACGCTCACCGCATCGTGGCGTTCGCGGCTAGGATAGGCGCCCGTCTCCAACCCGAATCCAACCGCCATGGGCTCCAACGTCTTCGCCGCGCTCGTCCTGATCGTCCTGGGCCTGTTCTTCCTGGCCCGCAACCTGGGATGGATCGACAGCGGCATCGGCAGCCTGCTGGCAACCTGGTGGCCCGCGATCCTGGTCGCCGTCGGCGTGGGCATGCTGCTCAAGCGCAAGTAGGGCAGAAAAGGGGCAAAAAAAAGGGGGTCAGAGTGCACTTTCGC
>CAZBDE010000037.1:0-12477 GCA_964490415.1 uncultured Pseudoxanthomonas sp. | reverse complement strand
CCCTGCCGCGGACCTGAGGGGCAAGGGGCAGGGTGACCCCGGTCTGCCCCTGGTACTTGCCACCACGGTCCCGGTACGAGGTCTCGCAGACGTCGTCGCTGCCGGACTGGAAGAACAGCATCTGCGCCACGCCCTCGTTGGCGTAGATCCGCGCCGGCAGCGGCGTGGTGTTGGAGAACTCCAGGGTCACGTGCCCTTCCCACTCCGGTTCGAGCGGGGTGACGTTGACGATGATCCCGCAACGCGCGTAGGTGCTCTTGCCCAGGCACACCACCAGCACATCGCGCGGGACCCGGAAATATTCCACGGTGCGCGCCAGGGCGAAGCTGTTGGGCGGGATGATGCACTCGTCGGCCTCGATGTCGACGAAGCTCTTCGGGTCGAAGTGCTTGGGGTCGACGATGGTCGAGTTGATGTTGGTGAACACCTTGAACTCGCGCGAGCAGCGCACGTCGTAGCCGTAGCTGGAGGTGCCGTAGCTGACGATGCGTTCGCCGTTGGCGTGCTTGACCTGGCCCGGCTCGAACGGCTCGATCATCCCGTGCTGCTCGGCCATGCGGCGGATCCAGCGGTCGCTCTTGATGCTCATGCGGTGTTCCCTGGGGCGGTCGCCCGGACCGGTTGATTTTACACAGAGACATCGACGCCCCGGCATCCCCATGGGATCGGAGCGCCCAAAAAAAAGACGGCCGCCATGGGCGGCCGTCCAAAACCGTTAAATCACTCGATCAGAAATCGTAGCGAACGGTGAAACGCACGTAACGCGGAGCCTGGTAGCTGATCGCACGGTTCGTCGAGTGGTACGGGTTGCCCGGAGCACCGATCTCGCCGTATTCGATCACGTTCTGCACCGGCTGGCTGTTCGTCACATTGAACACGTCCATGCCGAACTGCAGCTTGTTGTCCGCGAACGACGGCGCATAGCTCACGCCCAGGTCCAGCTTGCCGGTCCACGGCAGACGGCCACCGGAACCACGCGGGCTCGGCTCACCGTTGCAGAAGCGGTAATACGGACCCGCATACTCGACCGCGTCACGGAACTCGTCACTCACGTTCAGGCTCTCGCCAGCGTAGATACCCGTGCAGCCCGTCGGGCGGCCCGAGGCAACCGTGAGCGTGCTCGAGAAGCGCCACTCAGGATTGAACTGGTAGAAACCATAGGTCTTGATGTAGTGGCGACGGTCGTTCGGCAGGTTGCCGTTCGCATACTCCATCAGTTCCGGGTGGTCCCAGTCCATGGTCATGGACACGTCCATCTGGCCGACGTCGGACTTCAGCTGGCCTTCGGCGTTGCCATAGTTCTTGGACCAGGTGTAGTCGACGCGGTAGTACCAGGTGCCGTCGAACGGACGCTCCAGGAACACGTCGATGCCCTGGTAGATGCGCTTCAGCTCATCGAAGCCCAGGTCAGCCGCACTGAGCGGAACTTCGACCAGGTTGCCGCTGGCATCCTCGAGGGTGAAGGTGTTGCCCTTGCCCGGGTTGAACAGGCGGCAGTGGTTGAGCGAATCACCCAGCGCGGCCGCATCTTCCGCGGAGTAGCCGTTGGCCAGGCCCCAGTTCCGTGCAGGCCGGAAATCGCAGACGTCGTCGATCGCGTTGCGCAGGTCGCGGTACACGTAACGCGCACCCCAGACCTGCGATTCACCCAGGGTCTTTTCGAAGCCCAGCACGAACTCGTCCTGGAAGTGCGAATCCAGATCGTTGGCCGCCACGGTCCGCGGATCCGGCGCCTGGCCATACTCCTGGTTGGACGAATACGGACCATCGCCCAGCGCGGTCAGGCCCTGCGGCACGCCGGTGGTCGGGTCGATCCCGGTGAAGGAGAAGAACTCCTGCGTGTACAGCGAACCGGCGGCGGCACGACGTGCCACGTTGTTCGGCATGGCGAGGTGGTAGCGACCGGCATTGGCAAAGAGCTTCAGGCTGGAATCGCCATTGACGTCCCAGCTGGCGCCCAGACGCGGAGCCCACTGGTTCTTCTGCTCGACATAGATGATGCCGTCGGCGTTGTAGTTCGCGAAGTTCTCGTTGCGCAAGCCGAGGGTCAGCAGCCAGTTGTCGTTGACCTGCCAGCGGTCTTCCAGGTAATACGCGTACTGCTTGACCTGGAAGGTGCCGCCGTTGGCGTAGACGTACCTCACGACGTAATCGCCGTTGCCGCCCGGAAGCGCCGCGCCGCCGCTACCCGGGATGCTGGTGATGTCGCCCGGGTTCGCGCCGACCGTGTTGTAAAGCCAGCGGTAACCGGGGCCGGAGGTCGCTTCGCCCGCGCGGGAGGTGGAGTCCTGGCGGTCGTAGCCCAGGCGCAGGGTATGCGAACCGACGCGCCAGTCGATGTCCAGACGGCCGCCTTCGGTCTCGTCGAACGCATCGGGGATCGCCAGCTGCGCATACGGCTGCAGGCCGGTGACCGGGTTCGCGCCGGGCCGGGAATCGCTGACGTACACCAGGCTCGGATCGTAGCCGTACGGCACGGCGATGTGATTCTGCTTCTGCTGGCCGTACACCGCCGAGATGGTCAGGTTGTCGGTGATGAAGCCGGTGTACTTGCCGACATACAGCTCGCCGCCGTCTTCGTAGTAGTAACCGCCGTTCTTCACATTACCCCTCTCGTACGCGTCGGCGCCGGTGTAGGAGTAGCTGAAGTAGTCGCGCGTGTCCTTGGTCGTATCGGAGATGCCGGTGAACTCGAGCAGGTGATTGTCGTTGATGTTCCAGTCGAGCTTCACCAGCCAGCGCGGGATCTCGACGCCGATCTCGTTCCAGGTCGTGGCGACGGGAGTGCCGCGCACGTTCGGCGTGGAGATTTCGCGGTCGGTCCATTCGCCGCTGGCGTACAGGAACAGGCGATCCTTGATGATCGGACCACCCACATAGACGCCGTACTGCAGCTCATCGACGGTGCGCTCGGACAGCTTGTGGTAGATCAAGCCATCGTTCGCGGTGCCGTTGTCCGGGTACACGATGTCGAGCTGATCGCTGCGCAGGCTCTTCGGCGACCACGAAATCATGCCGCCGCCCTGCCACTCGTTGGTGCCGCGCTTGGTGATGATGTTGACCACACCGCCGGTCGCACGGCCGAATTCGGCGCCGTAGCCGCCGATGAACGCCTGGTACTGGCCGATGCCGTTGAACGGCAGGGTGGTGGAACCCAGGTTGGTCAGCGGATTGGTGACCGCATAGCCGTTGATGTAGAACGCGTTCTCCGACGCGGCCGAGCCACCGAACGACTGCACGTTGCCATAACGCGAGTCGGCGGCAACCACACCCGGGGTCAGCAGGGCGATGGCCTCGATGCTGTTGGCCACCGTGATCTTCTCGAGCTGATCGGCGGTGAACACGACACGGGTGTCGGTGGTCGAGATGTCGATCGGCGACGCGCTCGAACCGGTCACCACGATCGTTTCGAGGGTCTGCGCATCGCCGCCGGCGGCAGCGAAGGAAACCTCACTACCCGCACCGAGCAGAACGGTCACGTCCTCACGGGTGGCAACCGTCTGGCCGTCCTTCTGCAGCGTCACGCGGTAGTTGCCGACCGGCAGCGAAGGCACGCGGTAACGACCCGAACTGTCCACGGGGACCTGGCGGACCAGACCCGTTTCCGTGCTTTCGATGGTCACCATGGAGCCGGGCTGGCCGACACCGAAAATGGTACCCGATGCGTTCGACTGCGCGAACGCGGTGGTGGCAAGGCACATGCCCAGCGCGACGCTCAGGGTCGCGCGGCGCAGATGGCTGCCACGAAGATTGCTGCTTCTATTCATGCTTTCCTCTCTCCAGAGTTTTTTGTTCCAGCCGCAAAAATTTCACCCGCAAGCATTAATGGCCTGCTACCGGCGAAGTTAGCAACTTTTTAACAGCACTACAACCACATTGATTATCAATGGGTTACATGATGCCCGTGAGCGGTATCTGGGCCCTTGGCCGCTGTGCGAGCTGCGCGGCCAGGGCTTGTGCAACTGCACAATAAGCCTTGGCCGGCTCCGAATCGGGCGCCGCGACCATCACCGGCAGGCCCGCATCGCCCTGCTCGCGGATGCGTATGTCCAGCGGCAGGGAGCCCAGCAGCGGCACCCCATAGCGCGCGGCCATCGCCTCGCCACCGCCCTGGCCGAACAGGTGCTCGGCATGGCCACAGTTCGAACATACATGCACGGCCATGTTCTCCACGATCCCCAGCACCGGCACGTGCACCTTCTCGAACATCTTCAGCGCCTTGCGCGCGTCGAGGGTGGCGATCTCCTGCGGCGTGGTCACGATCACCGCGCCGGCCACCGGGATCTTCTGGGCCAGGGTCAGCTGGATGTCGCCGGTGCCCGGCGGCAGATCGACCAGCAGGTAGTCCAGGTCGCCCCAGCGGGTATCGCTGAACAGCTGGGTCAGCGCCGAAGTGGCCATCGGCCCGCGCCAGATCATCGGCGTGTCCTGGTCCACCAGCAGGCCGATGGACATGGCCTCGACCCCGAACGCACGCATCGGCTCGATCGACTTGTCGTCGGGACTCTCCGGCCGCCCGGACAGGCCGAGCATGGCCGGCACGCTGGGCCCGTACACGTCCGCGTCGAGCACCCCGACCTTCGCCCCGAGCCGCTGCAGGGCCAGGGCCAGGTTCACCGCGGTGGTCGACTTGCCGACCCCGCCCTTGCCCGAGCCCACCGCGATCACGTTGCGCACCCGCGGCGCCGGCGCCAGGCCCGGCTGCACCGCGTGCGCCGCGATCCGGCTGCGCGCCTCGAAACCGGCCAGGACCAGCCCCCGCGCCGCGGCCAGCTGCGCCACCCGGGAGGCCAGCCCCCCGGTCTCATCGGCCGCCAGCGGGAAGCCCGCGAGCAGCTCCACCCGGCAGCCGCCGTCGGCCGGATGCACCTCCCAGCGCGCCCGTGGCGGGGCCAGCGGCAGCCCGGTGGCGGGGTGTTCGAGGCGCTGAAGCGCGGCGGCAAAATCACTCGTATTCATATGTCGTGGCGTGTCGCTTTATGTCGGTCGGGGCCAAATTTGTGGCGGATTGATTCAAATGGAATTAAAAGCGTGTTAAGTTGCGGCACACACCGTCGTTACGGGTGTATTCATTTTGGCTCTGGATAGAGCCGCGTTCGTATCGAAACGTTAACTGGGGAACGAAAAGCATGAACCACCACAACCAGCACGTGCCAAAGCGCAGCCGTCTCAGTGTAGCCCTCCTCTCCGCCTTGCTCCTGCCGTTCGCAGGCACCGCCTGGGCACAGGACGCGCAGGAACCGCAGGATCCCGCCACCGCGAGCGACGCCGCCGCGGACACCGAAGTCACCCAGATCGACACGATCACGGTCACCGGCTCGCGCATCCGCCGCGCCGGCTTCGACACGCTCGAACCGGCGGTCGTCGTCACCCGCCAGTCCATCGAGGCGCAGGGCCTGACCAACATCGCCGACGCGCTGAACCGCACCCCGGGCTTCGCCGGCAGCCTGACGCCCGACGGCGGCCAGTCGTCGTTCAACGTCGGTACCAACTTCGTCAACCGCTTCAACCTGGGCACCAACCGCACGCTGAGCCTGGTCAACGGCCGCCGTTTCGTCTCCAGCAACCCGGCCACCCAGTTCAGCGGCGTCGCCGCGGGCCTGCAGGTCGACCTCAACGCGATCCCGGTGCAGATGATCGAGCGCATCGAGAACATCGCCATCGGCGGTGCGCCGACCTACGGCTCCGACGCGATCGCCGGCGTGGTCAACGTGATCCTGCGCCGCGACTTCGAGGGCGCCGCCATCAGCGGCGGCTACGGCATCAGCGAGGAAGGCGACAACGCGCGCAAGAACTTCTCCGGCGTGATCGGCGCCAACTTCGGCGAGAACGACCGCGGCAACGTCACCTTCTCGATCGCCTACGACAAGGTCGACGGCGTGCTCGGCACCGAGCGCGACCGCGTGGCCCGCCAGATCGCCAACACGACCAACCCGCTGGCCTCGCAGATGCCGTCCGGCCGCACCCCGGCCAACGACGGCCGCCTGGACCCGAACACCCCGTTCAACACCGGTACCGCCGACGGCATCCCCAACACGGTGCTGATCGACAACTCCCGCATCTTCGCCCTGACCCCCGGCGGCCTGCTGCTGAACCCGGCGGGCATCTACAAGGCCGGCACCGGCAACACCGTGCTCAACGGCTTCGGCGCCGGCAACAGCACCTACCTGCACTTCGACCAGAGCGGCAACCTGGTTCCCTACGACCCGGGCATCGGTTTCAACCTGCAGACCGCCCACGGCGGCGACGGCTGGAACCTGGGCGAGCACACCCAGCTGACCTCCGGCCTGGAGCGCAAGAACGTCAACCTCAACGCCCGCTGGGCGATCAACGACAGCGTCGACGTGTTCTTCGAGGGCCTGTACTACTCGGCCCAGGCCGAGGAACTGATCGACCAGACCCCGTTCCAGTCCACCCTGTTCGGCGGCCTGAGCGGCGCGCTGAACGTCAGCTCCACCCATCCGCTGCTGACCCAGCAGGCGCGCGACACCCTGGCCGGCCTGGGCATCGCCAACTTCGGCCTCGGCCGCGCCTCGCGCGACCTGTACACCAACAACTCCAGCAGCACCACCACCATCGGCCGCGCCGTCGTCGGCTTCGACGGCACCTTCGAACTGGCGGACCGGGTCTTCTACTGGGAGGCCTACAGCAACTACGGCCGCAGCGAGTCCTTCAACTACGGCCGCGGCCTGAACCAGCAGAAGTTCGTCAACGCGATCAACGTGTCGACCAACGCCGCCGGCCAGGTGGTCTGCGATCCGACCGCGCGCAACGCCACCTACCTGTCGCCCGGCAGCAACGGCTTCGCCGGCGGCCCGATCCCGGTCGCCGATCCGAACTGCGTCCCGCTGGACCTGTTCGGCGAAGGCCGCCCGAGCGCCGGCGCGCTGCGCTACATCACCTACGACACCGTGGCCCGCTCGCTGCTCGAGCAGCAGGTCTACAACGTCAACGTCGCCAGCACCCTGTTCGACCTGTGGAGCGGTCCGCTGCAGTACAGCCTGGGCTACGAGCAGCGCACCGAAAGCGGCCTGTTCATGCCCGACGCCAACCTGCAGGCCGGCCTGGGCCGTTCGGTCCCGATCACCCCGCTCAGCGGCGAGTACACCACCAACGAGTGGTTCGCCGAGGTCCTGATCCCGCTGGTCGACCCGGGCGCCGACGTCCCGCTGCTGAAGAAGCTGGACGTGACCGGCAAGTTCCGCCGCGTGGACAACGAGGTCAACGGCGAGTTCGACGCCTACACCTACGGCCTGCAGTGGAAGCCGATCGATGACCTGGAGGTGCGCGGCAACTTCACCCGCTCGCTGCGCGCGCCGGCGATCACCGAGCTGTTCCTGCCGGTGTCCTCGGCGTTCAGCACGGTGCCGGACTCCTGCGACAGCCGCAACATCAACGGCGGCACCAAGCCCGACGTCCGCAAGGCCAATTGCGCCGCCTTCCTGCAGTACTACAACCTGCCGCCGACCGGCTTCACCTCGGTCGCGGTCGGCGCCACCATCCCGATCACCACCGGCGGCAACCCGAACCTGGCCAACGAATCGGCCGATTCCTTCAGCTATGGCTTCACCTGGGCCCCGTCGTTCGACCTGCTGGACGGCTTCGTGTTCTCGGCCGACTACTACGACATCGACATCAGCGGTGTCATCGCCAGCCTGAACACGACCGCCATCGCCGAAGGCTGCTTCGACAACGACGCGTTCAACACCAGCGACATCCCGAACGCGAACCAGTACTGCAGCCTGATCACCCGCCGCGGCGACGGCCAGATCGACACGGTGCAGACCGGTTACGTGAACGGCGCCTTCACCCGGCTCCAGGCGTATTCGGCCGAGGCCCGCTACCACTTCGACACCAACCGCTTCGGCGCCTTCGACTTCGGCCTGCTGGCGTACTTCCCGACGAAGTACGAAACCTCGGTGACCGGCGTGGTGGTCACGGACTTCCAGAGCACCCCGGGCGTCTCCCGCCAGTTCCAGCTGGACAGCCGCTGGCGCTACGGCGACTTCGGCGTGCAGCTGTCCACCTTCTACACGCCCAAGGTGCAGTACTCGAACACGCAGACCATCGAGACCCGCGAGACGCTGTTCCTGGACGACTACTGGCAGTTCAACGGCAGCCTGAGCTACGACATCAACGACAGCTCGGTCGTGCGCCTGGCCGTCACCAACCTGCTGAACGAGGAACCGCCGTTCCCGTCCTCGGGCGTCGGCACCCCGTACGACTTCCTGGGCCGCCGCTACTTCCTGGCGTACGAGTGGCGCTACTGAGCCACCCGCACCGTTCCAGACCCGAACCCCGCCTTCCGGCGGGGTTTCTTTTTGGGCCGGGCCGGACTCCCGTGCAGGCGGATGCCGGAAAAGAATCGGCCACCCGGCGACGTGAACGGCAGGGGCGCATCCATGCGGCACCGCTTCCATACGCTACCGGATCCTGTATAAACATCGCATCACGAAATCCCCACGGGAGGGGACCATGCGCACCACCCTGTTCGCATCGCTGCTGGCGCTGCCGCTGGCCCTCGCCTCGCTGCAGGCCGCCGCGGCCGACTCCGTGGTCGGCCGCTGGAAGACCGTCGACAGCGAAACCGGCAAGCCCAAGTCCATCGTCGAGATCACCCAGGCCCCCAACGGCGTGATCAGCGGCCACATCGTCGAGCTGCTCAACCCGAGCAAACCGGACCCGGTCTGCGACAAGTGCAAGGACGACCGCAGCAACAAGCCGATCACCGGCATGGAGATCATCCGCGGGATGAAGGCCGACGGCGGCGGCGCGTACTCCGGCGGCACCATCCTCAAGCCGGACGAAGGCAAGGTCTACAAGTCGAAGATGGAACTGGTCGAGGGCGGCAGGAAGCTGGAGGTGTCCGGCTGCATCGCCTTCATCTGCAAGTCGCAGACCTGGCTGCGGCAGTAGGCCGCCGCACCCGCTGCATGCCAGCGACCCGGCCCCGGCCGGGTCGCTGCTTTTGGCCCATGCGATAATCCCCGCCCCCCAGCCGCACGGCCCCCCATGTCCCGCTCCGCGCTCGTCACCAACGCCCTGCCCTACGCCAACGGCCCGCTGCACCTGGGCCACCTGGTCGGCTACATCCAGGCCGACATCTGGGTCCGGGCGCGGCGCCTGCGTGGCGACACCGTGCACTACGTCTGCGCCGACGACACCCACGGCACCCCGATCATGCTCGCCGCCGAGAAGGCCGGGGTCACCCCGGAGGCCTTCATCGCCGGCATGCAGGCCAGTCACGAGCGCGACTTCGCCGCCTTCGGCGTGGCCTTCGACCACTACGACTCGACCCACTCCGACGCCAACCGCGCGCTGACCGAAGCGTTCTACGGGCGCCTGGAAGCCGGCGGCCACATCGGCCGCCGCTCGGTGGCCCAGTTCTACGACCCGGCCAAGGGCATGTTCCTGCCCGACCGCTACATCAAGGGCATCTGCCCCAACTGCGGCACGGCCGACCAGTACGGCGACAACTGCGAGGCCTGCGGCGCCACCTACGCCCCGACCGAACTGAAGGAACCGAAGTCGGTGCTGTCCGGCGCCACGCCCGAAGTGCGCGACTCCGAGCACTTCTTCTTCGAGGTCGGCCGCTTCGAGGGCTTCCTGCGCGAGTGGCTGGCCGGCGACGTGGCCCTGCCGGGGGTGAAGGCCAAGCTGATGGAGTGGCTGGACGCCGAGGGCGGCCTGCGCGCCTGGGACATCTCCCGCGACGCGCCCTATTTCGGCTTCCAGATCCCCGGCCAGCCCGGCAAGTACTTCTACGTCTGGCTGGACGCGCCGATCGGCTACCTGTCCAGCTTCAAGAACCTGTGCGCGGAGAACGGCGCCGACTTCGACGCGTTCCTGACGGCGGACAGCGAGGCCGAGCTGCACCACTTCATCGGCAAGGACATCGTCAACTTCCACGGCCTGTTCTGGCCGGCGGTGCTGCACGGCGCCGGCCTGCGCGCGCCCACCCGGCTGCACGTCAACGGCTACCTGACCGTGGACGGCGCCAAGATGTCCAAGTCGCGCGGCACCTTCATCATGGCCCGCACCTACCTGGACGCGGGCCTGGAGCCGGACGCGCTGCGCTACTACTTCGCCTGCAGGTCCTCCGGCGGGGTCGACGACCTGGACCTCAACCTGGCCGACTTCGTGGCGCGGGTGAACAGCGACCTGGTCGGCAAGTTCGTCAACATCGCCAGCCGCTGCGCGAAGCTGCTCGAGACCCACTTCGACAACGTGCTGTGGGCGCCGTCGGCCACCGCCGCAACGGACGCCCCCGGCGACGTCCTGGCGCAGCGCACCGCCCTGCTCGGCAGCGTCGCCGCGCACACGCACGCGCTGGCGCCCGCGCTGTACGCGGAGGACAACTTCGCCGCCGTCGCGCGCAACGCCATGGCCGCCGCCGACCAGGTCAACGAATACATCGCCCGGACCGCGCCGTGGGCGCTGGCCAGGGATCCGGCGCGGCGCACCGAACTGCACGTCGTGCTCAGCACCGCGGTGCAGGCCTTCGCCGACATCGCCGGCGCGCTCAAGCCGATCGTGCCGGCCACGGTGGCCAGGGCCGAAGCCTGGCTGGGCGCCGGACTGTCCGTGGACCGCCGCACCGGCCTCGATGGCCGCACCCTGGCCGCCCGTTATTCCCCGCTGTTCACCCGTATCGACCCGAAACTCATCGACGCCATGACCGAAGCCTCCAGGGACACCCTCGCCACCGCCGCGGCCGCCCCCGCGAAGCCGGCCGACGCGAAGCAGGCGGAAGCGAAGCCCGCTTCCGCTGCCGCGACGGGCGAAACCCCGCCGCACATCGGCATCGAGGATTTCTCGAAGCTGGACCTGCGCATCGGCAAGGTGCTCGAGTGCGGCTTCGTCGAAGGCTCCGACAAGCTGCTGCGCTTCCTGCTCGACGCCGGCGATCTCGGCCAGCGCCAGATCTTCTCCGGCATCCGCGCCAGCTACGACGAACCGGAACGGCTGCTCGGCCGCAACGTGGTCTTCATCGCCAACCTCGCCCCGCGCAAGATGCGCTTCGGCGTGAGCGAGGGCATGATCCTCTCCGCCGGCTTCGACGGCGGCGCCCTCGCCCTGCTCGACGCCGACGCCACCGCACAGCCGGGCATGCCGGTCCGCTGATGGACCTGGCGCTGGTCGACTTCGACCACACCGTCACCACCTGCGACACCTACGCCCGCTTCCTGCGCGGCATCGCCACGCCGGAGCAGCGCGCGGGCGAGGCCTGGCGGGTCGGCCCGTGGCTGGCGGGCTACCGGCTGGGGCTGGTATCGGCCGCGGCGCTGCGCACGCGGGCGACCCGGCTGGTCTTCGCCGGTGGCGATCCGGCGGCGGTCGCCGCCGCCGGCCGACGCTACGCCGACGACGTGCTGCCCGGCCTGCTGCGTCCCCGGATGATGGAACGCATCGCCTGGCACCTCGGCCGCGGCGACACCGTGGCGCTGGTCTCCGGCTCGCTCGACGCCTACCTGCGCCCCTGGTGCGAACGGCACGGCCTGGAGCTGCTGTGCAACCGGCTGGAAGCCGCCGGTGGCCGCCTGACCGGCCGCTACCTGGACGGCGACCGCGGCCCGCACAAGGCCGCCGACATCCGCGCGCGCTACGACCTGTCCCGCTTCGCGCGCATCCACGCCTACGGCGACAGCCGCGAGGACCGCCCCATGCTGGCCCTCGCGCACGAGCGCTGGTACCGCGGCCGGCACCTGCGCCCCCTGTAGGAGCTCCCTTCAGGGGCGACCCGATTCCGCTGCAAGGTGCCGCGTTCGACGCGGAGCCTCAGGATCGGCCGCGTTGAACGCGGCTGCGTCCAGGCGCGCCCGGGTCGCCCCTGAAGGGAGCTCCTACAAGGGAACAGGGGATAATGCGGCTCCACGCGCAGCCTCCGCCACGCATGCCTTCACCCTCGCCTACCGAACTGGTCGAACGCCTCGACCGCCTGCTGCCGCAGACCCAGTGCGGCCAGTGCGGCTACGCCGGCTGCCGCCCCTATGCCGAGGCGATGGCCCGCGGCGAGGCCGGCATCGACCGTTGCCCGCCGGGCGGCGATGCCGGCGCGCGCGCGCTGGCCCTGCTGCTGCAGGCGCCGCCGCGTCCCTACGACCGCAGCCGCGGCGAGCACAAGGCCGCGCAGGTCGCGGTGGTGGTGGAAGCCGACTGCATCGGCTGCACCAAATGCATCCAGGCCTGCCCCGTCGACGCGATCATCGGCGCGAACAGGCTGATGCACGTCGTCCTCGACCCGCTGTGCACCGGCTGCGAACTGTGCGTGCCCGCCTGCCCGGTCGACTGCATCATCCTCGAACCGACCGCCACCTTGTAGGAGCTCCCTTCAGGGGCGACCCGATCCCGCTCGAAGGTGCCGTGGTCAACGCGAGGCCCCCGGATCGGTCGCGTTGAACGCCGCTGCGTCCGGATGCACCCGGGTCGCCCCTGAAGGGAGCTCCTACAACAGAAGCGCCGGTCAGGGCCCGCAGG
>CAZBDE010000036.1:0-18046 GCA_964490415.1 uncultured Pseudoxanthomonas sp. | reverse complement strand
GCCTTTGCGGTTGCTGGCCTGTTGCACTTGCTTCGGCTTCGGCTTCGGCTTCGGCCTGCGCCGTATCTACATCCGCTCCAATGCCGAAGCGGTGCCCGCGAGCGCGGGGGAGAGCCAGCAGTGCGAGCCCAGAGCGGTGAAGCCCTGTGCTTCCAGGCGGCGCCGGTACCAGGCCGCCTTGCGCGGCTGGAAGTCCTCGGTGTCGCCGTCGAATTCGTCCCCGGCGGTGAAGGCTTCGAGGAACGCGACGCCGCCGCACAGCTCGGCCAGGCCGGGCAGGCCCCGCGCAAGCTCGCGGGTGGGCAGGTAGTGCAGCACGTCGGCGCAGACCAGCAGGTCGACCGGTGCACACGGGCGCAGCCAGGCGAAATCGCCGAAGCGCGCCAGGTGCAGGTCGCGACGCGCACCGTGGCGGGCGATCGCATACTCGCTGCTGTCGAAACCCAGGTAGCGCAGCTTCGGCCGCAGCTTCAGCAGCGGTGCCCGCCACGCGCCCTCGCCGCAGCCGATGTCGAGCACGCTGCGCAGCGGCCGCTCGAGGTGATGCTCGGCCACCGCGACGGCCAGCGCGACCTTGCGCGCCAGCCGGCGGGTGTCGTGGATGCCCTGGTCGCGGTACCAGTGCTCGAAGTAGCGTCGGTCGTAGGTCTTGGTCGTTGTCATTGCAGGCGGGTTGCGTGGGCGCGCGGCATGCCGGCGGTGCGGTTCGACAGTGCCGGCACGATGGCCGAGAATCCGCCCATCCTAGCCGCAGGCCGCCGCGCATGTACGCCACGTATCTCTGGGTGAAGACCTTCCACCTGCTGTTCGTCATCGCCTGGATGGCGGCCGCGTTCTACCTGCCGCGGATCCTGGTCAACCTCGCCGAGGCCGGGGCGCAGGCCGAGGTGCGCGCGCGGCTGGTGCTGATGGGGCGGCGGCTGTACCGCTTCGGCCACACCATGTTCGGCCTGGCGGCGCTGCTCGGCGTGGTGCTGTGGCTGGGCCACCGCGTCGTCGAGGGCTTCCCGACCCTGGTCGGATCGCCGGCCGGCTGGCTGCACGCCAAGCTGCTGCTGGTCGCGCTGCTGCTGGCGCACTACATCGTCGCCGGCCGCTGGCTGAAAGGACTGGACCGGGGCCGCGCCCTGCCGTCGTCGCGCGCGCTGCGCGTGTTCAACGAACTGCCGGTGCTGGGCCTGGTGCTGGTGATCTGGCTGGTGCTGGCCAAGCCGTTCTGAGGCGGCTCAGCGCTTGGACATGAAATCCGCCGGCTGCGGCAGTTCCACCGGCACGCCGCTGCCGTCGCAGGTACGGGCCGCGCACAGGCGCTCGCGCAGCTTCGGCGTGGCCTGCACGATCACGTGGTAGATCGCGTTCTGCTCCAGCGTGCCGCGCACCGCGGCGCTGCCGGGGCCGCGCGCCCAGATGCCCACGTCCTCGCCGCCGTGCGATTCGGACTTCAGCGGCACCAGCGCTTCCTGCAGGTAGTCCGGGTCGGTGGTGTCGACCTGCAGCAGGTCCGGGCGGCCGTCCGCCGGTTCGAACGCGCTCGGCGCGTGCGGGGACCGCTTCGGCCCGGCCGGCTGGCGGTTGCTGGCGCCGGTGTTGCCCGGGCCGTTGGCATAGGTGAGCGTGGTGAAGGTCTTGCCGGTGAGGTCGCGGGCGTGGTCGCCGGGCAGGCCGTCCTCGCGGCCGCGGCCGCGGACCTTGCCCAGGATCGGGTTGCCGCGCACCGGGTAGCCGACGAAGTTGAGCGCGTGCGAGTGGTCGGCGGTGACCAGGATCAGGGTGTCCGCCGGCGAGGTCATCTCCGCCGCGGTGCGCACCGCCTCGGACAGCGCGATGGTTTCGTCCAGCGCGCGGAAGGCGTTGCCGTAGTGGTTGGCGTGGTCGATGCGCGCGGCCTCGACCATCAGTACGTAGCCGTCGGGATCCTTCGACAGGCGCCGGATCGCGGCGGCGGTCAGCTCGGACAGCGACGGCTCGGCGGCGCGGTCGCGGTCGTGGTCGAACTGCATGTGGTCCGGTTCGAACAGGCCCAGCAGCGCCGGCGCGGCGGCCGCGGCCTGGAGCTGCTCGCGGTTCCACACGTAGGCGCCGCCCGGGTGCGCGCGCTTCCATTCGGCGACCAGGTCGCGGCCGTCCAGGCGCCGGCCGACCTTGTCGTCGTATTCGGGGTCGCGCGCTTCGACCGGGGTGAACTCGCCGCGGCCGCCGCCGAGCAGGACCTGCGGGCCGCGGCCATAGGGCGTGGCGACCATCTGCCGGGCGATGTCGATGCAGCCCTCGGCCACGGCCTCGGCCGGCAGGCCGGTGTCGTTCTCCCAGTTGCGGTCGGGCGAATGCGCCCAGGTCGCCGCCGGCGTGGCGTGGGTCAGGCGCGCGGTGCTGACGATGCCGGTGGCCATGCCGGCGCTGTCGGCGAGCTGCAGCCAGGTCAGGCGGTGCTTGCCGAGGCTGCCGGCACAGTCGTGGCGCTCGCCGGCCGATACGCCGATCGCGCCCATGTGGGTCTTCACCCCGGTGGCGATCGCGGTCATGGTGCCGGCCGAATCGGGGGTCTGCGAGTCGGTGTTGTAGGTCTTGCTGAAGCCGGTATGCGGAAAGCGCTCCCAGCTCAGCAGGTTCTCCTCGCCGGGGCGCCCCTGGCGCTGGCCGTCGAGGATGCGCGCGGCGGCCACGGTGGTCAGGCTCATGCCATCGCCGAGGAACACGATCACGTTCTTCGCCTGGCCGGCCATGGCGCCGCGGGCGGCGGCCTGGGCCGCCCCGCTGCGGTACCACCATTCCGCCGTTTCGCCCTGCGGATGGGCGACCGTGGGGACGGGGACTGCGATCGATGCGGTGGTGGGCGCGGCGCGGGGGGTGCCGGGTGCGGCGCAGGCACCGAGCACGGTGACGCAGAGGGCGGTCAGGGGCAGCAGCAGGGTACGCAGGTGCATCGGGGTCCGGTGGTGGAGGGGCCGCCGGGCCGCGGGCGTGGCCCGTCGCGCGGCGCCGTGTCCCGACGCCGGTGGCGCGATGGGGGAGGCCGGTATTATGTCGCCTTGCCGGTGTCACGCCTATGACACGACGCCGTTCCGGGCACGCCGTCGCAGGAATCGCCGTCGTTGGGCTATCGTGCCGGCTCACACGATCGACGGAATCCCGATGAAACTGGTTTCGGCCTGGCTGGCCATTCCCTTCTGGCAGCGCGTGCTCGCCGGTTTCGTGCTCGGCGCGCTGGCCGGCTGGCTGCTGGGTCCGGCCGCGCAGACCTGGTTCGGGCCGCTGGGCACGATCTACGTGACCCTGATCCGGATGATCGCGGTGCCGCTGGTGCTGTTCGCGGTGATCAACGCGGTGGCCTCGCTGCACGGGCAGAAGTCGGTGGCCGCGCTCGGCGGGCGCACGTTCATGTGGTTCGCCGCCACTGCCGCACTGGCGGTGTGCGTGGGCCTGGGGACCGGCCTGCTGCTGAAGCCGGGCCTGGGCCTGACCGGCCTGGAGATGGCCGCCGACTACACCCCGCGCGAGGTACCGACGCCGGTGCAGGTGCTGATGGACGTGGTGCCGGCCAATCCGTTCAGGGCGCTGGCCGACGGCAAGATCCTGCAGGTGATCTTCTTCGCCGGGCTGGTCGGCTTCGCCCTGGTCAAGCTGGGCGAGCGCACCGCGCGGCTGCGCGCGCTGGCCGGCGAGGCCAGCGAGATGATGATCCAGGTCACCCGCTTCGTGCTGGAAATGACCCCGCTGGGCACCTTCGGCCTGATCGCCGGGCTGGTCGGCAGCTACGGCTTCGAGCGGCTGCTGCCGCTGGGCAACTTCGTCTTCGCCCTGTACCTGGCCTGCGCGCTGCACATCGTCGTGGTGTACGGCGGCCTGCTGCTGGCGCACGGGCTCAACCCGCTGAGGTTCTTCCGCGGCGCGGCACCGGGCATGCAGGTGGCCTTCGTCAGCTCGTCGAGCTTCGCCTCGATGCCGGTGGCCATGCGCAGCGTCAGCCACAACCTGGGCGTGGACAAGGACTACACCGCGTTCGCGGTGCCGCTGGGCGCGAGCATCAAGATGGACGGCTGCGGCGCGATCTACCCGGCGCTGACCGCCGTGTTCGTGGCCCAGTACTTCGGCGTGGAGCTGTCGCTGAACCAGTATTTCGTGATCCTGCTGGCCTCGGTGCTGGGCAGCTTCGGCACCGCCGGCGTGCCGGGCACGGCGATCGTGATGGTGACCCTGGTGCTCAGCGCGGCCAAGCTGCCGCTGGAAGGCATCGCCCTGCTGGTGGCGATCGACCGCGTCCTCGACATGATGCGGACCATGACCAACGTGACCGGGCAGATGCTGGTGCCGGTGCTGGTGGCCAAGGAGACCGGGCTGCTGGACCGGGAGGTCTACGAGCTGGCTTCGAGCAACATTGGCCTGGAACACGAAGGGGCGCCGGAAAAATAAGGTCCTTCTCCCGACCGGGGGAAAGCGTTGCGGCTTCCAGGTGGCGGGGGCGCCGGGCGCGAATGCCCTTGGGAGCGAATGTCCCCCGGCACCGGTGAAGCCGGTGCCTCCTCCTTTACTTCGCACCCAAGGGCATTCACGCCCGGCGTTCCGGGGTGGACGGCGGTTCACAAGCGCAAACCACGCTTCGCTTTTTTCCAGCGTACGCCAGCAATCCGGTAGCCCGGCCGTGGCCGGCAGGCCTCCGGGGCGAAGTCAAGGAGGAGGCGTCCGCCGCAGGCGGATGCCGGGGGACATGAGTCCCGGAGGCCTGCCGGCCACGGCCGGGCCCGTCAGGTCGCATCGAGGCAAGGCGAAGCGATCGGGCAGAAGCAGTAGCCCCCCCGGCCTTCACCGAAGCCGGCTTCCCCGGAGTTGGGTGAAGAACCAAAAATGAGCGGCGCCCGCCGGCACGCGACCGCATCCTGCGCAGGGCCGGGCGTCGGCCGGGCGGGTGCGCTCAGGCGATGCCGTCTGGCTGCCGGCGTGCGCCACGCGTGGCCCATCCGGCGAACGCGGCGGCGGTGAAGAACATCAGCACGCTGTAGATCGCCGGCGGCACGGCGATGGCGGTGTTCTCCAGCACGCTGAGCGCGACGTACATCGCCAGGGTGCCGTTGTGGATGCCGATCTCCATCGAGATCGCCGGCGCCAGCGCGCGCACGGCCATGCCGGCGAGCACGGGCAGCAGGATGACCACCGCGACCTCGACGATCTTGCGCGTCGGCGGCGGCACGTACTGGCCGCCGCCAAGGAAGTATTCGAGGGACAGGTTGAGGATCAGCGGCAGGGTCAGCAGGCACAGCGCGCTGTTGATCTCGGTCAGATCTCGACCCGGCGCGCCTGCAGGAAGCGGTTGCCCCAGTAGCCGGTGTCCATGCGGTCCACACGCACGTCCTTGCCGCGGCTGGGCGCGTGCAGGAACTGGCCGTCGCCGACGTAGATGCCGACATGGTTGACCCGGCCGCGCAGGCCGAAGAACACCAGGTCGCCGGGGGTGAGCTGGCTGCGGTCGCGGATCAGCTCGGCGTCGGGCTTGGCCGCCATCTCGCGCGAGACGCGCGGCAGCTCGATGCCCAGGGCGTTGCGGAACACGTAGCCGACCAGGCCGCTGCAGTCGAAGCCTTCGGTCGAGGTACCGCCCCAGCGGTACGGCGTGCCGACCAGGGCCATCGCCGCCTTCAGCACCTGCTGCACGCGGCCCTGTTCGGCCGGCTGCGACTGCGCCGGCACGCCCTGGGTCAGGTCGTAGGCGGCGAGCAGGCGGCTGACGTCGCCGGCGAACATCGCCGAGCGGTCCAGCAGCGGCAGGCTGTCGTTGCCGGACAGGTGCGGCAGCAAGGCGGCGAGGGTGGCGTTGGCGGCGGCGTCGGCCTTCTGGCGCAGGCTGGTCGCCTGGCTCTGGCTGGCAGGCTTGGCGGTGGCGACCGGCAGGCTCGCGGCGCGCTGTGGCGCCGGGGCGACGGCCGGCGCGGTGGCGATCGCCGGGACCAGCACGGAGATGTCGAGTTCGGGGGCGGCCACGGCCAGCTCGGACGCGACCGGGGCGATGGCTTCAGGTTCCACCGCGACCGGCTCGGCGAGCAGCGGCAGGGCCGAACCGGCCAGCAGCAGGAAGAGGAAGGGACGCAGCACCCGGCGCGGGGCACGGGTGGTGAAGGGGGCGGCGGGGCGGCCTGGCTTCGGATTCTCGGTCGTCACGCGGGGGTCACAAAACAGCGATGGGGGCGATCATGCCGGCTTCCCCGCGCCTTGATGTTCACAAAAAGTTAAATTTTCGTAAAAGAAAGTGTGCGCCGTGTCCCATTTCAGCGCAGAACGCGTTTGGCGCCACTGTAGTGGTCGCGCCAGTACGGGCCGTCCAGATGGTCCAGGCGGACGGTGCCGCCGCTGCTGGGCGCATGCACGAAGCGGCCTTCGCCGACGTAGATGCCGACGTGGGTGACGTTGCCGCCGCTGCCGAAGAACACCAGGTCGCCGCTGGCCAGCCTGGCCGGTTCCAGGCGCGGGCCCTGCACCGCGGCCAGGTCGCGCGAGCTGCGCGGCAGGCGCAGGTCGAGCATGTCGGCGAAGACGTAGTTGACCAGGCCGCTGCAGTCGAAGCCCGAGTCGGGGGTGTTGCCGCCGTAGCGGTAGGGAGTGCCGACCAGGCTCAGGGCGCGCAGGGTGACGGCGTTGGCCGCGGCCGGGTCGGCGGGGGCCACCGGGGGCCAGTAGCCGCCGGTGGGCGCAGTCGGGCGGGTGGCCTCGCGGCCGCAGCCGGCGAGCAGGAGGACGGCCAGGGCCGTCGCCAGGACGCTGCCCCGGCGGCCGGCACCCGCCCGGGCACGGGGTGGCACGGGCAGGAAGGGGGCGGGATAATGCGGGACTTTCCTCACGGCGGCCATGATGGCCGCAGTCCCTCGCGGCCGGCAAGGCCGCCCCATGCCGCCGCAACGGCGGCCAGAACGAGTTGCGCATGAAGATCGAAAAAGACCGCGTCGTCCGTTTCCACTATTCCGTCGCCGAAGTCGGGCAGCCGGCGATCGAGACCTCGAAGGACCGGGAGCCGATCGCGATCCTGGTCGGCCACGGCAACATCATCCCGGGGCTGGAGGCGGCGATGCAGGACAAGGAGGCCGGCGAGAGCTTCGGCGTGGACGTGGCGGCGGCCGAGGCCTACGGCGAGCGCCGCGAGGGCATGGGCCAGCGCATCCCGAAGAAGCATTTCGGCAACACCAGGCTGCAGCCGGGGATGCAGGTGGTGCTGCAGACCAATTTCGGGCCGCGGGCGGTGACGGTGGAGAAGGTCGGCCACAGCGTGGTCGACGTGGACCTGAACCATCCGATGGCGGGCAAGGACCTGCATTTCGACGTGGAGATCGTCGAGGTGCGCGAGGCCAGTGCGGAGGAGATCGAGCACGGGCATGTGCATGGCGATGGCGGTCACGCGCACTGAGTCGCCTGGCTTCCGGCGAGTGATCGCGACGACGGCCCGCTTCTGCGGGCCGTCCGCTTTCAGGGTGTGCGGAAAGGCGCTGGTGTTCGATGGCGCCGCGATCTGGAGGGCCTCGCCGCGGCATGCGGGCCTCCGGGACCCATGTCCCCCGGCATCCGCCTGCGGCGGATGCCTCCTCCTTGACTTCGCCCCGGAGGCCCGCACGCCACGGCGAGGCTCGGGTGCCGGGCGGAGCGTAGCCGGGGACGTCCGGCGAGGCGGGCGGAATCAGAGCGCGGCGACGGATCCGGCGGCGCGGGCGAGGGCGGCGCGGACGGGGGCGAAGCTGCGGCGGTGGTGGGGGCAGGGGCCGTGCCGGGCCAGGGCGGCGAGGTGCGCGGGGGTCGGGTAGCCCTTGTGCACGTCGAAGCCGTAGTGGGGGTGTTCTTCGTGCAGGCGGCACATCAGGCGGTCGCGGGCGACCTTGGCCAGGATCGAGGCGGCGCTGATCGCCGGCTCCAGGGCGTCGCCGCCGACGATGGCTTCGGCCATGCAGGGCAAGGCGCGGGGCAGGGTGTTGCCGTCGATGCGGACCAGTTGCACCTGCGGGCCGAGGGCGACGACGCAGCGGCGCATGCCTTCGAGGGTGGCGTGGAGGATGTTGAGGCGGTCGATCTCCTCCACCGCGACCATCTCGATGTGGAAGGCCAGGGCGCGTTCGACGATCTGCGGGTAGAGGGCTTCGCGCTGGGCAGGGCTGAGCTTCTTCGAGTCGTCCAGGCCATCGATGCGGCGGGCCGGGTCGAGGATCACCGCGGCCACCGCCACCGGGCCGGCGAGCGGCCCGCGGCCGGCTTCGTCGACGCCGGCCACGCGCAGCACGCTGCGGTCGATGGCGAACATGCCCGGGCCGGCGTCCGCGGCGGTCGCGCGGCGCCTCATCGGTGTGGCCGGCGCTGGCCCAGCGCCGGCAGCGTGGCCACCGCTTCGGCGGCGGTGGCCGAGGCGTCGCGGCGCAGTTGCCGGTGCAGGGCGAGGTATTTCGGTTCCAGCGCGGCCACCGCTCCGGGCGTGCGGAACCAGTGCAGGATCGCGCCGGCGAGGCGGTCGGGGGTGCAGGCGTCCTGGATCAGCTCCGGCGCCAGGTCTTCGCCGGCGAGCACGTTGGGCAGGGCGTAGCGGTCGACCTTGAGCAGGCCCAGCGCGCGCACCACGCGGTAGGTCAGCGGCGAGATGCGGTAGCCGACCACCATCGGCCGCTTCGACAGCATCGTTTCCAGGGTCGCGGTACCTGAGGCGAGCAGGACCACGTCGGCGGCGGCGAGCGCGGTGCGCGCCTGGCCGTCGAGCAGGTGCGAGTGCAGCAGCGGCAGCGCCGAGCGCGAGAGCTGCGCCTGCAGCAGTTCGCGGCAACGGGCGTTGGCCGCCGGCACCACCACGTGCAGCGCGCGCATTTCCTCGGACACGCGCCAGGCGGCCTCGAAGAACACTTCGCCCAGCCGCTCGATCTCGCCCAGCCGGCTGCCGGGCAGCACCGCCAGCACCGGCGCGCCGGGCGGCAGGCCCAACTGCGCGCGCGCGGCCTCGCGGTCCGGTTCGAGCGGCATCGCGTCGGCCATCGGGTGGCCGACGAAGCGCGCGTCCACGCCATGGCGGGCGTAGATCGGCGGTTCCATCGGGAACAGGCACAGCACCCGGTCGGCGCTTTCGCCGATCTTCTCGGCGCGCTTCTCGCGCCAGGCCCAGACCGAGGGGCTGACGTAGTGCACGGTCGCCACGCCGCGCCGCTTGAACCAGCGCTCCACGCCCAGGTTGAAGTCCGGCGCGTCGATCCCGACCACCACGTCCGGCCGCCAGTCCAGCGCGCGCTGGCGGAACTCGCGGCGCAGCTTCAGCAGCCGCGGCAGGTGGCGCAGCACTTCGAACAGGCCCATCACCGACAGCTCGCTGGCGTCGTGCCAGGTCTGCACCCCGGCCGCACGCATCGCGTCGCCGCCGATCCCGGCGAAGCGCGCGTCGGGGAAGCGCCTGCGCAGCTCCTCGACCAGGCCCGCGCCGAGCGCGTCGCCGGAGGCCTCGCCGGCGACCAGCACGATGCGCAGGCCACCGTCGCCGGCGCGCCGCGCCGCTTCGCTGCCGCGGATCCTTTCGTTCATGGGGTCGCGTTCACCGGGCCGGCTCCGCGCCCGCGTCAGCGCAGCAGCGGCCGTTCGCCGCTGTCGATGAACTCGAGCAGCTGGCGCACGTCGTCGCTGTCCTCGGCCTGCTGCGCCAGCTGCTCGCGGGCCTCGGCCAGCGGCAGGCCGGCGACGTACAGGGTGCGGTAGGCGCGCTTGATCGCGGCGATCCGCTCGGCGCTGAAGCCGCGGCGCTTGAGGCCCTCGCTGTTGATCCCGCGCGGCCGCCCGAGCGAGTTGCCGCCGATCATGGTGAACGGGGTGACGTCGCCGTTGGCCAGCGCGCCCATCGCGATGAACGCATGGGCACCGATCCGGCAGAACTGGTGGGCGCCGGCGAAGCCGCTGATGATCACCCAGTCGCCCACGGTCACGTGCCCGGCCAGGGTGGTGTTGTTGGAGAAGATGCAGTGGTTGCCGACGATGCAGTCGTGGGCCACGTGGGTGTAGGCCAGCATCCAGTTGTCGTCGCCGATCCGGGTGATGCCGCCGCCGCCGCCGGTGCCGCGGTTCAGGGTGACGAACTCGCGGAAGACATTGCGGTCGCCGATCGCCAGCTCGCTGCGTTCGCCGCCGAACTTCTTGTCCTGCGGTTCGCCGCCGACGGCGACGTGGCCGATGAAGCGGTTGTCGCGGCCGATCCGGGTCGGGCCGGCGAAGCTGCAGTGCGGGCCGATCTCGCATCCGTCGCCGATCTCGACGTCCGCACCGATCAGGGTGAAGGCGCCCACGCTCACGCCCTCGCCCAGGCGCGCGCCCGGGTCGATGACGGCGGTGGGGTGGATGCGGGCGGTGTCGTTCATCGGGGTTCCCGTGGGGCAGGCGCGGTGCTTCTGGTGCGCGGGCGTCGCGTGTCGCCGGCGGCCGCTATTCGCGGGTGCCGGCGCACAGCACCTCGGCGCAGGCGGCGATCTCGCCGCCGACCTTGGCCTCGCCGTAGTACACGGCCATGTTGCGGATCACGCGCTTGATCTGCACGTGCAGCTCGAGCACGTCGCCGGGCACGACCTGGCGGCTGAAGCGGGCGTTGTCGACCTTGACCATGTAGAACAGCTTGGACTGCGCGTCGCGGCCGAGCGAGAGCTGGGTCAGCACGCCGCCGGCCTGGGCCAGCGCCTCGATGATCAGCACGCCGGGCATGATCGGCTGGGTCGGGAAATGACCCTGGAAGAACGGCTCGTTGAAGGTCACGTTCTTCACGCCGACGATGCGCTTGGCCTCGATGTCCAGGTCGATGATCCGGTCCACCAGCAGGAACGGATAGCGGTGCGGGATCAGCGTCTGGATCGTGTTGACCTCGACGGGCAGCTTCACGGTTTCGTTCATTCGGGGCTTTCCTGGGTGGAGGCGTTGAGGCGGCGCGCCAGCGCATCCAGTTGCTTGAACCGGGCGGCGTTCTTCCGCCAGGTGCGGTTGTCGGTGAGGGGGGTGCCCGAGGAGTACTCGCCGGGCTCGCGGATGGAATGGGTGACCAGCGACCGTGCGGTGATCGTGACCTTGTCGGCGATCTCGAGGTGGCCGACGACGCCGGCGCCGCCGCCAATCAGGCAGTAGCGGCCGATCCTGGCGCTGCCGGCCACCGCGGCGCTGCCGGCGATCGCGGTATGCGCGCCGATGCGCACGTTGTGGCCGATCTGGACCAGGTTGTCGATGCGCACGTCCTCGTCCAGCAGCGTGTCGTCCAGCGCGCCGCGGTCGATGCAGGTGTTGGCGCCGATCTCGCAGTCGTCGCCGACCACCACCCCGCCCAGCTGCGGCACGTTGACCCAACTGCCGGCGTCCATCGCCAGGCCGAACCCGGCCGCGCCGAGCACCGCGCCGGGCAGGATCCGCACGCGCTTGCCCAGGCGCACCCGGGCGACCAGGGTGACGCGGGCCTGCAGTTCGCAGCCGGCGTCCAGCGCGCAGTCCTCGCCGATCGTGCAGCCCGGGCCGATCACGCAGCCCGGGCCGACCTTCGAGCGGGCGCCGATGGAGACGAACGGGCCGACGTGGGCGTCGGGCGAAACCTCGGCGGTGGGGTCGACCGCGGCGCTGGGGTGGATGCCCGGCGCGCGCGCCGGGATCCGCTCGAACAAGGCGGAGATCTTCGCGAACGCCACGTACGGGTCCCTGGCCACCAGCGCGGTACCGGGCGCGGCCGCGGCGTCGTCGGCGCGCAGCACCACCACCGCGGCGGCCGACTCGGCCAGCTGCCCGCGGTAGCGCGGGTTGGCGAGGAAGGCGAGCTGGCCCGGGCCGGCGCTGGCCAGGGTGGCGACCCCGTGCACGGGGGTGGCGCCGTCGCCGTGCAGCTGCAGGGCGAAGCGTTCGGCCAGTTCGGCGGCGGTGAAGACCGGGGCGTCCATAGCCGCGCATTCTAGCCGCACGCGCCGGCCGGACCGGACCGTATGGGCCGGAGGCCCCGCTCAGCGGCGGGCGAGCAGGACCAGCAGCGCGCCGGTGCCGCCCTGCGCCGGCGGCGCGGAATGGAAGGCGAGGACCTCGCCGCGCTGGCGCAGCCAGCGGTCGACCAGGTTCTTCAGCACCGGCACGCCCTCGCCGCCGCCGGCGCCCTTGCCGTGGATGATGCGCACGCAGCCCAGCCCGGCCTCGACCGACTCGGCCAGGAAACGGGCCAGCAGCGCCTCGGCCTGGAGGGCGTTGGCGCCGTGCAGGTCCAGTTCGTCCTGGGCGGAGAACTGGCCGCGGCGCAGGCGCTGCCAGTCGCGTGCCGGCAGCCGTTCGCGGCGGAAGGCGCTGGCGTCGCCGCGCAGCAGCACCGCGTCGGGGTGGTCGGCGATGCGCCCGCCGGTGGCGGCGTCGACCGCGACCGGCCGCCGCGCCGGGCGTGGCCGCGGCGGTGCGGGCGGCGCCTGCGCCGGCTTGCGCAGCGGCGCGACCTCGCCGATGGCGGCGCGGAACAGGGCGGCGGGATCTTCCTCGTCCTCGTGCATGCGCACAGCGTAGCGCAGGCTGCCGCGGGCGAATGGCGCCGCGCTCGACGCGGCCCGCGCGGCCGCATTCCGGCGGCCTGCGCGCGCCGCGCGACGCCGGCGGCGCAACCGCGGCGGAGGCTTCCGGTATCATGCGGATGTTTTCGAGGAAGCCCATGCGCGTACTGGTAAGCAACGACGATGGCGTGGACGCGCCCGGCATCCACGCCCTGGCCCAGGGCCTGCGCGACGCCGGCCACGAGGTCTACGTGGTGGCCCCCGACCGCGACCGTTCCGGCGCCAGCAACTCGCTGACCCTGGACCTGCCGATCCGGGTCAAGCGCTTGGACCACTACACCTGCTCGGTCGCCGGCACGCCCACCGACTGCGTGCACCTGGCCCTGACCGGCATGTTCGAGTTCGAGCCGGACATCGTGGTCTCGGGGATCAACAACACCGCCAACCTGGGCGACGACGTCATCTATTCGGGCACCGTGTCGGCGGCGATGGAGGGGCGCTTCCTCGGCCTGCCCGCGGTGGCCGTGTCGCTGGCCACCCGCAACCACGACGCGAAGCATTACGAGACCGCGTCGCGCGCCGCGGTGGAGATCGTCGCGCGCCTGATCACCGATCCGCTGCCGGCCGACACCATCCTCAACGTCAACGTGCCCGACCTGGCCTGGGGCGAGGTGCGCGGCTTCGAGGTCACCCGCCTGGGCAACCGCCACCGCTCTGAGCCCTGCGTGCCGCAGCCGGATCCGCGCGGCCGCACCGTGTACTGGATCGGCCCGGCCGGCCCGGAGCAGGATGCCGGCCCCGGCACCGATTTCCATGCGGTGCGCACCGGCCACATCTCGATCACCCCGATCCATGTCGACCTGACCCGCTACCAGGCGCTGGAGAAGGTCGCCGGCTGGGTCGGCGGCCTGAGCGCGGCGCTGGCCGACGCAGGGATAGGCGGTGGCGGGGTGGACGCGTGACCCCGCGGCTGCGGCTGCAACCGGAGTCGGTCGGTTCGGGCATGACCTCGCAGCGCGTGCGCGACCGCCTGGTCGAGCGCCTGCGCGACGGCGCCAGCAATGGCCAGGGCATCGCCGACGAGCGCGTGCTCAATGTGATCCGCACCCTGCCGCGGCACCTGTTCGTCGACGAGGCGCTGGCCAGTCGCGCCTACGAGGACACCGCGCTGCCGATCGGCCACGGCCAGACCATTTCCCAGCCGTGGGTGGTGGCGCGGATGACCGAGGTGCTGCTGGAGCACGCGCCGGCCAAGGTGCTCGAGGTCGGCACCGGTTCCGGCTACCAGGCCGCGGTGCTGGCCGCGCTGGGGCTGGAAGTGCACACCGTCGAGCGCATCGGCGAACTGCTGCGGCAGGCGCGCAAGCGCTTCCGCACCCTGGGCATGAACGTGCGCAGCAAGCACGACGACGGCCGCATTGGCTGGCCCGAGCACGGCCCCTACGACGCGATCATCGTCACCGCCGCCGCGCCGGCGCTGGTGCCGGCGCTGGTCGAGCAGCTGCGCCCGGGCGGCGTGCTGGTCGCGCCGGTCGGCGGCAGCGGCGGGCAGGCGCTGGTGCGCCTGGTCCGGCGCGAGGACGGCGGCGTGGACGAGACGCGGCTGGCCGCGGTGACCTTCGTGCCGCTGCTGTCCGGCACCATCGACTGAACCCCATGGCCGAAACCACGCTTTCCCGGATCAACGACGCCGGCTCGCTCGGTGACCAGCTGCAGGCGATCATCGCCCAGTTGCCCGAAGACCAGCTCACCCTGGGCGAACTGCTGCAGGTGTTCGGCGACGAGGGCCTGCTGCTGCTGACCATCCTGCTGACCCTGGTGTTCCTGATCCCGGTCTCGATCCCTGGGGTGAGCACGGTGTTCGGCGCGGCGATTCTGCTGGTCGGCATCAGCCGCCTGCTGCGGCGCCCGCTATGGCTGCCGGCGAAGCTGCGCGCGCGCGCGCTGCCGGCCGCGCGTCTGCGCCCGGCGCTGACCGGCGGCCTGGACTGGGTGCGCCGGCTGGAGCGGGTCAGCCGTCCGTACCGGCTGCGCGGCCTGGTCGAGGGCCGTGCCCAGGACCTCTTCAACAACCTGGCCTTCATCCTCGCCGCGCTGCTGCTGATGGCGCCGTTCGGCTTCATCCCCTTCAGCAACACGTTGCCGGGGCTGGCGCTGCTGCTGTACGCGATCGGCATGATCCAGCGCGACGGCAGCGCGATCCTGCTCGGCCACCTGGCCAACCTCGGCACGATGGTCTACTTCGGTATCCTGATCGGCGGCGGCGGCATGGCCGCGCACGGCCTGCTGAAGCATTTCACCGGATGATGCGGACCCGAACCGGGCATGCTGTCCGCCACGACGACGGAGCAACGATGAGCGCAACGAGCCGAGCCGGACTGATGCGGGGCTGCCTGGCCGCGGGCCTGGCCCTGCTGCTGGCCGCGTGCAGCAGCACGGTGGTGCGCGCGCCGGAGGAGGGTGCGGGCAAGTCCGCCGCGCCTTCCAGCGGACGCGCCGGCGCGACGGTGGTGGTGCAGCAGGGCGACACGCTGTATGCGATCGCGCGCCGCAACGGCGTGGCGGTCGGGGACCTGGTCCGCTGGAACGGCCTGAAGCAGCCCTACACGATCTATCCGGGCCAGCGCCTGGCGCTGGGCCAGGGGGGCGCGCGCGGCACCGCCACGACGACCGCGCCGGGCCGCACCGCGACTCCGCCAAAGCCGGGCACCCCCACCACCGCGCCTGCGCCACCGCCGCCGGCCAGCAGCGGCTTCACCTGGCGCTGGCCCGCGCAGGGCGTGCTGCTGGCCAGCTACGTGGCCGGCGACAACACCCGGCAGGGCATCGACATCGGCGGCAGCAGCGGCCAGCCGGTGCTCGCCGCGGGCGATGGCGTGATCGTGTATTCCGGTGCCGGCCTGGTCGGCTACGGCGAGCTGATCATCGTCAAGCACAACGAGCAGTGGCTGTCGGCCTACGGCCACAACCGCAAGCGGCTGGTCGCCGAGGGCCAGAAGGTGAAGGCCGGCGAGCAGATCGCGGAGATGGGTCGCAGCGGCACCGACCGCGAGAAGCTGCACTTCGAGATCCGCTACAACGGCAAGCCGGTGGATCCGCTGCTGTACCTGCCGAAACGGTAGCGTAAACGACGAAGCTGCGCCCGTTGTAGGAGCTCCCTTCAGGGGCGACCCGACGCATCTCCGGGACCCAACGTTGTGAAGCGCGCCGGCTGGAATGCCGACGTTCCCCGGGACGGGTATGCGTGGAACGCGGGGCCCGGACGCGGCCTCGGGTCGCCCCTGAAGGGAGCTCCTACAACGGCGCCGACAACGGCAAGGACGGAGGGGGTCAGCCGACGAGGAGGAAGGCGGCCACGACGCGGCGGCCTTCGCCGGCGAGGATGTGGTAGGTGCGCGCGGCGGCGGCGTTGTCCATGACTTCGATGCCGACGCCGCGGGTCAGGCAGGCGGCCAGCACCGCCGCCGGAGGGAACACCTGGCGCTCGCCGGTGCCCAGCACCAGCAGTTCCGGCGAAAGTGCCAGCAGCGGTTCGAGATGGGCCGGTTCCAGCGCCGCGGCCGCGGCGGGCGCCGGCCAGTCTTCCAGCAGCCGGTCCGGGGCGATGGCGAAGCTGCGCTCCAGCACGCGCGCGTTGACCCGGGCACGGCGGCCGTCGGCCCCGCGCAGGACCCAGGCGTAGTCGGGGCGTTCGTGGCTCAGTTGCATCGCGGTCGGCGCCGGTGTCCGTGCGCCCGACTCAGGGGCGCGGCAGGACGATCGAGGGGTTTTCCCGCGACGGGCGGTACAGGGTGGCGGTATGGCCGATCCGCTGCACCAGGGCCGAACCGGTCTGGCCGGCCAGCGCGGCGATCATCGCGTCGCGGGCCTCGCGGTCCTCGGCGCCGACCTTCACCTTGACCAGTTCGTGCCGCTCCAGCACCGCATCCAGTTCGGCCAGCAGGGCCGGGGTGATGCCCTTGCCGCCCACCTGCATCAGGGCCTTCAGGCCATGGGCCTGGCCGCGGAGGAAACGGTTCTGCGCGGCGGTCAGGGTCGCGGACATCGGGGAGCCGGGGCGGGTCTTGGGGCCGTTCAGGGTATCATGGCGGCCCATACCGCCGCGGGTGTCGCGCCCGTTCCCCGCATGTCCCGCAGCAAGAGCAGCCAACGCTGGCTCCGCGAGCATTTCGCCGATCCCTACGTGAAGAAGGCCCAGGCCGAGGGCCTGCGTTCGCGTGCGGCGTACAAGCTCGAGGAGCTGATCGAGCGCGACCGCCTGCTCAAGCCGGGCATGGCCGTGGTCGACCTGGGCGCGGCGCCGGGCGGCTGGTCGCAGTACGTGCGCCAGGCGCTGGGCGACAGCGGCCGGGTCGTGGCCCTGGACATCCTGGAGATGCCGCCGCTGGCCGGGGTCGAATTCCTTCATGGCGACTTCAGGGAGGAAGCCGTCTTATCGCAGCTGGAGACGCTGCTGGACGGCCAGCGCGTGGACCTTGTGCTGTCGGACATGGCCCCCAATATGAGTGGTGTGGACGTGGTCGACCAGGCACGGGCGATGCACCTGGCCGAGCTGGCGATGGAATTCGCCGACAACCACCTGCGCCCCGGCGGGGCCTTCCTGATCAAGCTGTTCCAGGGGGTGGGCTTCGACGACTACGTGCGCGAGCTGCGTCGCCGCTACGACAAGGTGGCGATCCGCAAGCCGGCCGCCTCGCGCAAGCGTTCGCCGGAAGTCTATGCCCTGGCGCAGGGCAAGCGCCTTCATATCAAGTAAGCTCGACCAAGCAAGCCCGACCCAAGAAACAAGCCCGACCAGCCAGTGCGAAACGCCGAACGAAGGGAACCGCGGAGCCGATGAGGATGAACGACTTGACCAAGAATCTCCTGCTCTGGGTGGTCGTCGCCATCGTGCTGATGGTCGTGTTCCAGAGTTTCTCGCCGCGCGACGGCGCAACCGCCACGGTCGGCGAGACGCCGAGCTACACCCGTTTCCTGCAGGACGTGGACGCCGGCAAGATCCGCTCGGTCACGATCACCGACGAGAGCACCTTCACCGCCAACGCGATCCGCTACAAGCGCACCGACGGCACCGAAGGCCAGGTGGTCGGCCCGAACGACTCCAAGCTGATCGACCAGCTGTACACCAAGAACGTGGACGTGGTCCGCGAGAAGCCGCAGACCGGCCCGGGCTTCTGGGGCATCGTGCTGAACTTCCTGCCGGTGCTGCTGATCATCGGCTTCTGGCTGTTCATCATGCGCCAGATGCAGGGCGGCGGCGGCGGCGCCAAGGGCGCGATGTCGTTCGGCAAGTCGCGGGCCAAGCTGCAGGGCGAGGACCAGGTCAAGGTCACCTTCGCCGACGTGGCCGGCTGCGACGAGGCCAAGGAAGAGGTCGGCGAACTGGTCGAGTTCCTGCGCGACCCGTCCAGGTTCACCAAGCTCGGCGGCAAGATCCCGCGCGGCGTGCTGATGGTCGGCCCGCCGGGCACCGGCAAGACCCTGCTGGCCCGCGCCATCGCCGGCGAGGCCAAGGTGCCGTTCTTCTCGATCTCCGGCTCGGATTTCGTCGAGATGTTCGTCGGCGTCGG